>CALKYM010000113.1 GCA_938003525.1 uncultured Planctomycetales bacterium | reverse complement strand
CTGCACCGAGCAGCTGTTTGAGGGCGAGACGACCCAGCGAAGCCTTCTCGTCGGAGGCGAACGAAACTCGATTCGACGTTAGGACGGCAGAGCTATTACCTCCGGCGGCAAGTCGCAATGGTAGCGCCGGCCCGTCCCAGTCGCCCACGATAGGACTCCAGCCACCGGCGCCGTAGGAAAAGACGAGATCGGGAAGCCCCGCGCCGACGAGCTGTCTTACAAACCAAAAGCTGGCCGGATTGACGACGGCAATCGAATCGCTGCCGTTGCCATTGAAGTCTCCTACGAGCGGGCGCCATCCAGCACCCCCATATTGAAACGGGCCAATATCCGGCGCGCCCCCGCCGGCGGATTGTTTCAGGTACCAAGTCGCGGACGTCGGATCAAAAACTCCGATAGAATCGCGCCCGTCGCCGTCGAAGTCTCCGACGACTGGAATCCAACCCATGCCCCCATAGGAGAATGGAGCCACGTCAGGAGCCCCGGCGGTGGGCGTGTTGCGCAGATACCAAGTCGCGGTCGCCGGATCGAAGACACCGATCCCGTCGCGTCCGTCGCCGTCCCAGTCGCCCGTGAACGAGATCCACTGGCCCGCGCCGTACGAGAACACCGGGATGGACGGCGGCCCGGAAGTATTGACATTGCGCAAGTACCAAGTGCCGGTGGGATCGAGCACGCCGACAGTGTCAATCCCGTCGCCATCAAAATCGCCAGCTACCGCCTGCCATCCAGGGCCTCCGAATGGGAAGGGATTCCAATCAGGCGGCCCCGGACCAATGTCGCGGCGCAGATACCACATGCCCGTGCTCGGATCGAATACTCCGGATCCGCTGACGGCGACCGACTTCGGGGAATCTGTGGTCGAGGATTCCAGCGCAAGCGTGATGTTGAGCGTATGAAAGCGGCCAGTTGCTTCCGGCAGGATGTAGTACTCGATCAGTTCGCCGTCGAAATTGACCTGGAAGATATGCCGGTTGCCGTTGTCCCGAATGAATCCGATCGGCGCTCCGAACACGTCGTTGCCCGTCAATCGCGTCCGCTCTGGCCCGTGCGTCGGCGCCAGAATGTCGTTCGTGAGATTGTGCGCTTGCCAGTCGAGTCCGCCATCTTCCCGCTGGTTGGCGATAAACAGAATGAGCTCGGCACCGTTGGACCCATAGACAAACATTCGACCGTCGTTCCCGACGAGCGCCGTCAGTCCGGTGTACGTGCGGGCTGCAAACTCTTGTTGGAACGGGGCATAGCCGGTGGCGGTTGGCTGTGTCAGGTCGGTGACGTTCTGCGCGAAACCGTCGCTCGGCCCACCGACACGGATGTGAACAAGCCTCGAGGTTCCATCGGTTGCGAAAACGTGGTGCTGATCCCCCATTTTCGCGACTGTGACGTCTTGGAACACCTTCACCCGCTGCCCTGGTGATTCGGCGGTCACCTTCACAGTCCGCGCGGTCGTGCCCGGCCCGTTTCCGACCACGTGGTACTCGCTCAAGTTTCCGGCCATGTCGGTGCCGTACACGAACAGGTCGTTGCCGTCGAGCAACGCGTCAACGCGAGAATAGACGCGTGGCCCCCTGCTTACGGACGTAAGATCGACTATCTGATTCTCGTCGACCACGTACATCACAAGACGGCCTAGATTCGTTGTGGCAAAAACCATCACGCGGTTGTTCGTGTCGATCGTCGCTGTGGGATGCGAGGCCAACATTCCCGCGCCAGCGGCGGATGTTCCATGAGAGACCACCGCCGACCAGGCACCGCTGATCGGATCGCGCCGGTATTCGACTAAGCCGCCGTCGAACCCTCGGCCAAACACACGAGCGATGCCGTTGTGTTTGACGGCCGTAGTATCTCCGTAGATGAGCGGCCCCGAGATGAGTGACGTCAAGTTCGCCTGCTGGTAGCCAACGTCATTCGGCCCGCGCGATGTCAGCAAAAGGCTGCCATCCCGTTGTACGTGAAAGACCATCCGCGCAGTCCCCGGCCCGGCGAGGACGGAGGGCTGCCGGCGAGCGGACTCAGCGAAGACCGTCGTCGCGAGAACGTCCTTCCGCGCGTGCGACATCAGCAGCCGACTACCGGCATCCAGTGCGCCGCGAAACGGGCCTTCCCCATTGCGCGCGTCTTTGCCGTCACCGATGTACAGATCGAACACGTCGAGGCCGCCTGAGAATGCCTGCGCCTGCCCATCCGTTGCGCGCACTGAGCCTTTTGTCCCAGTCGCACTGAGCGGCGTGAGCACCGGAAGGCTAAAGGTCTGAACCAAGGTAGGAGAGTTGTAGACAAGAGGGTCGTCGGTCGGACCGAACTCGAGCCCTGCGAGCACCTCAGACGATGCGCGAGTCGCCGTAACGGCCAAGCTGTTGCCGGAGCTGATCGTCGGATCGAACCGTCCAGGGCCCGTGAGTCGATCGATGAAAAACACGTTTCCCTGCCGGTCGACGTATGGCTGGTTCGTGGCCGCGTATGGCACGCTCAGGCTGCTTCTCCCTGGGATTTGCCAGGTGCGGATCAGAGATTGCGCCTCACCGCGAAGTTCGGCGGGATCTAACTGCCGAATCGCCCCTGCAGGGAAGCCAGTGTTTGCGCGACCATCGCCAGGGTCCGCTAGATAGATCAGGTCGTCTCGGGGATTCCCGGGCGTCTCTCTGTTGTCGACTGCAACGAACAGTCCATGACCGATTAGCGATCCATCGCTTTGAAATCGTTTCTCGGCGACGAGGAGTTCATCGATGTCCCACTCGAACCACTCGTCGGCGGGTTGCGGACCCGGCGGACCCGCCGCCTGTCGAAGCGTTCGCAGCAGACCAATTCTGCCTCCGGGGAGATTCGTGTACCACACAAAGGTCTCAAAGTAGCTTCGTTCGACGCCGGCACCGTCGGCCAACGACACAAGCTTGTCGCTGACGATCACCTCCAGGCCATGTGGATGCGCGAAGTCTTCGGTTTCCGAACTCGGCCGCGGCTCGTCTTCGCCGTGATGTTCGCTCGGCAGCTCGTGAATCCGCACGCTCGCGATTTCACTATTGAGCGTGGGGGCTGTCGTGCCGGATCCGGGCAGCTCGGAATCGAAATCCAATTCGAGCAGCACGTTTGAGTCGGCCATGCTAGCCCAGACGATTCCACGATCGTCGACGAAAATCGCGTGCGCGTCGGTGAAGCCGAACTCGTGCCCGGTCTCTTCGTCGACGACTTCGGCCAAGTGTGCGAGGTTGTAAGAGACGAGCCTGGGTGCCGAGAAGACACCGCCCGGGCCGTTTGGCGGGGCTAACTCCAGGTAACTGATGCGGCCAGGGTTTTGCGTCTGACCTGAGACGGGGCTGTTGCGATGTACAAACCACACGCGAGGAAGAATGTGGGTATTGAAGTCGAAGAAGACGCCGTGGGCGTCGCGCACGTTCTGCAACCCTTCTACTCGGTAGATGCGCAACTGATTCGTCGCGGGGTCGAAGTGCCCCAGTGCCGCTTCTTCAAGTCGAGTCGCGCCGCGGTACTCGAACGTGAACCACACGGTTTGAGTTCGCTTGTCAAAGCTCATCGTCCAGGGCTGGCTGCCTTCTCCGTTCGCCGTGTCGACATCCAAGAATGCCTTTAAGGCATCAAAGTCGAGCGATACGGCCTCGCTATAGACAGGCGTGCCGAGCGCGGCCAAGGGGCCGTTGGCGAGAACCGTGACGTTGGCGTCGACAACCGAGCGGTTGCCTGCCCCATCAACCGCCTCGAATCGTACGGAGTGGCTGCCCGGGGCCAAATCGAACGGGACCTCCAAGGTCGTCTGCTGCGTGATTAAGCTACCGCCGGATCCCAACAAGGTGGGCTGCCCGGCAAACACCAGTTGCTGCGCGGGTCCAACCGGTACGGCCACGCCGTCGATTTGGATGAGCCGGACGTCAACCCGGTTTTCGATGTTGAGCTCACTCTCCGAGACGCTGATATCAAACGCGGGCCGCGCGGACTCGGTCAATATGCCTCCGTCGCCGAAAACACGCTTATTGCCCGATAGCGACACGTTCACTGATGGGGCTGTGCGGTCGACCGCGACCATCAGGTCGGGTGATGGCGAGCTTTGATTCCCCGCCAAGTCGAGCTGGCGTACCCGATAACGGTAGGAACCCTCCAGCACACCCACATCCGTAATGGTCCCGACGTCGTTCCGGGTACCCGCGACGACCGTCGACGAGCCTTCTCGGAGCAGCGTTGCTGTGGCACCCGCCTCGATGCCAGACACGAAAAAGACCGGGTCCGCGGCCGCCGTGAGATCGTCGGTGGCGGAAGTGCCTGTGTCCGACGTTCCTGCCAGGTCGGGTGGTCCGGGTGACAGCGCAATCGAGTCAAAGTCATACGTTTGAGAAACCGTGGTGGCTCGATTCAGGCGATCCGTCGCCGTGACGGTGATGGCGTGTTGACCCTGCGCCGCGAAATTGTACGAAAGCGGCACCGTGTGATTGCAATCGCCCGGTGTCGAGGGAAATAGCAGGACGTTCGTGCCGTTGTCGTTCAGCTCAACTCTTTGAATTCCCGTGCCGAGGTCTTGTGCAGTGAACGTCAAGCCAGTATTGCGCAAGCCACCACTCGGAAGCGAAATGCTCGGAGCACTACGGTCGATGATCGCAGATTGCACACCTAATGAAAAAATCCCGTTCTTGCCCGCATTCCTGTTTTCAAAATCAATGGTCAAGGGCGTCGCTCCGTCGTTCATCGACTGGAGCATTGTTGAGTCCAGGGGGACGACTATGTTTGCTGTCGAGGCCCCCGCACTGCCAAGTGCCTGTCCGATCAGAACACGACTCGAGCCAGTGCCTGTGTAGATGGCAACTCGAAAATCGTGTTGCGCAGTCGTAGTAACTATGTTGAACGGGGGCACCAACACTTCCATCCGCACTCGAATGGTCGCGTTGTTGCTATCGATAATCGCCTCGCTGGTCCCTGTGCGCCCATCAACGGACAGCACGCTGAAGCGATGTATCGGCGAGCCGCCGATCTTGCCCGACGAGACGAGTGTGTTGATTGGATCGCCCACTGAACACGCCAATAAGGTCCGCGGTTCAAGTATTTCGAATCGCGGGCTATGAAGTCGCGCTCGCGATTGGCATCTGTGTTTGCGCAGAGCGCGCGAACGGTGGCACCAGATCGACATGCTTGCTGCCCCAACAATTGTCGTTCACTCGGCGTATAGTCAGATACTCCACCGCGACGTGTGGAATCCAACTTCGATGACCATAATTGGTCGCTTTCGCGAACACAACTAGTCGCTCGGCAAACGTGCTGGTGTGGCGAAGACTGTCTCACGAGTTCGATCGGCCAGACGCTTTTCGCGCCATATGAGTCAACGGCTCTGGCGCGCGGGAGTATGAACAATTCGCGCATTGTCGCTGGTGGCAAGGACGGAAGCTGCCGAGGATTGACGGGGACAGACAACGCCAGGTGCCGAGTGCGCGAGGTGCGGGTAGCGCAACAAGTGGTTGCTGAGCCTTTCAGACATGGACATAACGAACGCGATAGTCCACAGCTCGTCGCTCGGCGCCGAAGGGTAAAGGAACCGTGAGCGCGACCGGCGACGCGTCCGACTCCCGCGCGATGGGATCATGCCGTAGACGAACCAAGCCGCTCGGCGGGCCCGCCTCTCGCTCGGCAGCTCCTCGGTGTCTTGCGGGTTCGCGCCAGGTCGTCGTACTCGGTCGGACAGGATGCAGCCTCCCAAGGTGCGATCAGTTGACGCAAGCAATGCAGGGATTGCATTGCGGCGTACGCTACCAAAATGACTGCGGTTTATCTCCCCAAAAAGTGGAGTTTCGCTTATGTCGGTTGTACTAAATATCCGATCCATACGAACGCCAACTCTTGCACATTCCCCCCTTCCTGCCATCGTTTTCCCTATCCCATGCCTGACCTGCCTGGCTTAGGGGTCAGTCCGTGCGCAGCCCTACGCATAACGCACTTAGCGCTTTGCCTGGCTTGCTCTGCCTCTTGCTGGGTAGCTGGCTAGAGGTCGGACTAGTCTGGGCGGACGAGACTTCAGCGCGCTGTCAACCCGTCGTGCGACTCGCGGCCGACTCGCGCCGTGCGAGTCCATCGTCGGCCACGCCGCAGCTTGGAGTCGGCAGCGACAGCTCCGTTGTGCATCGTGCGCCACCACCGTCCGTGGACCCCATTGCGGCTGAGATCGCGCGTCGTCGCGCCTTGGTGGAATATCAGCGCGGACGCTACCGCGCGGCGCTCGAAGGCCTCGCCGGTCTTGATCCCGACGATCCGTCGGTGATGTATCAGCGCTCGCTGGCTCTCTTGGGATTGGGTCGCGTCGAAGAGGCGCGCGCCGAACTGCAAACTCTGGCCTCACTGCGCGGCACAACGGCCGAAGTGCTCCTTGACTTGGCGCTGGCAGAACTGGCCCTCGGTCGGCCGACTCAGGCGAGCGCGACGCTCCGTGAGTACGTGCAATCAAACCCGCAGGACAGCTACGGTCGACACTTGCAAAGGTTCGCACAAGCAACAACCAGTAGACAGAGCGAGGCGCCGTCGCGTTTCGAGCCGGCGGTCGAGTTGGTCGACTTCGTTACCACCGATGCGGACGCTAGGGGATGCGTCGCAGAGAATGCGAGCGCGACAGACGTCTATCAACCGTTGGAATCGTTCACGCTGCGCACCAATCCTCGCGCGGTGGCCGCCAACTACTCCGGCGTGTTGGGGGCCGGCCTGGGCGTTGATCCGGCGCGACGCTGGAATCTGACTTTTCTGACTGCCTACGAGTACGACAGCAACGTACCGGCAGCGCCCAGTTTCTCGGGCTTGGGATCAAACTTCGAACGCGAGGATTCCCGCGCCTTGACGGCTCTATTCGGCGAGCTGCGCGTCGTCCAAAACGCCTTCATGACGGCGGGACTACTGGGAACTGCGTTCGGAAACTTCCACTTCGATCTGACGGAGTTCAACCTGCAGACCTACGCCGGAGGGTTCTTCACGAATGTTCGCGGCGGGCCCTGGATCGCCGACTTTCACTATCAGTTCTTCGAGAACCTCTTGGACAACAAAGAACTGATCCAAGAGCACCGCATGACCCCGAATGTCTCGTTGCTGCAGGGTGCGTTCGGTCATCTCGCGGGCTTCTATGAATTCACAACTGCTGGTCTTAACGGACTTGCACTGGTGCCCGCGCAGATTCGTGATGAACGAGTACACGCGGTCGGCATCACCCAGGCCGTCTATACGTTCGCTGGTCGAGGGCGAATCTACGCTGGATATCGTTTTGAAGAAGCCTTCGCCAAAGGTTCCGACTTTGATCGGGTGACGCATCAAGTGAACGCCCGGTTGGAAATGCCGATCTGCTGCCGGGTCCTGGGCAACCTCGACGTTCGCCACTACTGGGACGACTTCCGGCATCCCAACAGCCTCGACTTTTTCGACAGGCCGAGATTTGACCAGCGCACGGAGGTTCGGGTCGGAATACAACGGTTCGCAACTCGACACTGGAGTCAGCGAATTGACTATACGTTCGTCAACAACGATTCCAACGTCACGAACCTATTCGGCGTTCAGTTCTATGAGTTTGCCCGTCACATTCTTAGCTGTCAGTTGGTTTACGACTTCTAGCCCATCGCCGCGCGGCTTGGTCGCCTGAAGGACTCATGTCATGATTGTATCGCTGACGCTGTGTGCTGTGGTGAGCGCGGTCACACCGCACACCAAGGTTGGTACGCTGACGGCCGCGTCTCCACACGCGACGATCGCTCGAATGCAAGCAGCATACGTTGCTGCGCCGGGTATCACATTGCGGACAGGAGATCGACTGCGCACCACCCCTAGGGGTAGCGCGGGATTGCATCTCGATCCCGGTATCGTGATCGACCTCGCGGGCCACTGTGAGATCGCCTTTCGATCAGCGGGACCGACAGTCATCGACGGATCGCTCGCCACGGGGGAACTGCGCGCGGTCGTGGGCGACGGAGCGCATCTGCATTTGCACGCTGGGCGGGTTGTGATCGAGGCACGCCAATCAATTGTGCGCGTCTTTGTCCACAAAGGCGGAACTCGCGTCGCCGTCGAACGCGGCAGCGTTCTGTTACGCTGCCCGGGCGAAGACGAGTTTGCCCTACAGGCCGGAGATGAAGCTGCTTGGAACGTGCATCGTCGGTCCGTATCATTCTCCGCGGTAACTGGCGATTGGTCGATCGACTCTGAGTACGCGGCGCTTGCATCAGTCGCCGAAACGAGCCGCTACCGAAAGCAGATTACCGTGGCGGCGTTTCAGGAGGGAGGCGAGGACGACGCCTCCGAAGGCTGCGGCAGCAGCGAGGGGTCAGGTGGCGAACGCCCTCCCGAGCGGATTCAGAGACCCAGGGGAGACGAGCAGCCGGACGACGAGCGGTTTGATACAGAGCAAGACCCGCTTGACTCGCGAGGTATCGATGTCGAGACGGGTAGCCAGGAGCCGACGCGGACCGCAACCAGCGAGTCCACCCGGTCGTTTGGCAGCAGCCTGAGTTTGACAATCGGCAGCTCATTCGGCTCGAGCTTTGCGAGCACCAGCGGTGGCTTGTTTGCTGATGCGATGCAGCAGAGCGAGAAGGCATCGTTTCCCGGGAACATCCACCTGATTACCGCCGAGGCACGGCATCTATTGAACGACGTGGTCCTCCTTCCGTCCGACGGATTTCCAACAACCCGCGAATACTGGTCGATCGGCACTGGTGCTCCTCCACTGAGTCAGGTCACGACGGACGTGCAAACCGGCACCGACGCCGTACCAACAACAGTTCCCATTCCAGGCTTCGATGCGTACTTGATCCGGTTGGATCAATTCACGATCCCGGACCCGGTTGACCCCGCGGCGCTTGACAACACGCTGGGGATAACGGGCCTGTTGGGAGCGAACCCCCTCAGTCCGGCTGTGACTTCGGGCAACGCCACGCCTTTTCTGGATGAGCGAGGCGTGTTCAACCCAAATGCGACATTCGCGTTTGGTGAGTTTGCACTCGAACAGGTTAGTGGCAAGGCCCAATTGGCTGTGCGGCGTAGCGACCAGGATCGACAGATCATCAAAGACCAATTCTTCAACGACGACAATGACCAGATCACGCCCAACCCGGACGTTGTGGCGTTTGACGATGTGCCCGACCCGGTGTTTTTCCCAGCACAGCCCACGGTGAAGGTGCCGCGAGGTGGCCCGGGAGGCATTCTACGGACGCCGACCGTGGGACAACTCGATACTCTGCGCCGCGCCGCCGTCACGACGCTATTAGCCGAAGAGCTTTTTGAGTTTGCCACTCGCACAAACCAGACGCGATTCGTGATTGACGGCCGCGTGATCGACATCACCGGCTATCAGCGACCGTAGCCTTCAAAGTCGCCAGCTGTCTTGAGACGGCGTCATTGGCGGCTATACTGCCCCCACCGCCGCTGCTCTGTCGTCAACGGTGCTGAAGCTAGTCGAGGCCCAGCATGTCAGAAGCCGGTTTCGACGTCTTCATTAGCTACCGCCGCGAAACTGGGGCCGATTTGGCACGCCTACTGTATAGCGCACTCAGGAATCAGAATCTCAGCGTTTTCCTCGACGTGCGCGAAAGTGGAGCTGGCCTGTTCGACAACGCCTTGCGCGACAACCTCGCTCGGGCCCGCAACGTGGTCGTTGTCTTGACGCGTGGGGCACTCGACCGCTGTCGCGATCCGGAGGACTGGTTTCGGCAGGAGATCGCTCTGGCGATCAAAGCGGGCAGCAACGTCGTGCCACTGCGAGCGGCCGATTTTGAGATGCCGGATGCAAGCGAACTGCCGGAAGAGATTCGCCCAATTCTGCAGCACCAAATGGTCGGCTACAGCCATGAGCACAGCGAAGCTTCCATCGCCCGACTGAAAGAGCTGCTTCAGCGCAGAACTGGCATCCGTGTGGGGCCAAGGACTCGCGCGTTGGCGATGTTTATCTTGCTCGTCGGTTTCGCAGCATATTTCATGGTGTCGAGGCAGCAGCCAACCTTGCCGCCCGAGTCTACCCTTCCACCGCTGTCCTTGTCTTGGGCGGGCTACGGCAAGCGCGAGCCACTGGCCGATCATTCGGACTGTTTTGTGTTGCACGACGAGATGACGGTCTTCACGGACGATCGTTTTCGAATCGAGTTCACAACCAACGAAGATTGCTACTTCTACGTCGTACTTATCGATTCCAGTGGCGAGCTGTCGTTGTTGTTCCCGCACGAGAAGATCCAGCTCAGCAATCGTTGCGAAGGCGGAAGGCACTACGTGTTACCCGGAACGGATGCCGGCGACTGGTATCGGCTGGACGACGTTATCGGCCAGGAAACGGTTGTTTTGGTGGGTAGCTATGACCCCCTGGCGGATTTCGATCACCTTCGAGGGCGGATCGAAGCCGATCCGTTGAGACCGCCGGGCCCCGATGCCCAGCCGGTGACACCGGACGAAGTGTTCCTGGCGATGCGCGATTTGGAAGTGCAGGCACAGGGTGACACCTACGATCATCGTGGCGTCAGGATCGACCGCACTCGAAGCATCAAAGTCGAGACAGACCCGACCGGTGCACCAGCGTGTCTCGTCTCTTTAGAAGACGATTTGCAGCTTCGTCCACAGGCCGGACTGTTGAGCGTCCTGGTCGAGCTGAACCTTGATCACGTCGCACGACCATGACGGCTGCGGGCTCGTAGCGAACGCCGAACGCGGTCTCTCACTCAGGTGGCGTTTTCGGCCGTGCCTGGCGCCTGATCGGCGGTTCGGTAAGCGTGCTCTGCCAAGGCAGTTTCCAAGATCAAAAGATCGCGCTGACGATTGGACGATGCGCGTTGTTGCGACGTGGAGCTTTCCGATCTTCCGCCGCCACTGTCGGGGTAAGACCCGTCCAGATCGTCGGGCGCCCGCATCCGCTCGATGGCGTCTTGGGATGAGTGCCAACCGAATGATCGCGATTTCAATGGGTTGCGGAGCCAAGTGTGCGAGTCGGGCCTCATCAGGAAGTAGACCTGCTCGCCCTCAGGGCTCGGGAGCGTCGTAGATAGGCGTTTTATGACCTGAACGACGTAACCGGTTTGCTCGCGGACGGCGCGCACTGCAGCTTCTTGGGGCGATTCGCCCAACCTCGGCCGTTGGGACGGGAAGCCCGATTCACTTTGCGCCGATAGATTCAAAAGCACATCTCCCTTATCGTCGATGACGATACCGACACACTGCTGGTAGAGATGTGCGTAGAGCTGCTCGCCGCTAACTCGAAACGCTGCCTCATGGGGACACGCGCGGACACAACTTACCTCGCCTTCTTCGCCAACGCCAGGCACTGATGCGCAAAGATCGCACGTCGTGGCTCGCTGGGGGAGAACACGAATGGTCTCCCCAGACGCTTCCCTTCTTTCCTGGATGCCGGCTTCATCAACGAGCATGTTGATGTTGCCGTACGGACAATTGTCGGCACAGACACCGCAGCCGATGCAGTGGTCCTCGATTGTGATCTCACCACGCGCGCCACGATGGATGGCATCCACCGGGCAGCCGACTAGGCAGTAGGGGTCTTCGCACGAGCGGCACGCACTCGCGATGAGGTAGCCGCCAAATCGCAGTCCATCACGAATCAGGCGAGGCCGGTGGTCTTTGTGTGTGTCGATGCAGGCTTTCGTGCATTCATCGCAACGCGTACAGCGGTCAAGGTCTAAGATCAATAGCTTCTGAGCGTTGTACAGTCCTTGGTCGACGAACTCGCGCAGCGGCAAGCTAGTCCCAGTCCGATGCCCGGCATCCGAGCGCAACAGCTTGTTGCGAGTCAGCAATGTCTCGACATAGCGGGCGAAGCGATGTCGGAGAGCATCGTTGTCAGCGAGGAGCTTCTCAAAGTCCCGTTTATTGATACGCACGAGCTCCACGTGGTCCAGGGCCGTACACGTCGCGGTGCGCGCCCCCAACCGGGCACTAGAGAGTCCTGCCTCTCTGAAGCTCTCTGCGAGATCGGGTATGCTTCTGGCGACGCCTAACTCTCCAAAATGCTGGCCCGCTCGCATGTAATCGAGGACGATCTCGCGTCCACCGAACCGTTGCGTGACCTTGACGTGCCCATAGCGGATGAGAAACATCGCATCTGCATCATCATCCTGTTCAAAGATCACCTGCCCGGAGTCGACGTGGACGAGTTCAGCGCACCCCTGGAGGAAGCGCTCACACTCTTGTTGCTGACCGGGATCGAGATCTCGAATGAATTCCAGTTTTCTTAACTCAGTTCCCAAGACTCGGCGACGATATATCTCCTGAAGCCGCCGCCGTGTCTCGGGTACACGCTGCAGCATGTAGAGAATATTGCGACGGATTTCTATCACTTGGCACTCATCGAGGGCCACTACGGTCGCAGTCCTTCGCTGGTAGTTCATACAGCTCATCTCCCCGAGGATAAAGTCGTCTCTCGTCCGGACGCCGATCATTGGCCCGTAGCGTCTCTCGAGTTCAGCGACGCGAGCCCGCATGGCATCCGCATCCGCAGGCGATAGCCCCACGAGCGCATCGGACAGCGCCGCGCTATTCCCGCCAGAGGAGTCGCCTTCTGCCGTATGATGTGATTCGGAGCTAAAGAACCTGCCCAGCACGCCGCCAATGCCACCCAGGCGCGATTTGCCTTGGCGACGGCCCAGCTCGGGCTGCTGAAAGATCCCAAACCGCCCGTTCAACAGAATGAAGGCCGTGGAGCCGTGATCGAACTGCTCGCACAAGACGTACTTCGGCTCGAGACGGCTATACACGGCCGCTGACGCATTCCAGGTAAGGAACTTCGGTGGCACGAGCCTGAAGATCTCGTGGCCCTTGTCTTTGTCGTTCCGGAGGTCATCCGCCGTCACTTGGTGATGCACATCACGCTGTGCAATCTTTTCTTTCCACCACTCGGAATAACAGACGCGATCGGGCTTGAGTGTGAGCGCGTCAGTAGGACACGAAATCATGCACTCACCGCAAGAGACGCAGGTCGAGTCGCGCATCAAGTTGTGTAGACTGTCTGGATCCAGCGGATTGTTCAGATCGAAAGCGATCTCAGCGCGATAGCCCTTGCCGCTACGGCTAATCACATTGTGCTGCTTGACTTCATTGCATGCCCGGATGCATCGATTACAGAGAATACATGCCTGACGATCGACCACCATTAGGTGAGACGACTGGTCAAGCGGAATGAAACTGGCCTTACTAGAACTCGCGAATCGCTGAGAATCTATGTCGAACTCATCAACAAGTCGCTCAAACTCACTGACTTCGCGATTGGCGCTCGCCGGCGGTAGACTCTCGTCCGCAAATGCACCGTTTCTCCTCTGCAGATGGTCGGACGCCAGCAACTCGAGCAGCGTCCCGATGGCCTGATCAATCCTTGTGCGGTGCCTTTTGTCTGGTGAGTTCCGTGTGTGAATGATCATGGGGTATTGACGAATAACTGGATGACAGCATGCGGGAATAAGCTTCGGAGGACGGCCTTTGCCGTCGTCTTTCTCGGCGAGTACCGAGCAGACACGACACACGCCGACGGGTTTTAGATGGTCAGCATGGCAGAGGATCTTCACCGCATCGGTCGCCTTATCTCGACCGTATAGCACCTTGATTACGTCGTAGACTGTCGTACGGCGCGGTATGCTCCTACCGTCTTCGCCGATTACTGGATTGCCCTGTGAGTCCGTGCGCGGTACGGCGGCCCTTACGGTCACTGTCTGTTGATCGACCTTGACTTCGACTTTGCGTTCAAAATCGGCATAGGTAACCGGGTCGACGCGAATCAGCTGGCCGTCGACATCTCGTGAAAAGAGGGCTTCCTCGTCCCAAGTGAATTCAGGGGGTTCGAGCAGTGGCGTTGTCGATCTTTCAGAGCGTTGCTCGTCGCGTACCTCGTCAGACATTTTGTCTCTCTATTGCCGTTGGTGGGGAGATCGGCCGCCATGACTGCGTCCGTGTTGGCGGCTGAACGCTGAGTTGTGCGGTCTTGCCTACATCGATCGGCCACCCAATCCAGATTCAGCGGTTTGGTGGGTAGCCGCGTCAGCTAAAGTCTTTACGGTAAGTCAAGTAAGTCTGCAGGGGCTTCGAAGCTACTTGGCCGAGTCCGCAAATCGACGTCGCATCCATAACGCTGTGCAGTTGTGCTACATCTTTACTGATTAGCTCGAGCTCAGATTCGGACGGTTGTCGCCTAGCAATTTGTCCGGCGAGTTCAGCGATTTTGTACGAACCGATCCGACATGGTACGCACTTTCCACACGACTCGTTTCGATAGAACTCTGAACACACCCTGGTCAAGGACACAAAATCGGTGGCATCTGATAAGACGGTGATACCCGCGCCGATACTAAGGGCGCGTGAGTCGGGATTCCCCAGTCGCAGATCTAGAACATCAAACCTTTCGGCGTTTTCTACCCCATATTCCTGTTTGAGCGCCTCGCTCATCCGCAGCGTGTCCATCTTTGGCCTGCGCGGAGTGAAGCCCCCCGACGGGCCCATCAGGGCCACAGCCTTGAATTCTCGGCCGGCTTGCATACCACCGGCATACCGCTCGATCAGCTCGCCGAGCGTGATCTCGACAGGAACTTCGTAGACACCCGGCCGGTTGACGTGACCGCAGATGGAGAAAAACCGACGCCCCTCGCGCTTGGGCGTCTGGCCTAGGTTGGCATGCCACTGCCCGAGCTTCTTATCTTCTTCCCGGTGTAGCAATATGGCGGGGACCCAGGCGAAAGTCTCGACGTTGTTGATCAACGTGGGCCGATTATGCAAACCGTTGGTTTGCAGCTCTGGCGGACGGTTGCGCGGCTCGGCGCGATTATCCTGCAGCGCTTCGATCAACGCGGTCTGCTCTCCGCAGATGTAACCCCCGGGGCTTGTGAAGACTTCTACTCGAACGCGACACTGCGGCAGTTCATTCTGCGCCCGCTTGATTTCTCGTTCCAGTGCGGCGATCTGATCGGGAAACTCGTGCCGCACATAGATGTATGCTTGGTCGGCGCCGACAACAAGGCTGGCCAGGATGACGCCTTCGACTACCAAGTGCGGGACTTGAAGTAGCAATTCGCGATCCTTGAAAGTTGATGGTTCGCTCTCATCAGCATTGCAGACGACGAATTTGCTCTCGTTTTGTTGGCAACGTACTTCGAGCCATTTGTCGTAGGTGTTTAGTCCGGGACCACCTTTGCCGAGGAGAACCGCTGTGCGCAGCGCCTGTAAGACTTCCGGTACGTCCTCTTGGTCTGCCTGCTCGACGGCAGCGCGCACGGCTCGTTCAGAAACCGCGCCCTCCGGGTCGAGCTGCTTCAGCTCGAGCTTTACGCGCCGCCGCCGGTCGACCCTATCAAACTCGCCTCGCAGGTAGCGATGGATGGTCTCGTAGCGATTGAAGTCATTGCGGTCAGGGTGGTACCTGTAGACGTCAATCAGCCACTCCTTTGAGTTGTCGTGAATCGGCAGCCCGCGTCCGGATGCTGAGGCTGGCCGCAAACTGCCAGCTAGCGCCTGCTCGGCGGCATCGGCGAGTCGCTCGCCATCGGTTTTCGGCATTAGGCAGGTGACGTGGTGACCTTCTTGATCTTGTCTGTTGTGACTAGTGCGATGGACTTCGATGGTCGCAGCCGGAGCCCGATCGCACTGCGCCAAACAAGAAGTAGATACAATCGATACTTGGTCGTCGCTCCAGCCGTGCTTGGATTTGAGTTTCTCGACATCTTCGCGGACTTGTGTTGCGTCGCACAGGTGACAGGCCATGTCGCGGCAGATCTTGATCTCGACCTGCGGCGGAGGCTCGCGGCGGAGGTGCGGGTAAAAGCTTACCAACTCCTCAATACGGTAGAGCGGTTCGTGAATTCTTTCGGAAAGATCGCGGAGCATCCGGTTGCTCACCCAACCATGCCGCTGTTGCAGCCGCATCAGATGTTTGAGAATCATGCCCCCTCCTGCAGCCCAAGACGCACTGCGCGCGTCCAGCTGTCGGCCAGTTACCAGTACTTGATCGCCACGAACGCATGCACAGCCAACAGCGTGATCAACAGGCCTGAGAATCCAAGATGAATGATCAGCCAACTGTGCAGCCAGGCATGAACGCCGGCCTGCTCGTCGAGCTTTCGCCGCTCGTCGCAGCACTGCAATAGGGTCGCAATTACAGGTCGGGCCGCCTGGTCCACCGTTGCCTCTAACTCACGGAAGTACGCCTGGGCCGATGTCGCGTCTTGCAAGAACCCGGCGACATCGTGGCCGCGCTTGAGATAGGGCAAGATCGTGGCACGAAACTGGGCCCGTAGCTCGTCGCGCGGCGGCACATCCTCGACGCCCACGGCTTCCACAATGATCTGGGCGTGATACGCGCGCGGTGTGCGCCGAGCCCCGACTGTCTGTTCGGCAGTCGTCGGCTTCGGCGACGGGGCCGGCGCACTGGCTGCTTCGAGGGTGAGGGGCTCTGGGCCACGGTCCCCGCATGCGGAAGCGATCAGATCCTCTGCGAATTCGCAGATTTGGCGCACACGCTCGTCGATCTGCGGTACGACGAACTCTGTAGAGAATCGACTCCGCAGTTGTCGCGCCAGTCGGGCTTGGACCACGAGACCGAAGATGCCACTGAGCACAACGATGGAGAAGACAATCGCCAACGCCGTGCTCAACCAGCCTCCGAAAGTCAGCCCACTATGGCCCAGCGCCAAAGGAATTGCCAGAAACCCCAGCCAGATGTGTGCGCGCATCCACCAGCGTGCCGGACCAAGAAGCCGCCACCGCCGCAACGCCTTGCGGGGCCAGAGTAGGAACTCGAACAGGATGATCAGTCCAGCGATGGTCCCCATCGCCAGACCGACGCCGCTGCTGCCGGCCGGCGGCCGCTGCTCTCGCCAGACTTCGGCAGCGTACCAGGCGCCGAAGAGCCCTAGCACCAGCAGCATGGCAATCAGCCAGCGTACATCTCGCGCCAGGTTGTCGCGGTCAAATAATCTCACAGCTCGTAATCCGCGCGGTTACCAACCGCCCTGGTTTTTGGGGGTGACGAGGGTGCCTGTTGGAGACAGCCACGTCGTCTGTAGAAGTTAGTTGGCGCTGATCGCGCATTCAACTAAGACGGGCTAGCTGGCTGCCACAGTGACCCTACGCCTGCCACGATCAAGGGAACGGCAAGCACATTGAGAATTCCACGGGCTGTTGTGAGCTGCGGCCCGGCTGATTATTGCCCCGCGTCGAGATAACATGACCCGTGCCGTGCCTCCCGGGGCGGCCGATTCAGAGATGCGGGCCTTCGAGGACCTGTAAGTTGGTGGCGTGATGGACCTTGCGATTATCGCCAGCCATCTGGCCGGCGACTACCTCCTACAAAACGACTACCTAGCCAATGGCAAGAAACGCTCGTCATGGATCTGCACGGCGCATGTGCTGCTCTACATGTCGGGGTTCACAATCCTTTGGTGGTTTGGGCATCTGCAACTCTGGCAATGGATGGCCATCGCCATACAGCACTGGGTTCAAGACCGCACAATGTTTGTCACTTGGTGGATGAAGGTCTCCGGGCAACGCGAGTTCTTACAGCCTCCGTTTGCACCCTGGTCGGTGATTGTGGTGGACAACAGCATGCATCTAGTGTGGATTGCCGTGGTGCTCTACCTCGGCAAGGCATAGACGGTGCCGACCAGTGTGTAAGGGTAGCCGGTCATACGAGTGCATCGAGTCTGAGGGTAGGCCATGACGTCAGAACGGCGCAGCTCGGTGGAGGCGGACGTGGTATTGCCAGCCGGTTTGTCACGGCTCATGGAGCAGTTGGCTGAACACGTGCATGACCAGTGGGCGAAACAGCGGCGGGCGGACGGTTGGCAGTATGGCCCCCAGCGTGACGATACCAAAAAGCGGCATCCGAACCTGATTCCCTACGACGAGCTGGCCGAAGCCGAAAAACAGTACGATCGACTCCTAGCACGGCAAACCATGCGTTTCATTCTAGACCATGGCTATCGTGTGCTCCCGTCTCAGGAGTCGATGCCGCAAGCGCAGCCAGTACAGGCTTTGCCTTCGACCTCCACTCCGATGCCAACGTGGGGAGAACGCAGTCTGGCGGACGCGTGGCGGTCATGGCGGTCGATCGATCCGCAACGTTGGTCGGACTACCTAGCCGCGAGCCGCAGTTTGGCGGAGGACCTGCTTGCGCGTGACGCGCCGCTGCTGGCGTTCGACGTTGCTCAGGCTGCGCTCCGCATCGCCCCCGGCGATCCGTATCTGCGTCGAGCACGCGCGCTGGCCCTGGCCCGAAGCGGGGCAACAACCCGCGCACAATCGGAACTCGCGGAGTTGGTCAAGCACGATCCACACGATGCCGAGGCCGTGGGCATGCTGGCGCGCACGTATAAGGACCTCGGGATGGCTGCGGCATCTAGCCGAGAGCGGCGTAAACTCTTGAAGATCGCGCGGCGTTGGTACGAGCGGATCTTTGCGCGACCGCCACACTTAATCTGGCACGGCATCAATGCAGCGACCCTGGCGCGCTTGCTCGACGAGACTGAAGAAGCAGACCGGCTGTCAGCAGCCACCGCAGACCGATGTCGTGACTTGCTGAGTGGCGAACTTGAGCCTGCAGAGGAATACTGGACGCGGGCCACGTTGGCGGAGTGCTTGCTTGTGCAGGGACACTACGAGGAAGCCGTGTCGACCTACGCCCACGCGTTCGCTGTCGGCCGTCGTCGTCGCGGCAGCGTGGGATCGACGCTGCGACAGGCCCGCCTGCTGTGTGAGCACTGCGAAGTGAACTTCGAACCGATCCGCGCCGCGCTCCGCCTACCCCGCGTAGTCGTGTTCGCCGGCCACATGCTCGACCGCCCTGAGCGACCGTCGGCGCGGTTGCCTGCATCAATGGAGTCAATGATCCGTGACGCGATCCGCCATGAACTCCACAAGCTCGATGCCGGCTACGGTTTCTCATCCGCCGCTTGTGGATCGGACATCTTATTTCTGGAGGAAATGCTGCGTCGCCCCGACGCCCGCGTACGGATCGTTCTTCCCTGTGCGGAAGAGCATTTCATTGCGGAGAGCGTAGCTGCAGGTGCCGCTAGCGGCTGGGAGCAGCGTTTTCAGCACGTATGTGATCAGGATCCGGCCTTGACGTTGGCATCGCTGCAGGGTCTGGCACCTGGCAGCATCTCCTATGACTACGCCAACCAAGTTCTGCTCGGCCTGGCCCTGCTTGAGGCAGGGCGATCAGGCGAACAGCCGATCTGCTTGGCCGTCTGGGATGGTCAGCCGGGCGACGGAACAGGTGGAACTGCCGACATGGTGCGACGCTGCAGAGAGCTCAACGTAGAGGTCAGGATCATCGATCCCGCTGACGGCCGTGCGCTCGGCCCGTCGTACTCGGCGCGCCCCTCACCAAAGCAGGCGCGTGACGAAGTGCAGACCGTGGAGATTGCAGCGCTGACATTTGTGGACGCCAAAGGCTTCAGCCGTCTCGCCGAAGACAAGATGCAGCCGTTCGTCGAGAATGTGTTTGGCGAAGTGCGACGATTGTTAGATGGCGGCCAGTACGAAGTGAAGTGTATCGAGAGTCGGGGCGACGGCCTGTTCGCTGTTTTTGGCGACCTCGACTCGGCCGCGCGGTTGGCTCTCGATCTGGCAAGCGGCGATCGGCCCCAACGCTGGTCGGCGCTGGACTTCCCCCCGGACTTTGGGCTGCGAATCGCGCTGCACGCCGGTCCTGTGTTGCGGTTCCAGGATCCGCTCACCGGCGGCCTGTCGTATACGGGCACGCACGTTACCCACGCGGCACGAATCGAACCTGTGACGCCGACCGGCGAAGTCTACGCCAGCCAGCATTTCGCCGCGTTGGTCGCCGCCAATCCACGGCCCGATCGAGGATTCCACTGCGAATACGTGGGACAGACCGCGCTCGCGAAAGGATATGGCGTCCAGCCGCTGTACGTCATTCGGCCCAAATAGACTTGGGACTGCTGGGGAGGCCGTACGGCTGGCCGCGGCGGCGCATCGGAAGAGCTGCCGGCTGATGGGATCTGCCCAGGCTGTCTCGGCTCGCGCGGACGACCGGATTCAGAACCACGCGGTGACCTGCGTCGCGCAGGGCGCTGCAGATCGTCATAGCGAAAGCATGCTCCTCATGGCCAGAGGGCAGCCACTCCGCCGTCGCAAGTGCACTGCGACGCACTAGCATCAAGCCTGGGGAGACGGCCGGTATGTCGTGCAGGCCGTGAAAGCGTGCGCAATATCCTCCGCTGGCAAACTGTTCACCGCGTCCCAGCGCCACAACACGGTTTTCCCAACAAGCATAGCCCGCGTTGTCGACCCTCCCATCGTCGTCGAGCCACAGGCAGCCGGCTGCGGCTATCTTGCGATCCAGTTCACAAGTCGCAACAAGTTGCGCCAACCAATCTGCGGCCAGCGGCGTGCAGGTTACGTCGACCAGGGCGATGTACTCACCGCCGTTGACAGCCAAGATCGCCTCCAGAGCGCCCGACAGCCTCGACCAATGTGAACCCGTTCTTGCAGCCCTCGGCGTCGCATTTGCAGGCGGACCGCTGGCCATGGACTGGCCTCCGTACATCTGGCCAAATTCGGCAACCGAGCAGTGGCCATACTCATCCACCATCAGTCGCCGCAGGGCAGCTTCCGTGGGCGCGACTAGCTGGCCAGCCACGTGGGTCAGCAGGTCAACGGGAGGCCGGCTAGAGGGCTTTAGAGTCAACTCGTACACCGTCGGATGTTCACTGGAAGAACGAACATTGGCACGGATTTGTCGTCGAGCTAACGCCTCGCGGACGGCACGACGGCCGGCGGCTGGCGCATGGGGCTTCGCGGTAATCGAACTGGCAGTTGAACCCTTGCCCGCGCGCCAGTAGTACAGCACCTGTGGTATGTGTACGACTTGAGTCAGATCAACATGCTCGCTCATCCTCAAGGCCAAATCGTGATCCTGGGCTGCGTCAAACCCACGGCGCACACCAGTCAGTTCTCTCAGTGCACTGGTCGCGTACACACTGAAGTGACAGGTGTACATCGTGCTGAGCAACAGCTCAGGCGCGAAGCGCGGCTTGCAGACGACGTCATAGATCATGCCGTTCGGCGTCGTCTTCGCTTCATCGGAGTAGAACCAGACGGCGTCTGGGAAGCGGTTGTGAGCGGCGGCGATCCAAGTCAACGCATCCGGGGTGAGCATGTCGTCATGATCCAAGAAACCGACGAATTCGCCGGAACAGCGCTCCAGCGCGACATTAGTCGCCGCCGCAATTCCTTCGTTCTCTGGTAGCACGTGGGCGGCGATGCGCTCGTCCGCCGCCGCATGGCTTTCGATCGTACGGCTTACGCGATCCGATCGAGAACCATCGTCGACAACTACGAGTTCCCAGACGGGATAGTGCTGATTCCGCACCGAGCGCAGACAACGCTCGAGCCACACAAGGCGTGGCCTGAAGACCGGCACGACTAGCGAGATCTTGGGATGATGGTGGCAGTTGTCCAGCATTCGCTGCGACATGCCTGGTTGCAGCGGGGAAGCCGGGAGCAAAGAGAATTTCTCTCTCGCCCGAGTCCAAGTGGAGCGCCATCCACGAGTCTGCACGGCTCTCCTGGCGGCGCGAAGCCGTTCCAGAGTGGCGCCGTCGATCAGCCACCGCAATGCACGCCAGCCGGTACCTGCTGTGTGCGTTGGAAGTAGGGCTGCTGTGTCCTCGCCGAACCGGGGCGCACCACATTGGGCGATTAGGCTCGCCAGTGGAACCGGGGACTCGGTGGCGTCTGGCGTTCTCGAGGTGCGCGGCAACTGCCAGCGCGGCGCCACGCCGGTTTCGATTGAGCAGTCATCCATGAACGTATCGCGTGAGGCGTCAAACGCTATCAGCGCGGCTTCGCTGACAGAAGTTTTGGGGGGAACGGGCTTAGTCTATGCCGTAGGCTAGCATGGCATCCGCGACTTTCTTAAAGCCGCCGAGATTCGCTCCGCGCACGTAATCTACCGAGCCATTGTCGTTCACTCCATAGCGGACACACTGGTCGTGGATTGATTGCATGATTTCCTGCAAGCGCGAATCAACCTCTTGGTGGCTCCACTGCAAGCGGAGGGCGTTTTGACTCTGCTCCAGCCCAGAGACGGCGACGCCGCCAGCGTTAGCGGCCTTGGCGGGGCCAAACAAGACGTTCGCGGCAAGAAAGGCATGCACGCCGTCGAGGTCGGTAGGCATATTCGCGCCTTCCACAACTGCCCGCACCCCGTTGTCGATCAGCGCGCGCGCCTCGGCGCAGTTAAGCTCGTTCTGGGTGGCACATGGCATGGCGATATCACACGGAACGCCCCACGGGCGCTGCCCGGGATAGTATTCGACTCCCGTGAAGTGCTCGGCGAACTCACTGATCCGTCCCCTTCGCACCTCCTTGAGATCATTGATGAAGGCGAGCTTCTCCTCATCCACGCCGTTGAAGTCGTGGATGAATCCCTGGCTGTCGGAAAGCGTGACTACCTTGGCGCCCAACTGTATCGCCTTTTGGGCAGCATATGTGGCAACGTTGCCCGACCCGGAAATCGCAACCGTCTTACCTTCAATGGCCTCCCCGTGGTGCTTGAGCATGTTATTGCAGAAGTAGACGCATCCGTAACCCGTTGCCTCCGTACGCACGTTGCTTCCGCCGAAGGAGAGGCCCTTGCCGGTGAGGATGCCGGTAAACCGGTTCTCCATGCGTTTGTACTGTCCGAAGAGGTAACTGATCTCACGCCCGCCGACGCCGATATCACCGGCCGGGACATCTGTGTCCTCGCCGATATGGCGATGCAATTCGATCATCAGCGATTGGCAAAAGCGCATCACTTCGCGATCTGTCTTGCCCTTGGGATTGAAATTGGAACCTCCTTTACCGCCACCCATGGGCAGACCGGTGAGGCTGTTCTTGAAGGTCTGTTCAAAGCCTAAGAATTTGAGCACGCTTAGAGTCACCGATGGGTGGAAGCGCAGCCCGCCCTTATACGGTCCGATGGCGTTGTTGAATTGGACGCGCCAGGCTCGATTGGCCCGGATCTGGCCGTGTCGGTCTTCCCAGGTCACCCGCCAGATGACGACCCGATCGGGCTCGGTCATCCGCTCCAGGATCTGCGCCTCCTTATAGGCTTTGTTCTCGGGCCGATTGATGAAGGGAATGATCGTCTCCGCGACTTCTTGCACGGCCTGTAGAAACTCGTGCTCCCCATGATTCCGCCTGCTCACGCCTTGCATGAAATGCACGAGCTCGCGTTTGTCGGAAGCGTGCATCGCGGTTTCTCCAGCTGGAGCCATTTGTGGATCGCAGAGGCTGTGAGCGAGACGACTGACGGCCGAGAGTTCGTTCATCTCCATCAACGACACGTACGCTACCGTCAACGCGGCCGAGCTTACCGAACTGTGCGGCAATCTGCCACCTTTTGAAGGCGACGGGCAACGAGGCCAGTCAGCGGCAAACGGACACTTTCCCCGTAGCCGCCCCCAAGGCAAACGCGCGTAATGCGAAGTCCATCCGCGCGACCAAGTAGCTGGGTGCGTTCGCGCGATGTCAGCGGTCTCGGCCGGCCGGAGTTCTAGGCGGCGCAGTCTTCCGCCTTCAAATTCTGATGGCGTGTGCCTAGCACTTCAGCGAAGACGTTCCACTCCGAGAGGGCAGCCTTCCGCAGCGAGAACTCGTTCGCCGCCTGCAGCCCGTTGGCGCGCAACTGCTCGCGCCAACCATGATCCGTGACGAGTTGCAGGATCGCATCTACACAGGTGCGTGGTTCCGCGGTGTCGACCAGCAGCGCATTGTGGCAGTGCCGGGCGTATTCGGTGCAGCCGCCTTTGGCCGGCAGGATAACGCTGCAACCGCAGGCCATCGCCTCTAGGCCGGTACGACCAAACGCTTGGTAATCGGAGAGGTCGACGAAGATGTGAGTGCGACGCAAGAGATCGGCGACCTGCTCGCGCCTGAGGATGCCGTGGTTGTGGACCGGAAAATCCGGCGCTAGCGCGTAAGCGGCGAGTTCATCATGGCTGCACCCAAAAATGCGCAGTTCGGCGTTTTCCGCTGCAGTGCGATTTACGCTGCGCATGACCTCTAGAGTGCGACGCGCACCACGACGGGGCGTGGCGGGCCGGACCATGGCCGCGATCTTCACGGGTGTGGCGTCTACCTGGCTGCTGACCAAGGTCGGATAATAGACTGCTGTATCCAGGCTGGGCTCTACCTTGCGCACAACGGCACCCGTCTGCCGTCGGACTATGTCGCAGAGCCAGCCCGTCTTCGCAAACAGGGTGGCATCCGGCAGCAAAGTGTACGAGGCTACTGCACGACGACGCTCGCTTGAACCGGGGGGAAAGAACCATGGTTCATAGTCCTGAACGTAATAGGCCACTTTCAACTCTGTGCAAGCGGGCAAGAGCTCTTCCAGTAGATAGATGGATCTGTAGATCGTGGCGACCGCGAGTTGGTGCCTTTGGGCGGCGGCGGTCAACTCCGCGCGATCGTTGTAAAACAGGAACAGCTCGGGCAGTTTGGCCAGCGCCGGGTATTGCTGCAGGTAGCGCGCGCGGTGTTTCCTGGGCACGGCGATCGTGGCCCGGACCCCCAGTCGTCGCAGCTCGGCAGCTTCAAGAACAACCGAATGAGCGCCCCCTCCGCCTCCGCTCACGGGGAGCAAGAACAGGATCCCGGGCGCTGAGAGTTTGGGCGCTCGGTTCGCCGGAGGCGGCACGCTGAGATGATCTGCCAGTTGTTCACGCAAGGCAGTCAACACGGGTTGCGCCCGCAGTTCGTCAGTCGCCTGCTGCACGCGTGGCGCGCCATGCTTCTCCAAGAGCGCCCGATGAGCGGCGGCCGACAGCCGCCGCCGGATGTCGTGTGAGTAGCTGCGGGATTTGGCGTGAAACACGTAGGCGTCGTCGCAAACCGCCAGTTCGAAGCCGGCTTGGACAGCACGGAGGCAATAGTCGTTTTCTGAGCCGTATCCTTCGGCAAACCTGCGTTCATCCAACACGCCGATGGTCTCGATGACGGCGCGCTTGATAAGCAGACAAAAGCCGTTGAGTAGTTGCACACGCGGATAGCCGTGTCCTGATACCTGTTGCACCACCTCAGCCATGTCGTCGACGCGCCAGCCTGCGGGCAAGGAGTTCACCATCCAGTCTCCTCGCTCATCGAAGCGCTCGGGGACGGACTGCCAGCTGGCGGCGTTTGAGAGAGGACCTACCATGCCCAACTGCGGCGCACTCTGAACACAGGCCAGCAGCCGTCCTAGCCAATCTTGCGGAACAATCGTGTCGCTATTGAGCAGCGTAACGTAATCCGCCTCACTGTAGCGAAGACCACGGTTGGCGGCTCGCGAGAAACCACGTGGATGCAAGTTCCTCAGAAGCACCACATCCCGGTGCTGCCGAGCGAACTCACTTAAGTACGCGCGGCAGCTCGGGCCACTGCCGTCGTCGACCACAATCAGACGAAACGGCCGATGAGTGCGTTCCATCACCGACTGTAGACACCGCTTGACGTCGGAAAGGGCGTTGTGCACACAGACGACAACGTCCACTTCCGCACTCGCTGACGCGCCCGGGTTAGCAAGTTGATGGCGCGCGGCGTCGGCACCAGCGTGCCGATTTGCGTTGCGCCCGACTTCCTGCGGTTCGGCGAGAGACTCGCGCAAGCTGGTTCGAATTCGCTCAATCTCGTGCAGGGCGGGCAGGAATCGGGGCCGACCACGCAGTCGCTGCGACAGATCGCCCATGGCCGCACCCATTCGCCAGCGGCGGGTCTGAAGTAGTGCTGTAACTGCGTCATCCAGGGCAGCGCATTCGTCTCGGAGTGTGGCCACCCGTTCGCGCTCGGCATCCAGCGCGAGGCGTGCGGCCTCAAGTTGGGCTCGGTGGGCGCCATCCTGCCGCTCCGCTTTGCGGCGCGCGCGATCCGCCTCGTCCACGCTCTGCTTCGCTGCGGCCGCTCGGCCAAGCAGCACCGCATTGCGCTGGCGTAGACGCATGGTTTGACCGGCTTGGTCAATCAGCAAAGGTCGAAAAGCCGGATCCGCTAGCATGGCTTCGGTGGTCAGCCGTCGACGAATCGTTGGCGTCGTCGGTGACGATGGAACGGACTCATTGCCGCCGGCGCCGCGTGACGCCTGGCGCAGCACACAGCACAGACGATCCCAGTGTGCCGCCAGCCGAATTTCGACATCGCGCAGATTGCAGGCCCAAGTCTCAGAACCTGCCGACATCAATGCATCCGACTTCTCGAAGGCGGCGCTCCAAGTCGTGACCAGCCAGTCCTCCAACTGCAAAGGAGCAGCAAGACCTAGGAACTTGCTGCGCCGGGCGGCGCGATCGGAGACGACCAGCATGCCGCGGCGGCCAAATGCGCAGGCCGTGATCATGCCATGCAGGGATGAACCGATGTACGCCTGACTGCCGGCGATGCAGGAGGCCATTTCCAGCAGCGAGTCTGGTTCGTCGACGATCAGCGCGTCGCCAACCAGCTCACCCACTTCCCGGGTCCATCGGTCATCACCATGGCAAGGGCCCAGCGCCAGTAGAATTGGGCGCACGCAGTGCCGACGGCACAGTGCCTGAATGCCGGCTGCGAGATCGGCGGCCGCGGGTTGGCAATAGCGAGGGCTCAGATGCAACACGACGCTGCGCGTAGGCGGCTCTGCGCCGCGACGGCGATGGGCATCTCGGTAGGCGCGCTCAAGTTCTGCTGTGCTCCAGAGCCGCGCAACGTCGAACGCCGTATCGGGAACTACAGCGATGGCTCGGGCGACGCCTGCCGTCCGCAAGTGGTCGCGACTCGTCGCATCGCGCACTGCCAGATACTGTACTGCGCATGTGGCTTGGCGCAGCGCGTTTGCGGCGTGCTCTCCAAACGCGGCAGGCACTCCCGGCGCATTCCAACACAGTGGAATACCTTGCACGGCAGCTAACCGCGCCGCTCCCAGCCACAGCCACGAGTATGACACCAGCGCAGTCTCGACACTGGCCTGGTAAGCAGCTACCCCGGCAGGCATGCCGTGGATTAGGTTACCTCCGCCGACCATCGCGACCGTGTGCTTCTCTGGAGCCGATAGTACATCCGCGATCGATATCGTGGCGACGCTATCCCGCCAGATCGCCGCGCCACCTCGTGGCGACACGTGTCGTACTGGAATGCCCAGCGGTGCGAGTCGATGCTCGAGAACGCGGGCCAACAGAAGATCGCCATAGTTGGCGACGTCAAATGTGCCGAAATGCGCGACGCTCATGGGGGCAGCTCAGCGGCTTTCGAATACCCGCGTCGGCAGTATATCGCCTCCGTTTCGTGGCCTGACAGCCCATTTTGCGACAAGCGCGGTGGGAGCGGTCGCCGAACGTGGTGCAGCGAGGGCAGGGCAGCACGAGCACCAGGACGCGATCGCGCCTAATGCAGGAGGTGAGGTCCATCCGTCTTGTATGCGCCAGTCCCACCCTGACTGCGGAGGCCGTGCCAATAGTCCAAGAAGATGCGGGCCGGGATCAGACGCCCGGGGTAGTCCCACCCCCATACTCCCTCTTGCAGGAAGCGTGGCTCGCCGCGAAACGGAGCTCCGCCGCCGATGTACCCGCCGTCATAGCCGGGCGTCTCAGATGGGTGTGCCAACGGTGAGATCTCCTGTGGGTAGCCAGCGCGGTGGAGTCGCTCCTCGTAGGACTGGGGCGGCTTCGGCCGTCGCTTCTCAGCCCTCATCTGCCGCAGTTTGTACTCGATCCAACCGGCCGAAGCGGATGTGCACGTGGTGGCCACTAGCAGCGACAGCGCTGCCGCTATCACCAGTAGCCGCCTGGGTCGAAGCAAGTGGGCTATTCGCAGAGACACGATGCTGGCCTAGCCTTCCGGATTGCGGAGGAATTTTTGATAGGGCAGGCGCACATTGTTGACGAACACTTGATCGGCGCGCGTGACGGTCGCGGGCGGCAGGAAATCCTGGGCACCGATAAAGGTCACGACGTCATCCTGATCCACCCCATCGCCGCTGATGCCGTAGCCGCCGATCAAGCCACCGTCACGGTACAACGGCGTACTGCCCGGGAAGAAGACGATGCCGTTCTGGTTGGCGATGTCATCTGGGTCGCGAAAGTTTGAGCCAGGGTTGAAGGAGTTGAAACCCACCACGCTGGTAAACGAGCTAGCAGGCGCTGGTGGGCCAGCGTTTTCGACGCCTACGACTCCGGTTCTCGGGTCGATGGCGAAACCAGGGTCGTTCAACACAGAGAAGGCTCCCGGCGCGCTGAGCTCTACGCCCGACGGGAAACGCGGCTCGGCCAGGAAGCGGAACGTGCGATTCGTGAAGGCCACGCCCGGATCGAGCAACGGCCCACCCGGATTGACGTCTACCCGGTCGATGGCCTGAATCGCCGTCGCATCGGCGTAGTACGCGGTATTCCGCGCCTTGGCGACGGCCACGGCGATCGAGAAGTAGGTCGCATCGGGCATGCGGAACAGCCCCAGCACATTGCCTGCCGTGTCGGCAACCGAGAGCACCATCTTCGTCCGATTTCCGAGCGGCAAGCGGATAGCGGCACGAGTCTCGTTCGCTTGGGCGATGCCGTCCACGATGAGCTTCTCGACCTCGGCGGCGGTCATGTCGCCGATCGGTGAGTCGTGCGGTAATACGAGCCAGCCTTCGGGGACTGCTTCACCGGCCAGATACTTGACGGGTATCAGGGCGGCATCGACGTTCACGAAGAGATCCTGCGAGCCGTCAGCTACGGCTGGAACGCGGGTCAAGCTGCGACCGATCTCAAGCACGGTCTCCAAGCCGGAAACGTTGAACGTCACGCCGTCCGGGTGCGGGCCCAACGTTTCGAGCTTGATGCCCACCAAGTCCAACCGAACCGTGCCTATTGCGTCGGCAGATGGGAAGGCGAAGCGGTCGGTATCAACCCCCGCCGTGTCGAACTGCGACTGCAGGTCTGCGGGCAATGCCCCCGAAATGGCGGAGGTGGCGGCGAATGCGATCCATTCTGCTTCAAGCACGCGCGGTGCGTTGATCCGCTGTGCCTCCGACTGCACGTAGCCGGGCACAAAGCCTTGTTCGAAGGATGCGAAGCCGTCGGGGCCCGGGAAGAAGACGCCGATGCCACCGACGACGTGCGCCGGCGAGTTCGGATCATTGGGGTCTTCCCTGAGTACGATCGGGACACCGCCTGGCAGCGTTCCGATACCACGCGCTTGCGTGCGCTGCCCGGCTACCCCGGGCAGCAACACCGGTTCATCGAAGCCAAAGGACTCAGGCGGAGCGACTTCATGGTCGGCAGGAATAAAGGCACCCGGAACATTGAAGCGGTTAGGCAAGAGGATGTCGTCTCCCAATCCTCCCTCGCGAACGAGATTTGGTCCGGGATGTATGATGCTGTCACGGTTGGTGTGTTCGATATTGAACAGATCAACTGGCGGAGTCTCGCGCACCTGCGGTGGGAAATGGCCGCCCTTGCCGATGCGGGCCACCGTTCCCGGTCCACGGAGGGTATCGACGAGCGTGTTGGGATTCGAATTCACCTCGCGCTCAGTGACCGTCGTTTGGCTGATGAAGCCGATCGTCCGCGAACTGATGATCGGCGCGTCGTCGTTGGCAAAGAACGCCGCCGTTCGCGCCTTGGCCACTGCCCCGTCGACGGCGAACACGAGCTTCTCGGGATCCGCCTGCAAGCCCGCATCGACTCCCGGTTCGACGCGGACGCCTAGGATTTGTCCCTGACGGTCGACGACCGCAATGATCGCATCGTCACTGGCCGATGCTTGGCCCGCCAGTTCCAGCAGCTTCTTGACATCATCTTCGGTCAGCTGTGGAAACGTTGGGATTACGGCTGGCACAACGCTCCCAGCAGCCGCGGCGCCAGCGGACGGCGATGCGTCATCAGTTGATGCGACGACATAGAACGCCTGATCGGCAGCACCCGGAATCGACGTCACGTCGTTGCGTTGATAGATGACGCCCGTCGTCGGCTCACGGAGCGCCAGACCGTCGACACCCAGAGGCGGGTCAGACCAATCGCCGGCGAGCGGCGCCCAGTCGTTGTTCTTGGGGCCGTAACGTGCAACGACATCGGCAGGCCCCGATGCGTTTGAGTTCTTGAGAAAGAACTTTCCGGCCTGTTGGTTGTAGAGTGCGAGTGTGTCGATCAGGTCGCCATCAAAATCACCCGCCACCGGCAGCCAGTCATTGTTGTCCGGTCCGTAAGAGAACGCCAAGTCGGCCGCGCCGGGCGATAGGGTGTTTTTGAGGTACACCTTGCCGGTCGTTTGGTCGTAGAGGCCGACAGTGTCGCCGCCGACTCCATCCCAGTTGCCAGCCAAGGGAATCAGGTCCGCGCCTTTGGGTCCGAAGCGAAACGTCACGTCCGCTGCCCCGGAGCTCATGGTGTTGTTGATAAAGAAAGTCCCGCCCGCCGGGTCATAGAGCCCCACGGTGTCGAAGCCATCAGCGTTGAAATCGCCGGCAATCGGACGCAGCGAAGAGTTCTTGGGGCCGAACCGCAAGCCTAGATCTGCGAAGCCAGCTGAGTTGTCGTTGCGAACGAAGAACTCGCCAGATGCTGGGCTGAAGTAGCCCACAGAATCGGTGCCGTCGGCGTTCCAATCGCCACTTAAAGCAACCAGAGCGCTCGCGCTCAGTGGCCGACGCGGCTCGAGCGGTTCCAATCCGCGGGTGGTCGGTTGACGGCTGTGCTGGTGTCGCCTGCGGCGCCTGCTCATCCCTTGATCGGCTCCCGTAGAGACATCTGCGGTTCAGACCGCCGGCCGGAGCGATATCATCCGCAGCCTACCGGGTTTGCACGATGCGTATCATCGGCACAATCCGCACGATCGCTCCATTCGGAATACCTTCACTTCACGTGTTGTCGGGCGAGAGCAGTGAAGGCAATCAGAGCGTGCAGTCCTAGCATCGCCAGACCGCCCAGGCAGACCTAGTGGCTCCACACCAGTGGAGGGATTCATCATGTCTCGTTCCGCAGGCGCCGATATAGGTGTCATCAGTCGCAAACCCGTCATAAACCGCAAACTCGCTGTCGCCTGCGCAGTCGGGCCTCGGTAGGCGTTGGGCGAGAACGGGGCGCAGTCAGGAATCCATTACTGCAGGCTTTCACTGTTGATCGGCGCCGTCGCCATGTTTGCTGCTCGCAGCCTCACCCTTCGACGCCGGTATCTGCTCGTCGCAACCAGCCTGCTGGCAGTCGTCGCTGCCGCACTTGTATGGCGCGGTCAGTCGCCTTCCTGGCACAGAGACTCGCTTGCCGCAACTCCGCTAACGATAGGTGGCAACGCAGCAAGCTTGGCGGCTGAATCGCTTGCAGAAGCTGTAAGAACAGGCCGTCCACAGTGCGAAAGGCACGCGCTACCGCTTTCGACGGCGCCACATAACGGGGCGCCCTCAGCTCCCGCCGAGCTGCCGGCGGAACTTGATGAGGTTGCCAAACCAATCTCGCAAGCCGGCAGGACCACAGCCGGCGATGCGTGGAGCGGGACTGCCCCCGTTCTTCAAGGGCAGGATGTTGCAGGCACCGTCACTGAGGCGGAACACGGATCGGTAACGACGGCGACTTGGGAGGAGGATGTCGACCCTGAGCCGCGAGGCGATCGTGGCCCAACCTCGGACTCGCCCGTCACCGACCGCGCGCTCAAGAATGTTGCGCCAGATCCTCGGTTTTCTGAGCCCGCAGACCACCGGGCGCGGCAGCAAGCGCCGACCGATGGAGGTCGACACGACGATGAGGACGTCGTTTCGCAGGGGGGCTCGGAGACGATCACAGCAAAAAGCGCCAGCGTTCAGCAGCAGGCGGCCGGTCAGCTGGGCGGATCAATTGGCCGGCGGCCCAAACCGCCGTTGACCGCGCTTGCGGACGCCGATACTCTGCCGCTGCCAGCTAGCGAGGCTGACCGCGGCGAGACGACGGACCCCGATGTCGAGGAGTTGCTGCCCCGCGCTGATCCCTTCGACGAACCGCTTAGCGGACCGGACGACTTTCTGGCGCCTGAACTACTTGACCGACCGCCAGCCGATGTGGCTCGGCAACCGCCCGATGACGGCGAAGGCATGCTCTATTGGGCGCCTGAGCCTCCGCTGGGCTTCTCGGGCCGCTCCAGCGTGACCCCTACCGAGACCCAGCAGAACAGTCACTTCGTGCCGGTTGAAGATCGCTGGCGAATCGGGTTTTCGCAGTGGGACCGTTACGGACAAGGAAACCCGTTCGGCGCTGACTACCCCTTCAAGGAAGGGCACTGGTGGGATCCCTTCAATCAAAACGTGATCAAAGGCGACTATCCGATCTCGGGCCAGAACACGTTTTTGAACCTGACCGCCGTTAGCCTCTCGGAACTCGACGGTCGTCAAGTTCCAACGCCCACGACGCCCTTTGAGAGCACATTGCGACCTTTCCAAGAAGAGTTTTTTGGCGACCCGAATCAGTTCTTCTATCCCCACTTCTTCAAGCTCTCCTTTGATCTATTTCATGGAGATGCAGGCTTCAAGCAGCCGGACTGGCGGATCAAGATCATGCCGGTCTTCAACAACAACTACCTGGCCGTCAACGAGCTGGGCATCGTCAATCCGGATGTGCGTCGAGGTAAGAATCGCCGCCGCAGCGACTGGGCGCTCGAGGAGTGGTACATCGAGAAGAAGGTGGCGGACCTGAGTCCTGATTTCGATATCCTCTCAGTCCGCGCCGGACAGCAGTTCTTTCTCAGTGATTTCCGAGGGCTGATTTTCTTCGACATCAATCGCGGCGTGCGAGTTTTCGGCACTCGATTCGCAAACCGCGATCAATTCAACCTGATCTTCTTTGATCAGGTCGAGAAGAACACCAATAGTCGACTAAACACCTTCGACGATCGCCATCAGAACACGATCATCGCCAACTATTTCCGACAAGATTTCATCTGGCCTGGATATACAGGACAGATTAGCTTTCATGCGAATTTCGATGGCCCGAGCGTTGAGTTCGACCGTAATGAATTTCTCGTCCGCCCGGATCCCGTCGGCGTCTTCGCTCCGCACGAAGTCCATGCCTACTACTTGGGCTGGGCGGGCGATGGGCACATCAACCGCTTCAATATCAGCCACGCTTTCTATTGGGCCTTTGGTGAAGATGACCTCAATCCCTTATCGCATCGTCGCGTCGACATCAACGCGCAGTTGGCGGCAATCGAGCTGTCCTATGACCGTGACTACGCGCGATTTCGCGGCTCATTTTTCTGGGCCTCCGGCGATAGCGACACGCTGGACAACGATGCGAAGGGATTCGATTCCATCTTTGACAAGCAGAACTTCGCCGGTGGCAAGTTCAGCTACTGGAACCGTCAGCAAATTCGCCTATTCGGCGTGGCCTTGGTACAAGATTTCAGCCTATTGCCCGATCTGCGCTCCAGCAAGCTGCAGGGGCAAAGCAATTTCGTCAATCCCGGCCTGTTTCTCGTAAACCTGGGATTCGACGCCGACATTACGCCCAAACTCAAGTTCATCAGCAACGCGAACTACCTCTGGTTTCATCACACGGATGTTTTGCAGAGCTTCACGTTTCAAGGTGATATCGCCAACGAGATCGGGACGGACCTCAGCGTCGGCGTCGAATATCGCCCGCTGCTAAACAACAACATCATCATCGAGGCGGGCTTCGCGACCTTGCTCCCCGGCGCTGGATTCGAGGATCTGTATGACCCGTTCCAGGGTGGCGTGGGCTCGCTGCACGCCGGCTTCATTGAAACGATTATCGAATACTGAGCCGTGCAGCTCGTTCCGGGTGAGGCAGGAACGACCCGGCCGACGATATCCGTGAGTTCGCGTGGACACCGGAGAGCAGGATGCTCGATAGCACGAGTAGTGCCCGGAGGTGCGGCGGGAGTGCGCCGCAGAGACATCACCCTCTCAGCCGCAGCGCGCCGTTGGTCTTGGTGACGCTGGCACTGCTCGCCGGCGCGCTGCTCGCCCCTGCACAGGCAGATCCGAGACCCGAGGAAGTTCCTGCCGCACAGCCCGCCGGTCGCGCCTACGATCCTTTCCCACTGCCCCAGGAGTTGCAGGGCGTTGATCTGAATGCGCAGTCAAATGACGACGTATTCCGTAAGAGCGTCGGCTGCATCCAGTGCCACCAGGGGGTGGGCGATCCGCACGCGCGGGAAACCGTGCGCCTGGGATGCTGCGACTGTCATGGCGGCAATCCTCAGGCCCATACAATCGAGCAGGCGCACGTCCATCCGCGATTTCCCGAGGCGTGGCCAACCTCGGGCAACCCGGTGCGTTCCTTCACGTTGCTTAATCACGAGTCGCCGGAATTCATCCGTTTCGTTAACCCCGGCGATCTCCGCGTCGCGCACATCAGCTGCGGCACCACGGGCTGTCACGGTGACGAGGTCCTGCAAAACCGCAAGAGCATGATGACCCATGGCTGCATGCTGTGGGGTGCTGCGCTGTACAACAACGGCGAGTACCCGAAAAAGTGGTCGCGGTTCGGCGAAAGCTACAGCATGCACGGCGCGCCACAACGCCTGCAAACCGTTCCTCCGCCGAACGAGTACGAGCAGAAGAAGAAGGGGATCGTGCCCTACCTCGATCCGCTGCCGCGTTACGAGATGACGCAGCCGGGTAATATCCTGCGATTCTTCGAGCGCGGCGGTCGATTCAAGCTCGAAGTGGGCATTCCGGAAATCATCGAGGAGCCCGGGCGTCCCCGCGCGCGGTTGAGCACGAGGGGCCTAGGAACGCAAAACCGAACTGGACCGGTGTGGGTCAGCCTCTCCAAGACACGCCTCTTGGACCCCACGCTGAACTTCCTGGGCACCAACGATCATCCGGGCGACTACCGCTCGAGTGGTTGCACAGCATGTCACATGGTTTACGCCAATGACAAATCGCCGGTGAATTCAGGCTCCTACGCCCAGTACGGCAATCTGGGCACCAGCTTCAGCCCGGACCCGACTATTCCCAAGGATGAACCCGGGCATCCAATCGACCACCGCTTCACCTCGGCGATTCCCAGCAGTCAGTGCATCGTCTGTCATGTGCACCCCGGCACGACGGTTATGAACAGCTACCTGGGATTCATGTGGTGGGACAACGAGACCGACGGCGAAATGATGTATCCGCGCGAGCAGCGAGAACTGACCTCTGAGGAGTACACGCAGGCCCAGCTCTCTAATCCAAACGAGGCTGCGGCACGTGGGCTTTGGTCCGATCCGGAATTCTTGGCGCGGGTCTCCGAGTTGAATCCGATGCTACGCCACACCCAGTTTGCCAGCTTCCACGGACATGGCTGGGTCTATCGGGCGGTGTTCAAGAAGAACCGCAAAGGAACGCTCTTGGACAGCGAGGGTGCCCAGTTGCATGAGGTGACCAACGATCAGTTGATGGCTGCCATGGATCCGCATACCAAAGGGCAACCGGGCGTGCCGGTACACCTGATGGATATCCACTTGGAACGAGGCATGCACTGCGTCGACTGTCACTTCCGACAGGACGTGCATGGCAACACCAAGCTCTACGGCGAAGTCCGAGCTGCGATCGAGATCGGTTGCATCGACTGCCACGGAACGGCAATCGAGCGGGCAAATCTCTTCACTTCGGGTCCGGCAGCCCCCGACGTGCTAACCCGCAATCCGCCCCCCGATTTGCACCTCCGCCGGCCGGACGAGCCGCAACGAGGTCACAACCTACGGGGTTTACGCACGCCCTACGGCAGGCCGCGGTTTGAGGTCGTGGGCGATGAGATCTACCAGAACTCGATGGTCGAGCGTGGTTTGCGCTGGCGAGTGCCGCAGGTGATCGACACAGTCACCGAGGACCATCCCGACTACAACGCCCGCGCCGCATTGGCCAAGACTGTCCGCTTCGAAGGGGACGCCATGCGTTGGGGCGACCTGCCGCCGGGCCACCCACCGGCGCACGACCTTAGCCGCATGAGCTGTATCTCCTGTCACAGCTCCTGGAACCCCAGTTGTTACGGTTGCCACCTGCCTCAGCGAGCCAATCGCAAGTCGCCGCATTTGCATTACGAGGGCGATGTCTCACGGAACTACGTCTCCTACAACTTTCAGACGCTACGCGATGAGGTGTTCATGCTCGCGCACGACGGCGACGTAACCGGCAATCGGATCGGGCCGTCCCGGTCCTCCTGCGCGATTCACGTCGGCTCCTACAACCAGAATCGAGAATCGATCTACGTGCAGCAGCAAACGATCTCGGCCGAGGGTTTCAGCGGCATTGCCTTCAGCACCAACGTGCCGCACACGGTCCGAGGCGCCGGACAATACGAGACCCGGTGGTGCACCGACTGCCACCTCTCGAAGGCCAACGACAACAACGCCATTATGGCCCAGCTGCTAATGCAGGGTACGAATTACCTGAACTTCATCGGGCGCTACTGTTGGGTGGCGACGGGAGATCACGGGCTGTGGGGGGTCGTGGTGACCGAGCAGTCCGAGCCGCAGGCCGTGATTGGCAGCACACTGCACGAACTGGCCTACCCAAAGAATTACGAGGAACACGTCGAGAACGAACGCATCCTGGAGCACGCGCATGAGCACCCGGGACGTGACATTGCCGAAAACCTCGTCCGCCCATTCATCAAGCCGGAGGTATTGTCCATTCAGCACCGCGGGGAGTTTCTCTACGCCGCCTGCGGAGATGCGGGACTACGGATCTTCGACATCGCGTTCATCGACAACAAGGCGTTTGCTGAACGGATTCTCACAGCCCCAGTTAGCCCGCTGGGCCAGCGGCTGTTTGTCCGCACCGAGTATGCAACCGATGTGGCCGCGCCGACAACGGTGGCCCCCGATCCGACCCGCGTGCACTTCGATGAGAACCGCGAGGGCGAAATCCATCCCTTGTACGGATACATCTATGTGGCAGACAAGTACGAGGGGCTGATCCTTGTAGGTGCCGCCACACTTCTCGATGGAGACCCGACCAATAACTTTGTAGAGCGCGCCCTGACCTTCAATCCAGATGGGCTGCTCTGCGGCGCCCGCAGTCTGACGGTGGTCGGCCACTACGTGTACGTGTGTTGTGACGCGGGACTGGTGGTAATCAATATCGATGACCCCGAGCATCCCTTCGTCGTGTCGATTGTGGGCAGTCCGGTACTCAACTGTCCGCGGGCGGTGGAGGTTCAATTCCGCTACGCCTTCGTGTGCGATGCCGACGGCTTGCAAGTGTTGGACGTCACGCACCTGAACAACCCCGTACCTGTAGCCGGCGTGCCGCTACACGATGCGCACAACGTCTATGTCGCGCGAACCTACGCATATGTGGCCGGGGGCCACGACGGCCTGGTGATCGTGGATGTGGAGAATCCCGAACGGCCCTACGTCGATCAGATCTATGATGCCGACGGGGAGATTAACGATCTGCACGACGTGAAGCTGGGCATCACGAATGTCAGCGAGTTCGCCTACTTGGCCGATGGGCACAATGGGCTCCGCGTCGTGCAGCTTACCTCACCCGAGACGCCCGGCAACGACGGTTTCAGTCCCCGGCCGACGCCGCGATTGGTAGCCACCTACGAGTTCGAAGAAGGACACGCCCTGGCGATCTCCGAAGGCGTGGATCGCGACCGCGCTGTCGATGAGTCCGGTAACCAGATCTCTGTATTTGGTCGGGTCGGCGCGCGACCGCTGAGCTACGAGGAGCAGCGCGGCATGTACATGCGTAACGGTCGGCCCTGGTTCATCAGCGATGAGCCAGGGGATCCAGATTTGAATTTGATCCGTCCAACGACGCGGATCGGCGGCTTGCCACCACACGACCGCGCGCCACGCGAGTTGCCGCGGCCCCACGGGCCACCATCACCGCAGAGTCGTTAGTCGACGGTGATCTCCAACGCAGCGATCGCCGGCTCCAGCGCGCTGAAGATCTTTTGGACCGCATGTTCATCGCCCGACCACGACTCGTACATCTGCCGCCGCGCAAAACTCAGAGCCGCCAACTCGGCGAACAGCAGCTGTGAGCCATCCTCTGTCGGACGCTCAAGTTGCCGGCGCGAGGAAGCGGCGAACAACTGCAATCCCTGTTGCAAGTCTGCGAGGGCCGCATCTGCCGCCGGCTGCTGCGGTTGGAAGCGTTGTAGGTCGCCCAGCACGGTCTGCAGGGCCCAGGCATGTTGGCGCGCAGAGTCAAAGTCCTGCGGCCGACTGGCACCGCTGCGGCACAACGCTAACGCTAGTTGCTGGCCTGCGCTGGGTGGCACGGACGCGCGGTTCAAGAGTTGCGCCACAGCGTCGGCTGCATCGGCGGCCGCACCCGCCCGCTTAGCGAGTTCAGCTGGTGGTCCGCCGAAATGATAGCGCCCGAACAGCGCGCGTAGTTCTGTCAGGGCTGTCTCGAGGTCGCGAATCTGCTGTGGCAGCATCGCCAGGTCGATTAGCGGTTGCTCGGGGAACGGACTGGGCCGCGCCTCGAGTTGCCCGGCCCAAGTAGCGACCGCCGGGTTGAGGATGACGGCTCCCGCCCAAGTGCCGAGGAACACGCGGCCCGGGTGCTTCGATCGCCATGGGCCTTTCGGTCGGCGATGCTGCCTTAGTGCCGGAGGATCCGACGCGTAGGCTAGATCGCGTCGCCAAGTCGAGTCCCTCAAATCGTGATGGCAGCCGTAACAATCGAAGAGCGCCAGTTCCGGCCACCGTGCCTGGGGGTCGTCGGCGACCTCTTCGGCCTGCGACTCCACCAACTGCAAGACGGCGCGCAGGGCGATCGCGTCGCCCACAAGCAAGGATCGCGTCTCGAGCAGTTCGTGCTCCTGAATCAACTGGGCATCGATTTGCTCCCGGAACACACTCTGGTCGCCCAGCGGCGCATCTCGCTCGCGCTTCTCGCGCATTGTGAGCCAGTGAGGCGGCATCGAACGGGCAAAGCCCTGCATCTCAATGCCGGTCAATGGCGGATGCCCGGCCGCGTACATGGCGTGGGTGATCAGTCGCGGTCGCTCGAGGTTTGAGAGATCGCCAACATGACAGGATGTACACTGCTCGGCGCGGACATAGGCGTCCCGCAGATCCCACATGCCCCGCTCAGCCTTTTCCGCCGGCGTCAGACAGCGCCAGTCGTCTCGCCAATGTTCGCCGATCCAGGCGTCCGCGGGACCGTGACAGGCTTCGCAGCTGACACCCTCGCTCAGCGGCACGTAGCCTTCGTCCTGGCGAAAGCGCTCATGCAGCGCGGCGCGGGCATGGGGCCGACTCCGCTTGTCTGGTAGCGCGTGGCAAGCCAAGCAGGCTTGTTGGAGATCCGGATCTGCCGCCTCGAAGCCGGTGATGGTCCCGCCGCTCAATCGACCGAGCATCTTCAGGGACCGATCTTCGGTGAGCACACTGAATGCCTGCCTATGCGCGTCTTCCTCGTCCCACACGCGGAGCTCCGTCTGTTGTATCCAGCCGTGTGGGCTGGCCGTCTGATTGCCATGGCAACTGCGGCAGTCCTCGGCGCCGGTATACCAGGCTGCGGCAGCCGGCTCGTCAGCGACCAGCGGACGCGGCGGCCACGCCATGAGCATCAGGCCGTAGATGGCCGTGCGTGTCGGATAGTTGCCGAGGCTCCACATACACACACCTTGTTCTTATTGCGAGCTACGCTGCTCTTGTCACCGGCGGTCACGCGAGGCGTCGAAGAACTCTTGCAACGAGATCGCGCTCTTGCCTTGAGGTGAATTCAACTCGGGCTTGAGCCGTAGCTCGTCGGCCAATAAACGTAGTTGCTGGCGATGGGCATCCGCTCTGGGTGCACGCATGTCATCAAGGCTGCGATTGATGGCCCGCAGCGCGAGGTAGGCCTGACAGGCGTCATCCCAGCTGAGGGTTTGCGATACAGCGAGTTTCACCTTGTCGTAGAGCGCGTTTACGGCCGCCTGGTCAGCAACGCGGGTCGTGAACTGCGTATCAAGCTCCACGGCAAGCCGGTCGAATTCACCGGCCAGCTGGCGGGCCTGCTGCGCAACGGCGGCGAGTTGCTCGTCTGGTAGGTAGAAGCGATCCATTGCCTCACGGACCTGCTGCAGTTCACTCACCGCACTGTTCCAGCGGCCGCCATCCGCCGCAGCGAAGGCTAGTGGTCCATCAGCGTCCAGCAAACCATGTACGTACCAACTGCCCCATCGTAGGCTGCCGATCGGGCCCGGGATTCGGCTCGCCCTGGCGTCGTCGATGCCGGACGAGGCTTCGAGGTCGCGATGGCAGGCGTAACAGCTGTATTCGGAAAGTTCGGGCCACACATGCTGTCCTGGCATGAAGGCTGCCGCAACGCCAGGCCGCTGAAGCTCGCGCTCGATGCGGCTGGACAGCAACTTGAGCGCGTAGCTGGCAGCCACGCACTGGCCCACCAGGTACGCCTTCGCCTCGTAGGCTTGGCCATGCGCGGGCTCGCCATAAATGGAACCGCTGATCTGCTCATCGCGATCCCAGTGGCGGGGCAGCCGGGCCATGAAGCTCGATAGTTCGAAGTTCAGGCGCGGGTGTCCGGCCGCGATCATATCGTGGTTGACCTGATGGGTTGCATCGCCGACGTGACACCGCGCGCACTGCCCCGCCCGCTCGTTGAGGCGATCCGTATTCACAAAACCGTTGGCGGCCGCAGCGCGCCGCAGTCCATGCCACGAGCGCTGCGTGTGCGCCGCCAGCCAGCCGCTAGCGGGACCATGGCACGACTCGCAGCTGACGCCATCAGCCAGCACCGTTTCGCCGCGAGCCGCTGGCGCCAGATCACCAGCGGTGGTGTGGCAGGCCAGACAGAGCGTCTGCAGCGAGTCGGGCGCTTCGCTGAACCGGCCAACCATCTCGCCAACCAGAATGCTCAACATCCGGAGCGAAGTTTCCTCTTCCAGGACGTGATAGGCTCGCGCGTGTGGGTCATACAGCGACCAATACAGATATTCCGAACCAACGGCAGCTATCGCGGAACGCCGCTGACCGCCGTGGCAGGGGTAGGAAGAACACCCAGAAACCCCGACGAGGTAAGCCTTGGCCGTCGGGGCGGCGACCCCTTCTGGCGCCGCGTTCGCGACCGGGGTCGGTAGTGGGTCCTGATTGCCCTGGCTCTGGCGGCCGTCGCTCGCCAGCCACGCTGTGCCCAAGAAGACGACTATGATGGTCCCGATACCTGGTCGGGGAAGTGACATAAGAGACTCGTTGGCGTGTGATGGTTCGGGTGTTGTCCGGAGCGCAGACACAGCCAGCCCGCAGCAGACGAAGATGACGTAAGAAGGCGCTGTTTGGATACCTCTACCTGTTGAACGACGCTTGGCTGTTCTCTGCTGAGTCGGGTCTGCTGCCGGCGGCGTCGACCCTCGCGGTCATCCTCCGTTCAAGAACTCTCGGATCGCGTGCTCATCAGGTGCGTCGCGAGCTGACGACCCATCGCCATGCCACGCTTGGCCGGTGTCCGCTCCCTGGTGATAGCGATGGCACTCCGCGCACGCGTGACCTGCGCCGCCAATGGTGCGACCTCGGTCGTCCGTACTCGCTGGCGCGTGGCAGCGAACGCAGACCTCCATGTCAGGAACGAGCACATCTCCCGCCTCCACGGAGGCGTTGGGGTTCATGTTCCGTTGGGTTTCCAGCTCCGCCATCATGTGTGGAGATGCATGCGGATGGCACTCACGGCAGTCCAGAGCGCGATGCGCCGCGTGGTCGAAAGTGGCATGCCGAAACCAACTGGCGGGCACGCCAGTCGGCGCAATCTGCAGTTCGTTGATGCGGGCATCAGACGCGAAAACGAAAGGTTCTCCCGCCAGATCAGTGATCTCGTGGCACAGTGCGCAGTAGGTCCTCCCATAGAGCAGTCGCTCAAAGTCCGCTGCGGCCCGGTCCACAACTGCCCGCTCGCCCAGCAGTTCTGCAGCGTCCGGGACATTGAGCCCCAGTCCCGGAGGCAGTTCATCGAGCCCAAAAGCGTCGCCGCGGGTCGTAATGGCCGCTACGAGGTGATCTAACGCTTGCATGTTATCTGACGCCAGCAGCCGCCCCGCCACGGCACCTTGGGCGAAGTCGGCCAAGACATCCGGTTGCAGGCCGTGGGGAACACGAACCGGCTGGAGGTCGATCTCCCGTATGCCGTCCGTATCGCCGCCGATGGCTGCGTTCCAGTTGCGGACGATCTCCCGTAGCGGTTCGTTCAAGTCATAGCGGAGCGGATGACAGGCGCTACAGTGGGTTTCATAGCGAATCGGAAGCATGTAGCGGCCTTCGTTGCGTGCCGCTTCGGGACCGACCGTGTTCGGGTCCGATACCAGAGGACTGGCCGCGTCGAGCTGGTGGCAATCCGCACATCGGAGCTGCACCAGCTGCGCGTCGTCGGCCTCGCCTGCGGCGCTGTACTGCGCGCGTGCTGCCGCATCCAGTTGATCTAACGTCAGGGTCCCTTGAGGATCATCGCCAAAGACCGCGTCGCCACTGTTGGTTCGCTCGAGCTTGGGAATCCCGGGCAACATGTGTTGGGCGTGATTGAACTTGAGCCTACCAGGATCGCCGGAAGCCAGTGAGCGGAACTTGGGATGTCCCGCTGCGGGCGAAAAGCCGCCGATGGCCGCCGCGAAGGTAATCGCGCCGTTATTGGCGTGTTGCTTGAGGTTTTGATGGCAACTCAAGCAATACGCGTCGCTCACCTGGGTCAACCGAGCCGTCGTGCCTTGATGATCTTGGTGACAGGTCCCACATGAGGGCACGCTGCTGGCCAATTCATTGGTGTGGTGCGGCGGTCCAGCGTGGCAGGACTGACACTTGCTGTCTGTAGCGTCGGTGTCGAACTCTTCCTGCAACGCGGCGGGCAATAGCTCCGCTGCCGTGCCTCGGCGAACCGGTTGAAAGGGTACGTGGCAGACGTCGCATTGCGTGTCCCAAATCGCATGGACCTGAGCCACACGACCGGGTGTCACCTGTCGGGCACCTGTAGGTACAGCGACAACGTAGACCCCGTATGCGATCCCCGGCACTGCCAGTAGCAAAAGGACGAACAATTTGGCGCGCCCAATCCAATCCTGACGGCGGAGCAGGTCCGTCTGAACACTCCACGCGCGCGCCTTGGCTTGGTCGGTTCGCTTGCGGAGAGAGCTGAAGATCATGGCGTCTGCCCAACGCGCATAGCACCTCGATGCGACCGCTCCCGGCAGTCCACACCCGACACGTTACTAAGAGTCAGCACGCGTTGCGCGATCGCCACGGCTCGGCGGTGACGCAGCAGCAGCCTCCCCCGGTCGGACTGCGCCATCTTGGTTGGCCTCGTGAGCGAGGTCAAGCGAGCCGATACTCGGATTCTCTCCCCGAACGGGTGTCAATCGTTCGGGAACGGTTAGCCGCGTGATTCGCGCTCACAGCCGCAGGATTCGCGCCCTGTTGCCCAAGACACGCCCTACGCTTCTTCCACCGGCCAGAGATCCTCGTCGCAAAACGCCTCGTAGCCGCCGCCCGTCGCTCAGACCCCGGGTACAGGCACCAAACGCCAAGGCTCTTTGGCCCGGGTAGTGACCAGCTTCGAATCCCTATACCAGTCGGTATGAAGGCTGGGGTTGGGGAAGTTTCCCGGTGCTGCTGGAGCGGAGGCTACAACGCGGCGAACAGACGATCCGCTTCTGCCGCAGTTGGGACACGCCTCACGCCGGCAGCCAGCGATTCGTACATCAAGTCGGCCGCAATATCCGAATCGTGTACGTCGTCTAAACCCAACACGTGACCCAATTCATGAGTCAAAACAGTCAGCAAATCCATCTGCCCAGCAGCGCTGTATTCCAATCTTCCCGCTATGGCGTCGATGAATTCGAAGTCATCGCCGGGAGTTGGGTCTATGAACCATCCATAGCCCGCAGCATCCTGGTCAATCAGGATCGCGGAACCCGCCGCCCGACCGAGCGTCAAGCCAGGCAAATCCGTGATCTCCAACTGCACGCCGCCCAGCCGTTCCGCCGACCCCGGCCAAAGGAGATCCCACCGTGCGATCGCTTCGGTCAGCAGGGGATTCAGCTGAGTTTCATCGAGGCGGGGGATTGTTTGCTCCGAAACGGGAGCCGCCCTTGGTGCCAACAATGGCGCGCCGCCGCCGTCCCAATCCCCTGCAATGGCGATCCAAGGGAGAAACGTATGGGCCGGAGAGC
>CALKYM010000112.1 GCA_938003525.1 uncultured Planctomycetales bacterium | reverse complement strand
TGGCAGGTGCCCTTCACGTCGGCGGTGGGCTGGGATGCCACGCTCGCCATCTGGGGGCAGAACGCCGCGGTGCGGTATGCCAATCCGGGCGCCTGGGCGTTCGCCGAGCACCTGCTGTTGTTTCCAATTGAAGTCTGGGCCGCCATGCTGCCGTGGTCCGTGCTGCTCGTCGCCTTTGCATCGCCAAACTTTCGCCGTGAGTTGGGCAGCGCGCGGACCCCCGCCTCATTTGTGTTGGTCGCCGTGGCCGTCACGTTTCCCACGTGTTGGTTCGCCATCGAGGCCCGCACGCGGTATTTCATGCCGCTGTACCCCTGCCTCTCGGTGCTGGCCGGCATCGTCGTCGATCGCGTTCGGCTTGCACTCCCCGCCGAGCGTATCAGTCACTTCTGGCTGCACTACGTCCGGGTGTTGGGTTTGTTCGCGATTGGCATGGGCGGCGTGGTCGCGATCGCCACCTGGTTTGGCCTGGGTGGTCAATCGGTGCTGACGCAGCCGCCGCTGTTCGCGGGCCTGTACTTGCTGCTCTCGGTGGCGATTGGCGTTACGCTCGTTCGCTCCTCGCCGTGGTCCGCCGGCGCGCGAGCCGCAGCGGCCATGTGTCTGGTGGCGGGTTTCATCGGACTGAGCACGGTGGGCCTGCGACTGAATGAACTGGTCCGCAAGTCGGTGCCGACTGCCAGGCAGGTGGCCGAAGTCAAAGGTCAAATTCCGCCAAAGGTGAAACTGGTGAGCCTCGGTCGGGTGCACCATCTGTTTGCGTTTCACTACAGCGATACGATTCGGCCCGTCGGCTGGCCGCCTGCTGCCGAAGATGCCGACTTCGAGTACTTCTGCTTCGACCAACATGCCGCCTACCCGCCCGTGTTGCCGTTCGCCTGGCAGCGACTGGCGGACGTCCGCTGCGACCGTCGCATCAATTCGCCGCCGCAAATGATGGTCATCGTAGGCAGACGCCTCCGCGCTGAAGAGCGCCTGACGTACCACCCGTCGCAAGCGCCGATCTACGAAGCCGGTTCGGCAGCTCCTCGAAGGCGCGAGGATCGACTGTGAGCGGCGGATGGAGCGCCGAAGATGTAGCGCCCAAACGGCCTCGCCGTTGGGTCTTCTGGCTGCGCCTGGCGCTGACCCTGTCGCTGGTCGGATACGTGTGCGTGGGGCTCGATTGGCTGGCCATGCAGTCCACGATCAGCGGACTTCGCGGCGGACCGTGGTGTGTGGCCTTTGCAGTCTATCTTGCCTCGCAGGTGCTCAGTGCGCGGCGGTGGTCGGGATTGTCGCGGGCGGTGGAGCTCGATGCCAGCGGCGCTCGTTTCCTGCGGTTGTACTTCGAGGGCATGTTCTTCAGCCTCTGTTTACCAACGTCCATCGGCGGCGACGTTGTCAAAGCCTATCGACTTGCTCCCACGCTCGCGCAGCGCGTGCTGGCCGGTTGCACAGTGCTCGTCGATCGCCTGACAGGACTCACGGCTCTGCTCACAATTGTCTCGGCAGCATCCGTCGCGCAATTCTTCGCGTTGGGAACCGCCGCCACGTGGCTAGCGTCGTCGGGCATAGTCTTGGCGGCCGCATGTTGTGTGCGCGTGGGATTGGAACTGCTGCGGCGCTCGCCGGTCTGGGTACGCGCCCCGCGTCGCGTGCTGGGACTGTTCGCGCGACTGCGGCCCTATGCCGACAAACCCCGTGTGATCCTGTCGGCGGTCGCGCTCAGCTTCGTAATCCAAGCGTTGAACGTGCTCACCGTCTATTGGGTCGGCGAGGCGCTGGGGCTGGGACTGCCCGTGGCGGCGTACTTCGTCGCCGTGCCACTCGTCGCCCTGGTCACGGCGCTGCCGCTGAGCATCGCCGGAGTCGGGCTGCGTGAGGGCGGATTGGCGCTGGTGCTCGGCTCGTATGGACTCCCGACAGAGTCGGGTGTCGCGCTGGGACTGATGTGGTTTCTGGTCGTGATCTGCGGCGGCATGCTCGGCGGGCTGTGCTACCTCTTCGGGCCCACAACTTCTGCGACCGGCTCGCACGACAACGAATCGCCCGCTGACGAAGATATATCAGCAAAACCCTTCGAGAACCTGCCGACTCCGCACTTCGGCACAAATACCAGGACTCCGCAAGACACACATGCCGACGTCGAGATCCCCGACGCCGACGCGGCCGTACCGCATGCAAAACAGACCGCGCAAAGGAAGTTGCACATGGATCTCTCGATTGTTGTGCCCGTGTACAACGAGCAGGAAAACATCCCGCGCCTCTACGAAGCGCTGGTCCGCGTGCTCGATCGAATGAGGCGCCCCTACGAACTGTTGTTCATCGACGACGGTTCGCAGGACGGCTCGACGCAGTTGCTTTTCGAGCTGGCAGCGCAGGACGCGAACGTCAAAGTCGTCGAGTTCCGCCGCAACTTCGGGCAGACCGCCGCCATGAACGCCGGAATCCAGTTGGCGACCGGCGATGTGATCGTCATGCTCGATGCCGATCTACAGAACGATCCCGAAGATATTTCGATGATGGTCAGGCGGCTCGAAGAGGGATACGACCTGGTGCACGGCTGGCGCAAAGAGCGACAAGACGCCTGGTTAAGCCGCAAGCTGCCTTCCAAACTGGCCAACGGACTGATCTCGCGCGTCACCGGATTTCCTGTTCACGATCTGGGCTGCACGCTCAAGGTCGTGCGGCGCGAGATCGCCCAGGAGATTCAGCTCTACGGTGAGATGCACCGTTTCATTCCGATTCTCTGTCACTGGCGCGGGGCGCGCTGCCTGGAGGTCGTCACGCGACATCACCCGCGGCGTTTCGGTCAGTCGAAGTATGGGCTGTCGAGAACGTTTCGAGTGCTGCTCGACTTGATCACCGTGAAGTACATGATCGGCTATCTCACCAGTCCCATGCGGCTGTTTGGAACCTTCGGGCTCTGGTGTATGACGCTGGGCGGGCTGTGTGGCGGGCTAACGGTGGCGTTCAAGCTGTGGCGCGACATCGACATGACCGGCAATCCGCTGCTGTTGGCAACCACCTTTCTGGTGATCGTCGCCACGCAGTTCTTCGTACTCGGCATGCTGGGCGAAGTCTGCGTGCGCACCTACTACGAGAGCCAGGGTGCGCGGCCCTACGCGATCCGCCGACTCGTCAATTTCGCAAAGAGCGACGAGGCGGTTCAGCCACGCCGCTACGAATCGCACGCGGCGTAGATCGCCGCGACCGCTCGGCAGGGCGCTCAGTAGCGAAACACACGGTGCATGAGCCAGGCGCCCCAGGCAACCAAAAGCACGTTGCCTTGCCACACCGCCAGTGGCGGCAGATCGCCCCGCTTGGCCAGGTCGACGCCGTAGGCCAATAGCGGGTAATAAACGATCAGCACGAACAGAAAGCAGACGAAGAACGTCGTCAAGAAGTCCGAGTTGCGCATGCGAATGGCGAGCGGTGCGCCGACCAGCACGAAGCAGAGACAGCTAAAGCCGTTCGCCCAGCGCCGATGCGGTTCCGTGAACAGCCGCGCGATACGATTCTTCAGATCAGAACGAACGGCATCATTCACCTGCCATTCCGCACCCACCAGCCCCGTCATATCGCCGTGGAGCAATTGAAAGGCCGCCTGCGCGGCGCGCTTTTGCTCGAAGGCGTCCAACTCGGCGCGAGTGCGAACAATCTCTCGCGGAATCTCGTGCAGTGCCAGCCACGAGGGGAGCCTTGAGTTGTCGCCGCGCGTACTGGCTTCATCCAGCGGCACCGTTCGCCTTAGCTCGCCGGGATGATAGTACGAGGCGTCGTCGACGTAGATCGTGCTATCGCGACAGATAATCGTCAATTCATTCGCTGCCGGATCCGACTCCAGTTCAGCCTCGGCCGCGCTGAGCGTAATGGCCGGCGTATTGTCGCGCGCTTGGAAGGTGAGCGTGGGCCGCATCAGCCGTCGCCCGTCGACGTCCATCACGTTGATTGAGAAATGATTCGTCGCATACGAGCGCTGCGTGCGCAGCATGCCGTACGCGATCTCTTCCACGGCTTCGATCACAACGCGCCGCACACCGTTGCGTCCCCAAGACACGGCGACGTCGTTCAGCCAGACGGTCACCAGGCTCAGCAAGAAAGCAAAGATCAGCACGGGCCACAAGAAGACCATCGGGCTGATGCCCAGGGATTTGGCCGCCACGATCTCATTAGATCCCGACATACGGCCGTACACACTGCAAGCGGCGAACAGCAAGGTGCCGGGTACCGTGAAGCGCAGAGCTTCCGGCAAGAGATACGGCAGCATCTGCCCGACTTGTTCCGGGCCCAAGCCCTGCCTTGTCGCTTCGGCCACCACGCCCACGACCATCATCATCGAGGTCATGGCCAACAGCGAGAAGAAGAAGATCTTGACCAACTCTGCCAAGACATAGCGCGTGATGATCGACATGGCCGCATGACTCGAGGCGCTGAATAGTACAACGCAGTTGGGCAAGCCCGATATCGTCGACCTGCCCCCAGCGCGCAGGTTCGCCTGGCTCGCAATCGTGGTCGCCAAGTCTCTCTGGCCAGCCGACTTGAGGTCAAGACCGTTCGCCACGATGGTCTTGCGGCGCGCAGCGCGGTTTACCAGTCCCGCGCCAGTCGCGACGTTCAACCCCCTGGCTTTACAGGGCGCAGACCACGCGGCATACTGGGCCACCTTGCGCCGCCCGCCTTCAGTGCCCCGGCGTGATAGCATTCGTCATTCGGCCGGCAGGAGTTCTCACGGATGTCCCGGCTCTCGATGAACGAGATGACCACCCTGCGCTGGACGTTCGAGGAGGACGTCGCGCACTACGCGGCAGCCGGCTTCACCGCCATCGGCGCATGGCGCGAAAAGGTCGTCGATTGCGGCGAGCAAAAAGCCGCCGTGCTACTCACCGAGCACGGCTTGCAGCTCTCGAACCTGCTGTGGTGTGGCGGGTTCACGGGCACCGACGGACGGACCTTTGCCGAAAGCGTCGAAGACGCGCGCGAAGCGATCGAACTAGCGGCCCGCCTGCAATCACCGTGCGTCGTGGTCTACACAGGGTCGCGCGGCATTCACACGCACAATCACTCGCGTCGACTGGTCGTCGGCGCGCTGAAAGAGTTGGCCGTCGCGGCGGCTGATGCCGGCGTCGATCTTGCGCTGGAACCGATGAATCAAGGCTGCGCGGCCGAGTGGACCTTCTTGACGTCGCTCGACGACGCGTTGGCAGTCTTGGATCAGGTCGATCATCCCCGGGTCAAGCTAGCCTTCGACACGTACCATCTTGGCTTCGAACACGACCTGCTGGAGCGGATCGAGGAACTCGGCAAACGGATCGCCATTGTCCACGTCGGCGATGGCCGCGAGCCGCCCTCGCGCGAACAAAACCGCTGCCTTTTGGGCGACGGAGTGCTGCCGCTGGGGGAATTGATCAGCGCACTGGTCAACAGCGGCTACGACGGGCCCTTCGACATCGAGTTGATGGGCGAAGATGTGGAACCCGTCGCCTACGAAGAGCTGCTCAGCCGCTCACGCCACGCGCTGGAGACCTTGCTGCCCACGCACGCCTGAGCGAGCAGACGCTCTCGGCGAGTCAACAACGCGCGTTACTAGAGCGTATTGCAAAACCCTATTCAGTCTGCTTCCGGGGTGCCACTGCTGGCTTGCCCAGCAGTGCTGCATACGAGTTTCGCACCGCTGCGCAAGCCGGCACGGGCGCCAAGCCCCCGTGTTGCAAGACGCTCTACATTACTTCGCACCCTGCTCTGCCGTCTCCTCAGGAATCAGTTCGCAGCACACCAGCATGTTCGGCCCGCGCAGATAGAGCAGGCCGTGCGACAAGACGGGTGCGGCCCAAGCCGGATAGCGCAGAAGAGGGGCATTTCGCAGTTCGGGGAGCACGGCGTCATCGTCGTCGGCGCGGAGGACAACTGCCGCCAGTGCATCAAACTTCTCGGGCGTCGCTTTGAGCAGGAGCAGTTCTCCGTACTCACCCAGACAGATGAAGTGCCCATCGACAAACAATAGCGATGAGCGGGCGAGCCCCGGCTCGCTCCACATGACTTTGCCCGTGGCCAACTCGACGCACCGCAGTTCGGCCTCGTTCGCGTGGCGTCCGCTGGAGCCGTAGACGTATCCGTCGTGGTAGACGGGCGTGTTCCAATGCGTCTGCAACGTCTTGTCGCGCTCGTCGGGGTCGTCCGCCCAAACGATGTCATAGTCGCCGGGACGCACTGCGAGCAGCGCTGCGCCCGGCCCGTACGTCTCGGAAATCAGCACGCGATTGCCAATCACCACCGGGTTGCTGGCGTTGACGCTCTCCAACAGCCGTGAACGCCAGGCGAAGTGAAAGTCGAGCGCCCCGTCGGCCGGGTTGAAGGCGAGCAACCCACCGCGCGCGAAAACGAAACACCACCGCCGCTCGTCAATCGTGGCCAGCGTCGGGCTGGTGTAGCTGCACAGTTCGTCGCTCAGTTGGTAGACAATCGCTCCGGTGTGCTTGTCGAAGGCGACAACTCCCGTGCCGTTGCCACGCGCGTTGGCGATGTCGTAACGATTGGCATCGGGTGGACTCCCGCCGACTTGAACGATCAACAGATTGCCCTCGATCACTGGTGTGCTGCCCTGGCCGAAGAAGTTCTGCACGATGCCAAATCGTTGCGTCAGATCGATCGTCCATAGCAGAGCGCCATCCATCACCCGCAAGCAGTGCAGCATGCCCTCGACACCGCGAATGTAGACACGATCGTCGTCGACGACCGGGCAGCAGCGCGGACCGTTGTCGTATCCGTATTGGTCGGTGTAGTCGGTCAGGTATTCGAACTGCCACAACTTTTCACCGGTTTCGGCCGCCATACACGTCAGGCGGGCATTGCCCGGCGCGCCCGGCCGCGGGTCGTGCCGGTCGAAGAGGAACAATCTTCCGCGGCTGATGGTGGGAGCTGCATAGCTGGTGGCGACGCGGTGGTGCCAGACGATCGGTGGTCCGGCGTCGCCCCACCCGGTGAGAATGCCGGTTTCCGGAGAGCGACTGTCGCCGGTCGGCCCGAGAAATGCCGGCCAATCGACTCCCTGCTGACGAGTCCAGATGCTGGTCAGCTCCGGCGCCGGTCCGGCGTCCGGCACCCCGTCACAGGGAAGCTGCCCATCAGCCTGGGAGTTCGTCTCCCGCCCACCGCGATCGGAACGCTGCACCTCGTCGCAGCCGACCACGAAGGCAACCAGCAGCAGCATCGCCAAATGTGAACCCTGACACCGCATCCGTTTCTCACACACAATAGAAGCTGACTTATCTCCGCACGGCTGGACGATACTATAGCCACGACGCCAACGACCGCCACGCACGGCCTCGATCGACCGCGCGCCGGTCGCAACTCAGTTGATAGCTCCATGATCACGGTCACCCCCAGTATCACGATTCCCGACGAGGAACTCGAGTTGCGCTACGTACGTAGCTCGGGGCCCGGGGGACAGAACGTCAACAAGCTGAGCACGAAGGCCGTTTTGCGGTGGAACGTGGTCGCCAGCGAGAGCGTGCCGGAACCGGTCAAGCAGCGGTTCGTCGATCGCTATCGCCGCCGCATCACGGCGGGCGGGGAGATCGTGCTCTCCAGTCAACGGCATCGCCACCAGGCGCGCAATGCCGAGGACTGCCGCCAACGCCTGCGCGCCATGCTGCACGCCGTCGTACAACCCCCGCGACCGCGCAAGCCGACCAAGGTGCCACGTCGCGCCGTCGAGGCGCGGTTACGCGACAAACGCGAGCGAAGCGAGAAGAAGGGCCGACGCAAGTCCGGCGGTTGGGACGACAACTGATAGGCGGCTTTGGCACTGGCCGAGCGCAACAAACGTCAGCCCGACCAGCCCAGCAGGCGATCGGCTTCGGCGGTTGTCTCGGCGTCGTCGTTGTCCCACAAGTCGGCCAGTCGTCGACGCATCCGCCGCTCGGCCGTCTTGAGATAGTAGCGCCCTGTACCGAGCGCGTTCTTCGTGGCCTGGGAATCGAGCTGCTTGTCTTGCAGCACGGCATCGAGTCGTCGCAGCACACAGGCCGAGACATAGAGTTCGATGGCCACGTCCGCCACCCGACTGGCGACATATTGTCGATCGATGATCGCTTCGCGATGGACGCGCAGCGCCTTTTCGACCTGTTGTCCGAAGTTGCCCACGAGCTTGCCGAGCCGATGAGCATCAGCTTCGAGTTCTTCGTTGCTGACGGCCACATACGGCGGTGCGAGCAGCGCCCCCACCTTTCGACTGGCGAAGCCACTCAGCTTGCTGAAACTGAAATGTGCCAGCGGGTGTACGAGAGCATCCACCACGTCTTTGAGTTCCAACCCCACATCGCGCATGCCGACCAATGCCACGAACGCACGAAGGACGTCGTTGGCGCCTTCGCCGATGGTGTTGATCCGCGCGTCGCGCATCATGCGTTCAAACGGCTCATCCGTGAAGTAGGCCTTGCCGCCGTAGATCTGGATCGTGTCGTTGACGATCCGCCACACGACGTCGGTCGCGAATATCTTCAGCATGGCCGTCTCGAGCATGTAGTCGTCGGTGCCCGAGTCGATGAGTGCGGCCGTTTGATAGCTGCACGATTCCATGGCGAACGCGCCGGCGTGCATATAGGCCAGTTTCTCCTTGACCATCTCGAAGCGCCCGAGCGGCTCGCCGAACTGCACGCGCCGCTGGGCGTGGGCTGCAGCCTGCGCGACGCAAAACTTCGCTGCGCCAGTGCAACTCGCGCCGAACGTCGTTCGCCCAAAGTCCAGCACCGTGAGCGCGATCTTCAGTCCGCGGCCCAGCTCGCCGAGAATGTTCTCGCGCGGCACAAACATGTCGTGAAACGCCAGGCGACCCGTGGCGCTGCCGCGCACGCCGCACTTATCCATCCGCTCTTCCACGACCTCGAACCCCGGCATGTCTGGCTCGACGATGAAGGCCGTGATCTTGCCGTCGTCCGAACTGGGGTCCGGCGTGCGGGCCATGACTGTCAGCACCTGGGCAATCCCGCCATTGGTGATCCACCGCTTGTTGCCGTTGATGGTGTAACCGCTGCCATCCGGTGTCGGCGTGGCGGTGGTTTGCACATTGGCCGCGTCGCTGCCCGCCTCGGGTTCCGTGAGCGCGAAGGCACTGAGATGTTCACCCGACGCCAGCTTTGGCAAATAGCGTGCCTGCTGCTCGGGCGTTCCAAATAAGACGAGCGCCCGCGGACCAATCGAGTGATGAGCATTCACAAACAACGCCGTGCCGCCGCAGATGCCTCCCAGTACCTCGATCGCGCGGCAATAGGCCAGTTGCGGCAGCCCGCGACCGCCGCAGCTCTTCGGGAGACACGCGCCGAGTACGCCGATGCGACCAAGTCCGGCGACAACGTCATCGGGGATGCGAGAGTTGCGATCGATATCGATCGGGTCGATGTGCTCCCGGGCGTAAACCTTCAACTCCTCAACGAGTTGATTCGCCTCGGCGTCTGCGGTGAGATCGGGATACGAGCCGAGGCTCTCGTTCTGAAACCGACCGAAGAAGAGTCCCTTGGCGAAACCCATCCGGGCTACCGAATCGCCCAGAATCTCCTCGGCTTGAGCGATCTGTTTTTCCCGATCCGCAACACTCATCCCTGTGGAGTCCTCTGCTTGAGTATCTGCTTGTCCGCGCAGTTCACATCAGGCCGCGGCATGTTTGGATTTCTGTCGGCAACGTCGCGCCGCCGCTCAATTGGTACAGCCATGTGGCAACCATACACGGACCGCCGCAGTCCATCCACCTTTCGAGTGAAGTGGACTGCGGCAGGCACGTGATGGGGCACCGGAATGCGGCTCGAAACCCGCGCGATCCAGAATGTTCTTTGCGCGGAACGGACGACGCGGCGAGCCAATTGCAGGAGTTACTCCCGACTGCGGCACGAGTGAACCGGCCGCGATGACAGTCATTCTAGACTGTATTGCTTTGCGCCGGGCCACGAGCCGCGCCGGGCAGAGTCGTTCACCGAAGTTGGGTCAGCACATCGATGGCCCGTTTGGCTGCATCTGCACTGCCGGTTGCGTCTACAAGTCGCTTGGCATCAAGCAGCGCATCGAAATTCATGCCATTGGCTGCAGGACGACCGCGCCGACCGCGGCCACTTTGTCCTTTGCCTTCTTTCATGGCGGTCTTCACATTGCTCACCTGCGCCGGCGAGACTTCAATGCGCCGCTTGGCGAGTGCCGCAATTATGTCTTTGGGCGCCGTATCCAGGCCACGCTCACGAAAAAGCGTTCTGATTTCTTCCGCCTTATTGACTTTTCGTTTCTTGCCTGCCTTTTTGGTTGCCATGTTTCTTCGCCCTCGCATCGAACAGTACAAACAGAAACGGCCGCAAACAGCGGCCCCGTGCCTAACATAGGTGAAATATCGCTTTCCGCAATGGCGCTGAACATGCTTCGCAAATTTCTTGAGCCGATCTATAAGGCAAGTGCACGTTGTGATCAGCGCCTTTTCGAACAAGTCGTCGAGTTACATTTCCTAGATCACGCCGCGGTCTCTTTGCTTCACCCTCCTCTTCCCACCTCCTCGAGTCCTCGTGCGTCACTGGTCAGCAGTAACAACAAGGGGGGCCGCTTCTCTATAGGAAGGGTATTACCACTAGTGGATTCAGGCATCGCGCCAAAGGAGGGGGTGGTCTTCAAGCTAGGTATGGTGAGTTGGCCACGTAGTTCCGGGCCGCGAGCAGCACACAACAAACTCATTCGGTATCGATTTTGTAGGTGAACGGCCATCGGCCGACTCCGGGCGCAGTCCGGTCATGCAGAGGCAGAGCCGAACTCGGCCACACGATCGCGCGAGGGGCGACCGTCACTTGCGTTCTTCACAGCGCACCAAAAGCAACGCAACAGCGTCGGGTGAACTCGCGCGCCGAGTTTGGCCACCGACTGAGACGAGCACGGTTTCCTCGACTTGCAGTCGCGGGGATCCGGGGTCACAGGTGCACGCGGAGCCGACGTCACAATTCGCACTTCTTCATGGCCGACGAGTTCCATACGCATGGTCCCATTCCGCGGGAGCGCCATTGCAGACTCCTTCGTCGACGGCGTTCGGATCGAATGAGCGTTCCCTACAATCGTGCCACCCACAGATTCGTCGCACGACCATGTGTGCTGGCAGCGCGCAGATTACCGTGTGCTTCAGCGTCAAGAGTCCAACTACGTTGCCGCTGGGCCTTTTCGGGACAAACAATACCTCGGGCATGGCCGATTCGCTGCACGCGGTGGTATAATTGGGGTGTACCAGTGGCCCTCTTGACCCTGCAGAGGCGATGGCACGTAGCAAACACATCGACGCCATCCTGCGCAACTGGCCTTACGAGCCCGGATCGGTCACGGCCCGTCTGGTGAAGGCTAGCGATGGTCGCGAGGTGCTGCAGATGCGCATCGACATGGGGGTGGTGCAGATGGAAGTCAGCAACCGCCCCGACGGCGCGCGGCCCGGTGGTGCGGAGTCCTATTTCGACTACTTGATGGGACTTTCGGTGCACGAAGGCACGGGATTCATGCTCACGCCCGACCAATGCCAGGAAGTCGATCGGGAGTTCGCCCAATACTACCACCGTCGCATTTGCTGGCTGGCACTGCGCGAGTTCGATCGTGCGGTAAAAGACGCCGACCACAATCTCTCCTTGATGGACTTCGTGCGCGATCGGGCGGCCGACGACGAATGGTGCCTGGCGCACGAACAGTTCCGGCCGTATATCGTATTTCACCGCACCCAGGCCGCGGCCATGGGCCGGCTGGAGGCCGATGGCCCCGAGGATGCGATCGAAGAGATCAATCTGGGGCTGGAGAAAATGCGGGAAATCTTCGTGCAGCACGAAGCCGAGGAGCAGTTCGACGACGACGAGATGGTGCGTCGGTTGCTCGAAATGCAGGAGTCGCTGCGCGACGAGTTTGGCGTCCAGCGGACGCTGGAAGAACAACTGGCCGACGCCATTGCCGATGAGCAGTACGAGTTGGCGGCACGGCTGCGCGACGAGATCAGCCAGCGCCGCCACGGCGGCATTTGAGGCTTGGACGCGACGCCCCGGTCAATCATCGATCACGTCTTGGCGCTCGCGTTCACTTTCCCGGTCAGGGAAACTTTCCCGGCCACTTCATGGCCCGCTCTATAGCGCCGCCCGGCGAGCAACCCGACCAGCCGTCGTCACTGTGCTCCGCCCCGTGGGCCCGCTGGCGCGCAACGCCGCGCCCGGCGTTCGACGACGCGAGACCTGGCGGCCGCAGTGCTATCTAGGCAATGCAGGCAACTTTGCAGGTTGTAAGAGTTTCTACGCGACTGTACAAGATTTCACTACGTCAGGCACGGTCGTGATTCGACTCGCGACAGGTTAACCTTTGTCGCTGTGCTGAGTTCGGCCTCAGCATGGCCGAACTCCGCCCGTCTTGGCACGCTCGCTGCATTGTTCCGTTCGTCGTTCGGTACGGGGCTTCTGGATGCAAAGGAGTAGGCCATGTTGGTGCTGACCCGGAAAGCTCAGCAACAAATCCGCATCGGGGACGATATCACGATCACGATCCTGCGGATCAAGGGACAGTCGATTCGTGTGGGAGTCGAAGCGCCGCGCGAGGTGCACGTCGTGCGCGGAGAACTTCCCCCGTTGGATACTCCGGCCGAAGCCGATGCTCCGGCACAGACCACAGCGACGATTTCGGACGCGATTGTTGAAGCGATCGTCACGGCGTCACCGGCGGCTTCGCTGACACAACGCGCGGACAAAGCGAAGAACGACACGGCTCATCGTGCGCGCAACGCCGAGAAGCGACCGAAGAGCGAATTGCCCGTCGACCGCGCGCTGCGGCAACGAACTGTCGGCCGTACAGGCCTCCACGGGCATGTCGCCGCCGCGGCGTCCGTTGGTAGGCGAGAATCTCACGCGGCCCGAATTGCCAACGTCGCGCCGTTGCGATCGATGCTCGGTCCGAGGTAGACGGCAGCTGCAGCGCGCGGAATGGGGGCCGGCTGCTTGACCATCAAGGCGCAGACAGTTGCGGCATCCGACCGGTTGCGTTCTGTGCCGGTGGCGGCTCGAGTGGATGGAACGCACCGGCCGGCGGCGCGAACTGCTCGCCGGCCATGCGAAACGGCGAGGTGCGCGGCGCCGGCGCCGATTGCAACTCGCTTAGATGCTCCAGCAAGATCCGACGAACCTCGAGGATCGCGCGGGGATGCCGGTGCACACTCTGATGAATCGAATCCACGACGACTTCCGAGACGGCACTGTCGACGTGCGCGCTGGCATAACTCACGATGCCGTCGCCGCCTTCGAGCAAAGGGATCGGCTCGCCGCGCTGTTCGAGCACGCCCACGATGTTGTGGTGCTTGACCCAGGGCGGCAGCGGCGTGTCTAAGAGGACCGGCAGCAAGGGCGAGTCGGGCGCCAGTGAATCGACGCTCGTCTTGAGCTCCGCAAACGTCGGGTCGCGATACAGATCCGGGTTGTCGCGCAGCAACTGTTCGCGGCCCATAATCAGCCGCTCGGGAAGCGTGATGAATTTCTGTCCCAGCCAACGCGTGGCGCGATTGGCGAAGCGGCTTCCCCGGTGAGGCGTGGCGATCGTCACTAGGCGCCGCACCGACGGGCTGGGTTCAAAGAAAAACGTCTCGTCGAGCTCGCGCCGCACCTCGGGCGAAGCTTTGACGAGTTGGAACGGCGTGGAGCTCACCGCACTCCAGAACCGGTCCTGGCTGGCGACGGTTTGCAGCTTGGAAACCAGCCCGCCCATGCTGTGGCCGACCAACACCATCTGATCCAGCGCTGGCTGCTGGCGCTGCGGATCGACGAGCTGTCGTAGCGTCGTCAAATCACGGCGGAAGGAGACGGCGCTCATCCAGAACGGTTGGCCGGTCGGGTAGAGATAGAACCAGAACTGGTAGTGATCGCGGATTTCGGGCGCCCCGCGCAGGTCGTTGAACATCTCCATCCAGGTCAGCGGGCTCGACCACAGGCCGTGCACCATGATGACGGGGATCTTGTCGGGTTCGTACGGCTCCAACATGTACAACCCAGTGAGCTGCTGCGAGAGGTCGGGACGCAACAGCCCCCAAGTGGCCAACGGTTGTAGTTCGCTTTGGTTGAGGAAGTACGCGAGCGGCGTGCTGAGATCGCTCTCCAGTGGTACCCGGATGCGGTTGACCATGACGTCCGTCGACGCCAGCGGATCGTGGAATTCCAGCACCGCCCGGTGATGGGTTTGACCGCCGCGGGCCGCTTGGTCGCTGCCTGGGAGGATTCTCAAGAAGGCCGTCGCCGGGAAGCTCAGACCCGGCGGATAGTAGCCCTCCATGGGCGACTGGTTGGCGTGCGATTCGCGGGTGACGATCAGGGGCACGCCCAGCCCGAAAGTCTGGTACTGGTTCGACAGGCCTTGCACCTGGTAGTCCGAGACGAAGTGCAACTCGCCGAAGTCCTCGGGATGCCACGAGTTGCCGACGGCCACCACCGTCACATCAGTGACATTGTTGGCGGTTTGCACGCGATGCGTGCAGCCGGGCTGGAGATTGTTCTGGGCCAGCAAGATCCGCAGGCTGCTCTCCAGCGCGCCGTTGTAGAGATCGCACGCGCCGCGAAACTGCGGATCGTACGGATTGCGGACCAGGCCGAAACGATCGTCGAACAAGAAGATGTAGGCGTGCGCGACGGCCGTCTCGTAGTACTCCAGCGCCCGCTGGTGGTCGCCCTCTTGCTCGAACTCCTTGGCGCGAATGAATGCCAGCTCGGCGAATGCGTGAAACTTGTCCGCGCCGGGCTCGCGAGCCACAACCTGCTGCAGTTCGACCATCGCCGTGTCTGGCGCGTCTTGAAACTGCTCGAGCAAGTCATAGCGCCGCAGCAGTTGCAGCGTGCGCCCGGTCGCTTCCGGCCCGCGCCGTGAGTCGAGCTTGAGTTGCTCGACGAGCGGACTGTTGGGGATCGACCGCAGCGAAATGAATCGGCTCGCCGCGCATCCAGAGCCGAAGACGAGCAGGGCGAGCGTGAGCAGATAGAGTGCGGCGGCAAAGCGCAACGCGGGCGCGGGAGAATAGCGCACCGGCAGAGCCATGCGACACTGCTTCATCGACGCGGCGTTGTGGAGACAGATTGCGAGGTGAGCTCACCGCCGCGCCGAGAAGCGGGCAGCGGAAAATGAGCGATACGCCTACATATTCGCGGCGCCACACCCGGGTCAACCGCGATCTGGTACTGGCGCTCGGCGACAGCATGCCGTAGGAAGCGCATCAGAGCGCAGTCAAGCACTGTACTCGGGTGCCACTGCTGGCTTGCCCAGCAGTGTGAGTCCGTTGGAGGGCACTGCTAGACGAGCTAGCAGTGGCACCCTAGGCTCAAAAAAGTCTGAGTGGGGAGGCGCGCCCGGGCGCAATTCTGAGTTTCTCTAGTGGAGCGTCAGCCCGATTCATTCGCACCGACGCGAAACGTTCGCCAAAGACGCACGTGCTTTGGCGCAGACAACATGGTAGTGCTCCGCCGG
>CALKYM010000111.1 GCA_938003525.1 uncultured Planctomycetales bacterium | reverse complement strand
CGACGGGCGTTCTGCTTGGCGTGCTGGTGCTGGCCACATCGACAGCCCACGCGCACTTCTTGTGGGTGGACGTGGTGACGACTGCGGATGGCCAGCAGAAGGCGTGTGCCTACTTCTCGGAAGCGCCCGAGCCCGGCAGTGCCGAGTTGCTCGATCGTATTGAAAGCGCCAAGGTCTGGTGGCTTTCGGGCGACAAGCAAGCCGCCTTGGAACTGACGACGCACATCAATGACGAAGACGAAACGGGTGCCTGGCAGGCGCCACTTCCGCAATCGGGGCCCTGCAGCCTAGCGGCAAACTGTGTCTACGGCGTCTTCTCCCGCGGCGAGCAGGTAGTGCTATTGAACTACTACGCGCGCCATATTCACGGTTGGTCGCCGGTGTCGAACCTGGAATCCACGAGTCCCGAACCCGCGCCGCTCGACATCATCCCGCACAACGACGGCGAGCAACTCGTCTGCACCGTGTTGTGGCACGGCGAGCCGCTGGCGGGCGCCGAAGTCATCGTCGTCGGCACCGATGGCGACGATACGACGCTGACCACCGATGACCGGGGGCAGGTCGATGTCACTGACCTGGCATCTCAGCACACCGCGCTGCGCGTGCTGCACGCCGAGCCGGACCGTGCAGGCGAATACGATGGCCAGAGCTACAGTGGAAAGTGGCACGTAGCCACGCTCACGATGGCGCAAGCAGTCGGCGATCTGACCGAGGCAGACGTCTCTGCCATGCAACTGCTCACGCAAGCGCGTGCGTCACGCGCCGTGTGGACCGACTTCCCCGGCTTCAGCGCTCAGTTACAAGTCAAGCGAAACGACCGGCAGGCCAGCGGCACGATTCGCGTCGACGCCAAAGGTGGCGTGGAACTCGAAGGCATGGGCGATATCACGAGCGGATTCCCGGAACAGCAAATCGATTCGCTCATCATGCACCGCATGCCCGTGAGTCAGTTCAACGAAGAAGCCGTCTACGAGGCAAGTGCCCGCAGTCATGTGTTGGGCACGGCGGTCCGACTGGCTGAAGAACGCATGGGCAGCGTCTATCGCATCCGCGACAATGTGATCACCGAGGTGAATCGCAACATGGAGCCGTTGCGATTCACGATCAGCGTGCTGGACGTCGTTCGCAACGAGGAGGGCCACTATCTGCCGCACGTGTTCACCGTGAGCTTCTGGGATCAGGAGAAGAACTTGCTGCATTCAAACCACACTTACTACCACGAGTGGCAGCGAATCGGCTCTTACGATCTGCCTTCCAAGCTGGTGATCGTTTCTTCGGACAGCACCTCGCGAGATGTGCTCGAAATGCGTTTTGAGGACATCGCGCTCCTGAAAGGCGAGCCGGCAGCTTTGTCGCAAGCTGAGTAACAAGACCGCCTGCACAGCAGCTGCCAGGCTCTTGGCGATGGGCAGAGGGATTCAGGTAATCTAGGATGGGCGCGGTCGCCGGCTGATGGCCGGGTTTGCGCTGTCTCGTTGTGAAGGATCACTGTGTCCGAACACTCTGCTGCGTGGTGGGAAGAGCTGCGGCGGCAGATGCCGGTCGCCCGGCGGCGGGCCTATTTCGACCACGCCGCCGTCGCACCGATCAGCGGCCCTGCCCAGCAGGCTCTCGCGGAGTGGTCCGCCGATTCGGCCGCCAACGGCGACGTGCCGTGGCTGACGTGGGCGTCCGGCGTCGAGCGGTTGCGTCGTCGCTTTGCCGCGTTTCTTGCAGCCGGCGAAGACGAAATCGCGCTGGTGCCCAACACGACGGTCGGCATCAACATCGTCGCCGAAGGTTTCCCCTGGCAGCCGGGCGACAATGTCGTCGTACCGGACGACGAGTTTCCGTCGAATCTGTTTCCCTGGCTGAACCTGGAATCGCGCGGCGTGGAAGTTCGCCGCGTGCAAAGCGGCGGTCGCCGTCTCGATCTCGACAAGTTGGCCGCCGCCTGCGACCGGAAGACACGCATCGTCAGCGCGAGTTGGGTGGGCTACGCGCACGGCTTTCGTACGAACGTCGATGACCTGTGCGCAATGGTGCACGAACAGGGCGCGCTGCTGTTCCTCGACGCGATTCAGGGCCTGGGCGTCTTCCCGCTCGACGTGAGCCGCACGCCGGTCGACTTCCTCGCCGCCGATGGCCACAAGTGGTTGCTGGGCCCCGAAGGAGCCGGGATGTTCTACATGCGGCGCGAGCATCTTGCGCGACTCGAGCCCCGAGGCGTCGGCTGGCACAGCGTGGAGCAAGCCGCCGACTACTCCCTCGCCGAGTTCCGCCTCCGCGACGCCGCCTCTCGATACGAAGGCGGGTCGATGAACATCCCGGGCTTTCTGGCGCTCGACGCCAGCCTGGCCATGCTGGGACACTACGGGGCGCACGCGGTGAGTGAGCGCGTACTGGCGATCACCGACTACCTCTGTGCCCGGCTCGAAGGCATCGGCGCGGTCGTTGCCAGCGACCGCGACAGGCAGTGCGCCTCGGGAATCGTGTCCTTTGACGTGCCCGACAGAGACTCGGCACAGCTCCGCAAGCAGTGTCTCAAGGCGGATGTCGTCGTGAGCGTGCGCGGAGGACGACTTCGCGCCAGTCCGCACGCCTACACGAGCGAGCAAGACGTCGATCGACTGATCGCGGTCCTTGATGGCTCGTAGCGCCCGCCTTTCGATGGTTGTTGAAGACGGCCCAGACGCGCCATCGCTTGTCCGTTTCGACGTCCTCCCTTGCCAGCGAGTCGCTCGAGATGTTTGCAATGCCCCTCACGGCTGGTGAAGATGATTCACGAGGCTCCGGTCGAGTGAGCCGGCGCAACGACGTCGAGGAGTTATCGGGCGATGCCAACTGAGCACAACTCCCAGACAGCGGTCTATACCGGTTCGTTCGATCCCATCACGCTGGGGCACCTGAACGTCATCGAGCGGGCGGCCAAGCTGGTCGACAAGCTAATCGTCGGCGTCGCCGAGCATACCGGCAAGAACACGCTCTTCACGACCGATGAGCGACTCGAATTGGCGCGGCGGACAACCGATCGCTTCACGAACGTCGAAGTGCGGCCTTTTTCCGGACTCGCAGTGCGTTTCGTCAGGGCGTGCGAGGCCCGTGTCATGGTGCGCGGCGTGCGGCCGCTCACTGATATCGCGGCTGAGTTCACAATGATGCTGGCAAATCGGCATCTCGACCCTGGCATCGAGACCGTGTTTCTCGCCTCGGACGAGGAGTTCTCGCACGTTTCCAGTTCGCTGATCAAGCAGATCGCCCCCTTGGCCAGCGACCGCGAACTCTCGAGTTTCATCCCGCCGGAAGTGATCGAGGAGCTCCGCAAGCGAATCCCGGCCGGCGACTGACTCGCTAGGTGCGGAGAACCGCCGGCTTTGGGCCCTCATTCCTGCCGCCGAGGCTGGTGGATAAGATGGGGCCTGTGTTCGAATGACCCTACCGGGTCGATTCGACGTCGACACAGTCCATCCACGCTGTTTTCGGAGCGCCTTGGTGTCTGAACCCTGCCCGCTCGAAGTGTTCGTCCCGGAACCCACCTGGCAAGAGGTGGCAGTAAACCGCGGGACGGATTTCTCGCCGCGCTTTGTCTCCGGAGATCCGCGCAGTGAGCGTCTCCGCGTCCGCTACTTTGCCCGCGAGTCCGACCATCGCCTGTTCGCCAAGGTCTGGTTCGGCCCCGGCACGCAAGGTCCTCCCGGCCATGCACACGGGGGTAGCATCTCGGCGCTGCTCGATGAAGCCATGGGCTTCGCCGCTTGGGTGGCCGGCCACATGGCGCTGGCGGCGCAGTTGACCATCAATTTCCGCCGCATGGTCCCCGTCGGCGTGCTCGCCACCTGCGAAGCATGGGTCGACGAGGTCGACGGCCGCAAGATCACCACTCGGGCAAAACTCTTCGGGCCGGATGGCGACAACTACGGCGATGGCAGTGCGCTGTTCATGGCCGTCCGACCTGAGAAACTCGGGCTGGCAGGCATTTCGGCCGACCAGGCCTTCGCCCGCGACATGGAATCTCCCCCGAAGTAACGGCGCCGCCTAGTGGAGCGTCAGCCCGATTCAGTCGGGCGACGCGCAACGATCGCCAAAGACGCAAGTGCTTTGGCG
>CALKYM010000110.1 GCA_938003525.1 uncultured Planctomycetales bacterium | reverse complement strand
GCTAACCGCCACTGCCCGCCGGAGGCGGGCTGGCGGTACCTAACGGTGCCCCGGGAATCGGTGCACCAGGATAAGGCGCTCCCGGATAGGGAGCCCCAGGGTACGGGGCGCCGGGATAGGGCATGCCGGTGGGTGGATAACCGGCTGGGGGTGCGAAGCCGCCGTAGCCGTACGGCGCGGGATACGGGAAGCCGCCGAAGCCGAAGAAGTTGTTGGGCACCAACGGGTAGGCATAGCCGGGCCAACCATAGCCGGGCACGGCAAACGTCTCGCCGTCGGCAGTGCGGCCAAAGAACGGCTGACGGGCCGCCTGGAATTCGCGTTCGGCCTGTGCGTCGCGCAAGCCGCGACCGTTGCCCCACGATTCGACGAACAACTGCCGATCGATCCCGCCGCCGGCGCCGCGAATGTTACTCTGCAAGTAGCGATAACCGCTGATCTGATAGTTCACCGCTGGCGGAGCGAAGGCCGGTTCATGCGGTGCGAACTGCGGCGTGCGCACATGGAACTTGGGGTCGTGGGTGAACCACGAGCGGGCGAAGACGCCCGTTTGCGCTGCGGCGGGCGAGGTGATCGCGCCGCAGAGAACGGTGAGCAGCAACACGCAACGTGGCGACATGACGGCTCCTGTCGTGGGGCCGGCCGATGGATTCACGGCGGGACGAAGAGATACAGCCGGCTCACGTCCTTCTGGAGGCACGTCACATGCCGCGATGGCCGTCGAACCTGCTCGCGCGCGCCAAGGTGTTGCCACCCAAAGAGATGGCTCGCAGGCATTCCACCTCCCGCCGGGCGGCGGATGAAGCGGCCCGGTGAGATTTTGCCTCACGAAAGGCGGGGGAACGTTGCGTCCATGCAACATGACGCCGAGAGCCCCACGGCTGCATCCGCGGTCAACGCGGGGAGAGGCCCGGCGCCTCGGCAACGAGATCCTGAGTCGGGCGGGGCTGCGGATTGATCGATGCTGCTGGCGCGCCGAGTCTCTCGACGCTGTATCCGGCGACGCGAACCACCGCGACTGCGGCCATCACGACGCTGACTTCAAGTCCGGCCCAGAGCAGAAAGGGTTCCCGCGCGCTCGAACTGACGCGCGCGACACATTCGGCTACGGCCACCGGCATGATCACAAAGGCGACCAACCGCGCCGGAGCACCAATTCGCAATCCGGCGGCCAAGATCGTGCCGGATGCGATCACCGTTCCACCCAGTGCTACGGTCGCAAGTCCGGCCTCCCACTCCCAGTCCATCGCGAGACGCACCGCAGTGAACCCCGCCGCTGTGGCTGCGGTGCATGTCAACAATTGGCCCGCGGTGAATTGAAGATTGCCGGAGTCGTACCTGTATCCGAAGTCGTGAGCAGGCGTCGAAAGAGGCCGGCACGATTGACGCCAGCGCAGTCCTGCCCCGCGGCAGAAAAGTAGTACGGCGCCGAGTCCCATCCCCTCCGAGAGGACGATCGCCTGCCATTGGGGCGTGGTGTCGTTGTAGCGACCGAGTGTCACACTTAAAGCTGCGACCGCACACATCCCCGCTGACACGCGAAGCGGAAGCCAGCGGGCTGGGCCGAGAAGTGCCCACGACAGCGCCAACGCGACTTGTGCCTGAAGCATCGCCATCAGCCACACGGCACCAAACTCGGGCCAGTACTGGTCGTGCGCATAGCGAATGGCGCAGGCATTGACCGCTACCAGCGCAACGAAGCCCAGCGGCATGATCAGGCGGTTTCTCTGCATGCAATCCACGCTGATCGACGCTCCGTCGCTTGTCCATTGGTGTGGATCACGCCGGGGCGGCACGGCTCAGCAACCAATCACGACAACCGGCAGAGTCTGCACAACTCGGGCACGGTGACCCGCAACCACGACGCTGTGCCGAGTAGTCCCTCTGGGCTAAGAGATTGACTTCGTGGATCGATGTGGAGCACAATCTGAGCCAGGCAGTTAGCTAGCTAAACAAGTTCGGCGGAGGTGGGGGTCGCCGCGCTTGGGGCTGTTCGCGCAACCGCACTGCGCCATCACAACTCAGGCGTCGACAACCGCAAGACAATCAGGAGCAAACACGATGCGTCTGCTCACGGCCGCGACTCTCTGTGCTTTGATAGGTTTCGTCGGGATAGCATCCGCTCGTGCCGAGACCACGCCCATCGGCAAGAGGATCGACGAGTTCCGCATCTCTGATGTCTACAATGCCGAGCACCGCCTCTCGGAGTTGCCCGACGATCAACTCGTCGTCCTGGCGTTCATCGGCACCGAATGTCCGCTGGCCCGCCTCTACGCGCCGCGCCTGCAGGAGTTGGCTGAGGAGTTCAGCGATCAAAATGTCGCGTTCTTCGGCGTCAGTTCCAACGTGCACGACAACGTGACCGAGTTGAAGAACTACGCTCGGGTACATGGCATCGAGTTCCCCATTCTCAAAGACGTCGGCAATGCACTGGCCGACCGTCTGGGCGCCATCCGCGTCCCCGAGGTGTTCGTCCTCGATGCGGACGGTGTCGTGCGTTACTGGGGTCGGGTCGACGACCAGTACGGCCTGCAATCGAACGAGACGGGCGTGCGCGTGAGCTATCAACTCGATGAGCCACGGCGGCACGATCTCGCCATCGCGCTGCGCGAATTGCTCGGCGGTGAGGAGGTGAGCGTGCCGGTCACCGAGGCCACCGGCTGTCTCATCGGGCGCATCAAACAACCGGTCGAAAATGCCGAGGTAACCTACTCGAATCAAATCGTGCGCATTTTCAACGAACATTGCGTCGTCTGTCACCGCGAAGGTCAGATCGGTCCCTTCACGCTCACCAGTTATGAAGATGCAGCCGGCTGGGCGGAGATGATCAACGAAGTCGTGCAGGAACGACGCATGCCGCCCTGGCACGCCGATCCCCGCTATGGCGAGTTTGTGAACGACTGTCGCCTCTCCGACGAAGAGATGGCGATGATCGACGCCTGGGCAGATTCCGGAGCCCCCGAGGGAGACGTTAGCGATCTACCCGAACCACCAGAATTCGCCGAAGGCTGGATGATTCCCGAGCCGGATGAAGTGATCTACATGCCGCTCACGTTCGACGTTCCGGCCGAAGGAACGGTCGACTATCAGAATTTCGTCGTCGACCCCGGTTGGACCGAAGACAAATGGGTCACCGCCATGGAGCCCAAGCCGGGCAACCCGGCTGTGGTGCATCACATTGTGATGTATGTCATCCCGCCCAAGGGCGTCTCGAAGTATTACTCGGCCGATCTGCCGAAGACCGCGCTCGACTGGTTTGCCTCGTTCGCGCCCGGCCTGCGGCCGCCCGTCTTGCCCGAGGGCACAGCCCGGTTCATTCCGGCGGGCTCGAAACTGAACTTCCAGATGCACTACACGCCCAACGGCACGGCCCAATCGGACCGCAGTTGCGTCGGCATCAAGTTCGCCGACCCCGAAACGGTCCGGCGGGAAGTCGCCGTGCAGCACGCCGGCAACCATAACTTCGTCATTCCGGCGCACGCCAATAACCACGAAGTCGAGTCGTGGTACGAGTTCGGCGAGGAATCACTCCTCTGGTCGGTCTCTCCCCACATGCACGTGCGTGGTAAGGACTTCAAGTACACGCTGATCTATCCGGATGGCACCGAAGAAATCGTACTCGATGTGCCGCAGTACGACTTCGGCTGGCAGACGACCTACATCTTCGCAGAGCCCAAGCGCGTGCCGAAGGGTTCGAAGCTGCACTGCGTCGCGCACTACGACAACTCAGAAGACAATCTCAACAACCCCGACCCCACGATCGATGTTCGCTTAGGCCCACAGACGTGGGAAGAGATGATGTATGGTTGGTTCGAGATCTGTCTGGCCGATCAGGACATCATCGCCGAGCGTCTGGCCGGCCCGCCGGATCCGCAAGAGCGAATGAAGGAATCGCTCGCGCGGATCGAAAACGGCGACGCTACCGTCGATGCGGCGCTCGTTTCCGCGGCCGCGGCTGCGTGCGATTCGCGAGAGGCGTTCGCGGCGTTCGCCGAGCTGTTGGCCGAGATGATCGGCCAGATCGATCGTGTCGACGTCACCTACGTTCAAGCTGACAAGGGGCGGCTGCGGAACCTGCAAGTGGTCGAACTCAATGGCATTCGCACGACGTTCCGCACGACGAGTACCGTGATGTCGGCCGACGATGCCGTCCTGGCCGACTACATCGCCGCCGGCAGCGAACCGATCATCCACCCGGATGTCGCCGCCGTGGAAGACAAGCTGATGCAGCGCATGGCCGGCAAGGGTATCGCCTCCAGCCTGCACCTGCCGCTGCGCACCGCCGAAGGCAACTACCTGCTCAGCTTCTGGAGCCAGGAGCCGGATGCTTTCCCGGATGCAATCGTCGCGTTCTTGTCGGAAGTTGCCGGCCACTTGAAACTGCCGGCTCAATAACCGCCGCCGACGCGCCCCAGACCCTAATCGCTCTGTCGCGTACGCCGACAGACGCGACAAGGCGTCGCCCTTCGCGCGGCCGCTACAGCGTTCCGTGCTTGCGGTACGCTTCTTGTGCGCCCAGTCCGCGGCGGAGATCTTCGAGAATCTGATTCTCCGTGGTGGCCTTGTCCCACGCGTCACGAATCGCGGCGGCTTCGACTTCCTGCGGTACGATGACAACGCCATCGAGATCGGCAAACACCAAGTCTCCTGGGCTGCAGCGCGTGCCTCCTAGTTCAACGGGCACATCGAGATCGATCACGCGTTGGCGATGCAGGCTGTCGGACACCCGGGTGGCCAGAGCGAAACAGGCGAACCCCAGCGCCGTCATCTTGGCTACATCCCGCACGGCACCATCGATGATGGCACCCACGCATCCGCGACTCTTGGCAGCGGTCGAGAGCAGATCGCCCCACACCGCCGAGCGCGTCGAGCTGCCTGCTGCGCAGATGAACACGTCATCCGTCTGACACGCATCCACGGCGCGCAATTCCAGTTCGTAGGGACGTGGATCTTCGTGCGCCATGTCGGCCCACAACGTCGTTTTCGCGCGACCGACAAGTTGGGAGATTCCGGTGCGCGGCACAAGGCACAGGTCGGGCGCCTGATTCCGGTAGCCCAATTTGTCTAGCGCATCGGACACCAGTGCGCTGGTCAAACGCTCGCGCATCATGGTCAACGTGATTTCAGTCTTGTCGGCCATGGCATTGCGACTGCTGTCCGCGACCCGATCGATGTGCCTACTCAGGTGACAATGAGGAGTTTACAGGCCGCGCGCGGTCGAGCAAACTCAGAATGATGCGATGTTCATGGCAGGGGGGAGAGCGCGAACCAGATATGCGAGTCGGCCTGATTGCCATCCAGCACGAGTCGAACACCTTCGTGCGCGCACGCACGACGCTGGAGGACTTTCGTCGCGATGCCTTGCTGTACGGCTCGGAGATGGCGCAATTCTGTCGCGCCTGCCACCACGAGGTCGGCGGCTTCTGGCACGAGTTGCAGCGGGCGAACTGCGAGGTGGTGCCGCTCCTGCTGGCTCTGGCGACGCCCGGGGGTCCGCTCGATGCGGATACAGGCGCTGAGCTCGTGCGCAGGATGCTGCAAGAACTACGCCGCGCCGGACCGCTCGATGGACTGCTGGTCGCACCGCACGGCGCGGCAGTGTGCGATGCACACGCCGATTTCGACGGGCATTGGCTGTGCGAGTTGCGTGAACAGGTGGGAGAGGCATTGCCGATTGTGGCCACGCTCGATCCCCACGCCAATCTATCGGAGCGGATGTTTGCAGCGACGGACGCGATTGTGGCCTACCGCACCAATCCACACGTCGACCAACACCAGACAGGGCGCACGGCCGCTGGCATCTTGCTCGCTACACTTGGCGGAAAGATTCAACCGACACAGGCCATGGCGCGGCCGCCGGTGGCGATCAGCATCGATCGTCAGGCGACTTCCGAATCGCCCTGCCGCGAGTTGTACGAACTCGCAGACAGCATGCTCCAGGCCGATGGTATCGCGTCCAACAGCGTCATTCTGGGATTCCCCTATGCCGACGTCGAGGAGCTCGGTACGAGCTTCATCGTCGTGACCGATCGTCAGCCAGATCGTGCCCAACAGTTAGCCGATGAGTGGGCCGCCGATTTGGTGGCTCGTCGCGAACAGTTTGGGTGTGCCCTGCCCGATGTCGATGCTGCGCTGGAGGAACTCCGTTCGACGAACGAACGGACTTGCCTGTTGGATGTCGGCGACAACGTCGGCGGCGGCGCAGCCGGCGATGGCACACTGCTGCTGAGGCGCCTGTACGACGGAAGCGTGGCAGACTCGCTCGTCTGCCTCTGGGACCCCAGCGCCGTCGCGCAGGCCCGGGTGATTGGCGTGGGCGAAACGGGCGAGCTTTCGATGGGAGGTCAACATGCGATCGAGCAGGGACCGCCGCTAGTGGCCGACGTGCGAGTCGAACGCATCGTGGGCGGACGATTCGAGGAGCCGAATCTCGTGCACGGGGGACGCAGTGCTTACGATATGGGACCGACGGCCGTCGTTCGCACCAGCGGCGGCATGACAGTCGTCTTGATGTCCAATCGCGTCCCGCCCTTCAGCCTCGGGCAGATCACGAGCTGCCAACTCGATCCAGAGCGCTTTCGCGTACTCGTGGCCAAGGGAGTCAACGCTCCCATCGCGGCCTATCGGGACGTCTGCGATCGGTTCATCCGCGTCAACACACCCGGCGTCACGTGCGCAGACATGACGCAACTCGAATTCCGACATCGTCGCCGGCCGCTGCACCCTTTCGATGACGTCGCAGCGACCTCTGCAGGTTAGTATGTTCACGGACCTGACGACCTGTGTGTCACGCGCGCATTCAAGACACGCTCGCCTTACAACATGAAATGGTCGCGCCCCGGCGCTGGCCATCAAACCCCAGCCGTCAACTGCTTGCTGGGAGGTTGTGATGACACACCAGACAAAGACCGCGCCACTGAGTCGCCGTGCGTGGCTGCGCGCGACCGCGCTCGGCGTGGGATCGGGACTGTACTGGCCTTTTCCCGCAACAGCAGCACGCCGCTCGGCCAAGCCGCGCCTGGCGGCGATCGTTACGGAGTACCGTCCCTTCTCCCACGCAGACGTCATCGTCGGGCGACTTCTCAAGGGCTATACGTTCGGCGTCGAGCCGTACGCGCCGCGCACCCAGGTCGTCTCGATGCACGTCGATCAAACTCCGCAGGCGGACCTCAGCCGCGTGATGAGCGCGCACTTCGGTTATCGCATCGAGCCGACGATTGAGCGAGCGCTGTCGCAGGATGGCAGCAGCCTGGATGTGGATGGCGTGGTCATCATCGGCGAACACGGCAACTACCCGCACAACGAAAAGGGACAACACATGTACCCCCGGCGGCAGTTCTTCGAAGAAACCGTGCGCGCATTCGAGAAGTGCGGGCGATCGGTGCCGGTGTTCAACGACAAGCACCTCGGTTACGCCTGGGAAGATGCGAGGTGGATGTACGATCAATCCCGCGCCCTGGATTTCCCACTGATGGCCGGCTCGTCGCTTCCCACCACTTGGCGACGGCCGGACTTGGAAATCGAGTTGGAGGAAGAACTCGATGACGCGCTGGTTGTCGCTTACGGTGGTGTCGAGTCCTACGGCTTTCACGCTCTCGAGACGCTGCAATGCATGATCGAACGCCGGCGGGGCGGCGAGTCGGGAGTTCGCGGGGTGACGTGTCTCGAAGGGCAAGCCGTGTGGACCGCTGCGCACGAGGGTCGATGGTCGCGGGAATTGCTCGACGTCGCCCTAGGTTGTAGCGACAGATCGTACAACGGCTCGCCCGAGGATCGCTGTCCGCAGCCGATCGCGTTTCTTATCGAGCATAGCGACGGCTTTCGATCGGCCGTCCTGTTACTCAACGGCTATGTCGGGGAGTTCTACTTTGCCGGCCACCGCCGATCGAACGGCGAAGCACTGGCGACGGAGTTCTGGCTGCAGGAACCAGGCTTCGGCCACTTCTCGTACCTGACGCACAACATCGAATCGATGTTCCTCAGCGGCGAAGAGCCCTATCCACCCGAGCGCACGTTGCTCACGACGGGGATTCTGGATGCCGCCATGACATCGCGATACAAACAACACCAACGAATTCCCACACCCTGGCTCGCCGGGCTCAACTATCGCGCCTCGACGGCATCCGGACGTCGTGCCGTTGTCGCAGAGCAGGTGCAGGTCGCTTCGTAGTGACATTGCCACAGAGCTCCCGTCGTTTTCAGCGTCCGATGGAGCGGTATGGCTCGCCGAGGCGATCGACACATACTGGTGATTCGATGCCTCGCGGGTCCCAAACAAAGTCAGTCGTTCTGAGGAAGGTCATCATGCTCGAGCGTGTCGCGACTTCCCGACGTCGATTCCTGCAGATTGCCGGCACCAGCAGCGCGCTGCTGACAGCAGGGAACTGGCGGGCTTACGCCCGGGCTCGCGATCAACGGGATGCCCTGTCAATTGGTTCGCGGCGGGAGCTGTTCGTCGACGACGTCCTCATTGAGCGACTGAGTGGCGCGGCACGGCGGCGGCTTCATCACCCCACGCCGCGCGAGCGCGTGCTGGTGCATGACGAGCCCTGGGAAGGAAGTGGCAGCGGTTATCACAGCGTGTTTCGCGATGGCGATATCTATCGCATGTACTACAAGGCGTGGCACCTGGAGGCTTCGCAGGGCAAGCTCGATACGGGTCGCCATCCTCTTTTTTGTTGCTACGCAGAAAGTGACGATGGCATCCGCTGGCAGAAACCGGCGCTTGGCATCCACGAGTTCGGCGGTTCCAAGCAGAACAACATCGTGCTCTCCAGCGGACCGCTGGGTTCCCTAAACGTGGATGCCGGACACCCGGCCGTGTTCAAAGATGCCAACCCGGAGGTGGCAGACGACGGGCACTACAAGGCCCTCGTGCGCTCCTCCAACCCGAACGGTTTGCTTCCATTTCGATCGGCAGACGGCATCCATTGGACGCCGATGACAAGCGCACCAATGCTGAGCGGTCTCGGCGCGTTCGACTCGCAGAATCTCGCCTTTTGGGATCCGACCATCGGCCAGTACAGAGCCTACTGGCGAATCTTCACCGACGGTCGCCGCGCCATCCGCACGGCCACTTCACCCGATTTGATGACGTGGGGACGGCACACCGACCTGACGTACGCCGATTCGCCGCCCGAACAGCTTTACACCAACCAGATCAAACCGTACCACCGCGCACCGCACATCTTGATCGGCTTTCCCACTCGCTATGTCGACCGTGGCTGGACGGAATCGGTGCGCTCTCTTCCGGAAGCCGATCACCGCGCGGTGCGCGCCTCTTCGGTCGAACGCTATGGCACGGCGTTGACCGAAGCCCTGCTCATGGCCAGCCGAGACGGTGTGCACTTCCAACGCTGGAACGAGGCGTTTCTGCGACCGGGTATCGAGCGACCCGACACCTGGAACTACGGCCATCAGTACGTAGCCTGGCACGCCGTCGAGACTGTGTCCGACTTGGACGGCGCGGCTGCTGAACTGTCACTGTATGCCAGCGAGAGTTACTGGACGGGCCAAGGCAGCGCCCTGCGGCGCTACACGCTGCGGCTCGATGGTTTCGTATCGGTCAGCGCGGACATGAGCGGCGGTGAGCTGCTCACCAAACCGATGCGCTTCGATGGTTCCCAAATGCAACTCAACTTCGCCAGCTCGGCCGCAGGTGGTATTCGCGTCGAGATCCAGAATCCCGACGGCAGTCCCGTAGCGGGCCGGACACTCGCCGACTGCGACGAGCTGTTCGGCGACACCATCGATCGCACCGTCACTTGGCAGGGAGATGCGAACCTAGACGCGCTCAGAAATCGACCGGTCCGCCTCCGCTTCGCGCTCCAAGACGCCGACCTCTACGCGTTTCAATTTGTTGCCACAGCCACGTGACCGATGCCTGGTCGATGTCGCGAGACTTCGACCGCCCGATCCGGCGCAACGCAGAATCCATCGCACACGCGAAGAATCGCAACGATCCGCACAATCCGAACGTAAGGGCGTGGGGACCGGGCACTTCTGCCGCTGACCGCGAGGCGCCGCGAAGTGCTGCAAAACAATGGCGGAAGTGCATGGGAATCGAACCCACCGGCCGCGAGTTTGTCTCGCGGCCCAACGGTTTTGAAGACCGCGGCCACCACCAGGTGTGCAGGCACTTCCGCGCCGCAGCGCACCATAGCGGCCGCCAGCCGCGACCGCAAACGGCCGCTGAGGACTTCGTCGCGCCGGCTCGTCACGTTCAACGGCGGTTGCGAATGCCATGGCAGACGCGGCGATGAGACTCTCCGAGGGCGTCCGTAATAACGCACAGCATCGATGTCAATCAGAAACTGAGCGGAATACGGTCGCCACATCCCCAAATTTGTGGGGCTTTTTCTGTCGAATCGTCGTGGGCTTGCAATTACGCTAGTCACTAACACCTCCCATCAGGGTGTTCTCGTCACAAGCAAGGCATCCCCGGCCAGTTCATGGCGTCGCAATACGGGGATGGCTCCAATCGGAACAGGCGGAAACTCTTTTCGAGACCAAAGCGCCTGGCGGGCAATGGTGGCCACCGCTGGGTGCCCGTTAGATGGTGCGCGCGGGATGCAACGATGAGCAGCGTTGTCGTACAACAACTCGATCGGCCGACAGGTCATCAGCGACTTGGAGATTGCATACCAATCGACGACCTGCAGCAGCCCTTGCACCAGCGCTCTCGGCGTCGCTCGATGCTGTGGATGAAACTGGTCGCGCTGGGTCTAAGCCTGGTCTTGGCGGCGGTCGCCGCCGAAGTGCTCGTCTTGGCGCTGGCCGGACAGCAGGCCAAGTTCCCTCGTCACGTCGTCGAAGCGCCGTGGGGACTGCGATACAACAATCCCGGCAGTTCCTACCGACATCAATCGGCCGATGGCACGTGGCAGTTCCGCATCAATTCGGCCGGGATGCGCGACGACCGGGAGTTCACGTACGCCAAACCCGCGGGAGTGCAACGGATCGTCTCGCTGGGTGACTCGTTCACCGTCGGCTATGAAGTCGACGTGGAGCAGTGTTTTTCCAGCGTGCTGGAGCATGAACTACGAGCCGCCGACTACAACGTCGAGGTGCTCAACGCGGGCGTCTCGGGCTTCTCGACCGCCGAAGAGTGCTTGTATCTCGAGCGCGAGCTGTGGAAGTACGAGCCCGACGTCGTTCTCGTCTCGTTCTACGGCAACGATCTGGTCGATAATACGCGGACGTCGCTGTTCCGATTCGAGGAGGATACGCTCGATCCCTGGAACGAGACCTACGTCCCCATGGGCGCGGTGGCCAACTATCTGAACTCGAGCTTCGTCTTCAATCTGCTCTCCGAGCGTTCCAACGCAATGGTGTTTCTCAAGGAACAGTTGACGACCCTGATCAAGCACCGCATCGTAACCGCCAATGAGCAACAGTTGGCCCAGGCTGGCGATGCGACCGACGCCGAAGCGCGGTATCGCGAGCGTCTCGCAGCCGCAATCTTCGAACGTATCTACGAGATGTGTCGCGAGCGCGGCGTTCCGCTGGTGATTCAGAGCATTCCTGGCCTGGTCGAACGGCCCGACGTCGAACTCGTCGAGCAGTTCCCCTTGGCCGACTTCGACGTCTCGCGACCGGGCGTCACCTTCGTGTCCGCCAAGCCACTGCTCGATCCGAATTGCGGCGGAGAGCTGCTCTATCACCGTCGTTCGCACGGACACTGGACGGTGCTCAGCCACGGCATTTCCGGGCGGGCGCTCGCGAGGGCTATTCTTGATGCCGACCTGCTGCATGCCGAAGCCGCAGTCGCCAGCGCTAGCCGAAGCGTCCGCTGACGTAATCGGCCGTCTGCGGCTCTGCGGGACGCTCGAAGAGCTGCTGCGTCTCGCCGAACTCGACGATGTGGCCCTCGAAAAAGAAGGCCGTGTAGTCGGAGACGCGCAAGGCCTGCTGCATGTTGTGCGTGACTAGCGCAATGGTAAAACGCTCACGCAACTCGCCGATCAATTGTTCGATCTTCGCGGTTCCGACCGGGTCGATCGCCGAGCACGGTTCGTCCATCAGCAGCACTTCCGGTTCGACGGCAATTGCCCGAGCGATACACAGCCGCTGCTGCTGACCTCCAGACAGCGACGCGCCGGCCGTGCGCAGTTTGTCCTTCACTTCGTCCCACAGCGCGGCCCGTCGCAAGGCCAACTCGACGCGTTCCTGCAGTGCGCTGCGGCGCATCCGCTTTTCGAGCCGCAGGCCGTAGGCCACGTTGTCGAAGACCGACATCGGGAAAGGCGTCGGCTTCTGAAAGATCATGCCCACCCGGCGGCGGAGGTCGAGCACGTCTGTGGTCGGCCCCAAGACATTGGTGCCGTCGATTTGTACTTCCCCTTCGGCCCGCTGATGGGGATAGAGCTCGAAGATGCGGTTGTAGACGCGCAGATGGGTCGACTTCCCGCAACCCGATGGTCCGATGATAGCCGTCACCCGGTGTTCGGCGATATCCAGATCGTTGGCGAACAGCGCCTGGTGGCCGCCGTACCAGAAACTCAAGCCGCGGGCGCGGATCTTGGACGTCGGCGCGACGGCCGTCGCATCCACATCGTCGCTCACTTTCTGACTTTGCATGATGCTCATGGATCTCGACGTGGGTGCAGGACGTATCATCGGCAATGACGGCCCAACGCCCAACGCGCGGCGACGGTCAACCCGAGAACAGCCGAAGTGATGACGAGCGATGCGCCCCAGGCCATCTGCTGCCAGTCATCGAAAGGGCTCATCGCGCGGTTGTAGATGGTCACGGTCAGATTGGCGGTCGGTTCCGTGAGATCGCGCGGCCAAGCGGTGCTATTCAGCGCCGTGAAGAGCAGGGGGGCGGTCTCGCCACTCGTCCGCGCCAGCGCCAGCAGGGCGCCGGTCACCAGTCCACTGCGAGCCGCCGTGAAGACGACTCCCAGTGTCACCTTCCAATGAGGCGCGCCCAGCGCCAAGGCGGACTCGCGCAGCTCGTGCGGCACGAGCCGCAGCATCTCATCGGTCGTGCGGGCGACGACGGGAATCATGATCACGGCCAGTGCGACTGCCCCGGCGTAACCCGAAAAACCGCCCACAGGCACGACAAGCAGCGTGTAGATCAACACACCGATCAAGATCGACGGCGTGCCCATCAATATCTCACAGGCAAAACGTACCGCGACCGCCAACGGCCCTTCGCGGCCAAACTCCGCCAGGTAGGTTCCGCACAGCATGCCCAGCGGCACGCCCAACAGGGTCGCCAGCACGACGAGGTAAAACGTCCCGAGCAGGGCGTTGGCCATCCCGCCTCGTTCGCGGGGCGCGGCCGTTGCCAGGGTGAAGAAGTCGATGCCCAGTGCCGAGGCGCCGCGATAGACAACCGTGAGCAAGATCGCGCCGAGCACGACAACGCCGAATACTGCTGCCAGCGCGGCCATGGCGCGGGCTATACGATCCGTCCAGCGTCGATAGGCGAGCCGTTTCATCGTCATCGCCGGCTCCCCATCGATTTGCGTACCCGGCGCAGCCAGAGCTGGGCAAGAAGTTGAAACACGAGCGTCATGCCGAACAACACGAGCCCGAGTTCGACCAGAGCGGCGCGGTGCAAGTCGGAGTCGGCTTCGGCGAATTCGTTGGCGAGCGTCGAGGCGATGGTATTCCCGGCGTCGAACAGCGAAGCCGACAGCGCGTGGTTATTGCCGATGACGAACGTCACCGCCATCGTCTCGCCCAGAGCGCGCCCCAGGCCGAGGAACAGCGCTCCGGCAATCCCCGCGACTCCGTAGCGGAGACTGACGTCCCGCGTCACTTCCCAGGTGGTCGCCCCCACGCCATAGGCCGACTCTTTCATGACCGGTGGCACCAGGCGAAACACGTCGCGCGACACGGCAGTGATGAACGGCAGGATCATCAGCGCCAAAATGATGCCGGCCGTAAGCACACCTAACCCCATCTTGGGGCCTTGGAACAGCGGCAGGAAGCCCAGCCAGCCGGCCAGGGTTGGCTGCACATAGTTGGCCATGAACGGAGCGAAGATGAACAGGCCCCACATGCCGTAGATGATGCTCGGCACAGCGGCCAACAGTTCTAGCGCGACGCCGACGCTGCCGCTCAACCACGACGGCGCCATCTCTACCAGGAACATTGCGCTGGCCACTCCCAATGGCGCCGCGATCAGCATGGCGATCAACGTCGTGATCAGCGTTCCATAGATGCTGCTTGCCGCGCCGAACTGCTCCGCCCCGATATCCCAACGCCCGTCGACGAGGAACCGCAGACCGAACCGGCTGATGGCCGGCCAGGCGTACTGCGTCAGTCGCAACACCAACACAACCAAGAGGGCCAGCACCAATGCTGCCGCGCAGGCGGTGACCACGAAGAACAGCCGGTCGCCGAAGCTCTTCGGAACAGTGCCTGGCGCCATGACTGGTGGTCGATCGTTGTGGCTGAAAACCGTGGCGAAGCCACCAACGCTCCGCGCGACCTACTGCGCGATGGGGCGCCCGTCGAACTGGACTTCCCGTTTCCAGTCTGCGGCGACAAGCTCCACGACATTCTGCGGCATGGGGAGGTAACCGAGTTCCAACGCCAGCGAACCGCCCTGTTCGTAGCACCACGCGAAAAATTCGAGCACCGCACGGGCGGTCGTCAGATCGTCCTGCTGGCGGTTGAGTAAAATGAAGGTAGCGCCTGCAATCGGCCACGACTGTGCGCCCGGCTGATTGACGAGTTTCAGGTGAAAGCCAGCGGCGGATGCCCAATCGGCGTTGGCCGCTGCGGCCGCCACGGTTTCCCGCGTCGGCGCCACGAACTCGCCGGCCTGGTTTTGCAATCGGACGTGCGTCAGGTCGGCCAGTTCGACGAACGCCTGCTCGACGTATCCGATCGCTCCATCGACACGCGTAACGTACGTCGCCACGCCCTGATTCCCTTTGCCGGCAATACCGACGGGCCACTGGACCGCTTTGCCCGCGCCCACTTGAGTTCGCCACTGCTCAGAGACTGCGGCCAGATAGTGCGTGAGAATCCAGGTGGTACCGGAAGGATCGGAGCGGTATACCACAGTGACATCGCGGGCCGGCAGATCGACGTCGGGATTCAAACGAGCGACCTCCGGGGCATCCCAGCGGCGAATCTCGCCCATCAGAATCTGCACCAATATCTCTGGCGTCAGCCGCAGCGATCCCGGTTCGACGCCGTCGAGTCGCACCACGGGCACGACGCCACCGACGACCATCGGGAACTGGATCAGATCCGCGGCTTCTAATTCTTCGGCGGTGAGGGGTGCGTCAGACGCCCCGAAGTCGACGGTCCGCGCTTTGATCTGAGAGATGCCGCCGCCGGAGCCGATGGGCTGGTAGTTGACGTGAACGTCGTGATCGCGCGCATACGCGCCGGCCCACTTGGCGTAGATGGGCTCGGGAAACGACGCGCCTGCGCCAGTGATCCGCGTCTTCGTTGCACGCCGGTTCGCCTCGGAAGCGACGCTGACGGCGAAGCCAGGCGCACAACCCGAGGCGCACCCCAACAGCAGCGTCAGCACAGCCAGCTGTCGCGCCCACATGTCCATCTCGGTGTTTTCGCGAGGTCTCAACGACGGCGCAACGCACGCCACTCCACGGCACGTTAAGGGCGTATTGTTAGCGTTCCGTTATGAACGCGTTTTGATTCCCGCGAGGCCGAGAAACGGCCAGAAAACCGTGCGTCGAACCCTGCGAACGCCGGATCGGAGGGCAACGAACGTTGCTTAGAGCGTCGCGCGGCGATCTGGCGTTCTAGCCGGGGGAAGATGCGGGCCGAAGCTTGCCGTTGGTAACCGCCACTTCGGATCGTCCAGCCGGGAGATGAATGTGAAACGTGCTGCCGGCGCCGGGCTCGCTGGTCACGGTCACGCGCCCGCCGTGCGTATTGACGATGTGTTTGACGATGGCCAAGCCCAAGCCTGTGCCGCCCAACTTGCGGCTCCGCGCCTTGTCGACTCGATAGAAACGCTCGAACAACCGTGGTAAGTGCTCGGGCTCGATGCCGCAGCCTTCGTCACGGACGGTGATGGAGAGTTGCGAGTCGGCCGACGCGGCGACAATCTCCACCACATCGCCTGCGTCGCTGTACTTAATGGCATTGTCCAACAAGTTGACGATGGCCTGCTCCAAGAGCGGCGCGTTGACCGCGGCCCTCAGCGTATCGTCGCACTGCAAGTGGACTTCGACGCCGCGCTGTTCCGCCTTGTTGGCACAACTCAGCAGGGCCGCGTCGAGCAGCGGGCGGATGCGCTCCTCGACCAGCTCGATCTCGTTTACCGTGTCGCTTTGCTCAATCTTCGAGAGACTGAGCAAGTCTTCGATGATGGCGTTCAGCCGGTCGGCCTGCTTGGCCACGATATGCAGAAAGCGTTCGGCATCCGCCCGGTTCTCGAGCGCCCCGTCCAAGAGCGTCTCGACAAAGCCCTTGATCGACGTGATGGGCGTCTTCAGCTCGTGCGATACATTGGCGACAAAATCCTGCCGCACCGTCTCCAGCCGACGCAGCCGACTCACATCGTTGAGTACCACCACGGCGCCGATGCTGTTGCCGTCTGCGTCGCGCAGCGCCGTGCCGTGCGCTTGCAGCACGCGATTGTCTTCGGCATCGAGAATGAGGTCGCGCTCGATGGGTTGCTGCCGCACCAAAGCGTCGGCGATGAACTGCCGCAGGTCGACGTTGTGTACGACGGTTTGCAGGTCGCGCCCGGGCGTCGCGTCGGCATTCAGGCCGAGCAGCTGCGCGCCGGCGCGATTCATGCTGATTACTTTCAGATTCGTATCGACGGCGATCACGCTCTCGACCATGCTCGCCAATACCGCATCCTGCTGATGGCACTGGCGGGTGACCGTCCGCAGTCGTTTGTCGAGCTTGCGCGACATCTTGTTCAGTCGCGCCACCAGTTCGGCCATCTCGCCGATATCCGGCGGCAGCAAACGGTGGTTGAGCTCGCCCCGCCCCAGGTGCTTGGCACTCTGCGCGATGTCTTCCAACGGCCGCACAATTCGGCGAGCCACGGCGACGCCAACACAAAGCGCCAATCCGGCCGTGAACAGGCCGACGGCAAGAATCTTGAGCTGCAAGTTGGCCAAGCTGCCTTCAAGCCCCGCCGCTCGTTGGGAGACGCGCGCACAACCGATGACTTCCCCATCTTGCTCCACCGGGACGGCCGAATACAGCATGCGAGTGCCCAGCGTGGCACTGGCGCGGATTGCCTCTCCGGGGCAGCCGGCCAACGCCTCCGCTACCTCCAGCCGATCCGCGTGGTTTTCCATTTGCCGGGCGTTCTCGTGCGTGTCCCACAGCACTTCGCCGTCGAGCAGGATGATCGTCAGACGCGACCCAGTTGTGCCTGCGAGCGCGCGGCATTCGCGAGCCAATGCTTCACGTTCGGCCGGCGCGAGCTTGTCGCGCACGCGCTGCTCGACGAGGCGCGCCTTTGCCGCAAGATCGCCCAACGCCTGTTCGCGAAGGGACGCGTTGAACGTGGAGTACGCGAACCAGCCCACCGCCAGCAGCGTCACCAGCGCTACGAGTAGGTACGAAGGCAACAGATGCCACAGCAGGCGTCGACGACGCATGGCTTATTCCCGAAAACGGTAGCCGACGCCGCGCACGGTTTCGATGTACTTGCCGTGGTCGCCCAGCTTCTTCCTCAGACCCACGACTTGCACATCGACGGAACGTTCGGTGACCGGATAGTCCGAGCCCTTTACCGCATCGACAATTTGGCTCCGCGTGAAAACCCAGCCGGGCTTTTGAGCAAGATAGTGCAGCAGCCGAAATTCCGACAACGTCAGCGAAACAGGCTCGCCGGCGACCAGTACTTCGTGCCGACCGCTGTGAATCACCAATTCGTGCACGCGCAGGACGTCTGTTGCATCTTCGTCCTTGGCCGCAACAGTGCCGCGCCGCAGTACCGCCTTCAGCCGCGCCATCAAGACTCGAGGGCTGAAGGGCTTTGTGATGTAGTCGTCGGCGCCCAACTCCAGGCCCGCGACGACGTCGGCCTCTTCACCCTTGGCGGTGAGCATCACGACGGGGATCTCGCGCGTGGTAGGATCGGCTTTGAGCTGCCGGCACACCTCGAGCCCGTCGGAACCGGGCAGCAGCAAGTCGAGGACGACCAGATCGGGCAATTCTGCTTGCACGCGCTCAGCGGCGGCTTCACCCGAACTGAGGCACGTGACCCGATACCCCTCCTTGCTCAGGTTGAAGTTCACTAGTTCCAGCAGGTCTTCTTCATCGTCGACGACCACGATGTGCCCGCGGGCCATAGCTTTGGACTCCAACGGATGCTTCGATGCTACCAACATGCTTGCGTATCCACTGCGAGTGACATTGCCCAGAGAGCCAGCAATGCCCCCAGTAGAACCGATAGCCCGTTAGGATCACGTTAGGAATCGGTGACGTTTTCCGCAACCCGTGCGGAGGATTGGTGACCCAGCACGTGAATTGGCCGGATGAGCGGCGTCCCGATCAGCGAGAATACTCTGCCAGCGGTCGCGCAGCTCTTGGGCGCGATGCCAACCGTCGCCGCGCGAAACAAAACAGGATCAGCGCGGACTCAGTCGGAGTCGCCCGCGCCGGCCCCTGCGGGGGACTTATCTTTGATGACTTGGCCGTTCTTGGGATCGACCGTGATGTTCAGCTGTTCGTCGTCATGCGTGAAGAACGCGAATCCATTGAGCATCTCGTCATACGTCTGGTCGCCATAGGGGACGACTCGGGTGGGGTCGGGATTGTAGGGATTGAAGGCCGAATTGTCATAGTGCCCGATTGCTTCGAGTTTGGTCCCTTTCGGTAGCTTGACCGTGCCCGGCTCAATCTCGTAGCCAAGCTGCCAGTCGAAATTGAAGTTGGGAATCTGCAATAGCGTCTGCGTATCGCCACCGGGCAGATGGGCGTAAAACGTCATCGCCTTGCCGCGTAAGTGCATGTGCGAAAAGAGGCCCAACAGCGTCGTGTCGTGGCTCAACTCTTGCGAGTCAGTAACCGGATACGCCAAAGCGCCCGGGGCGATCTTGAACTTACGATCGTCCATGATCACGTGGTGTAGTTGCTTCTCGATCACACGACGCGGAAAGCGAAGGCCGACGGAAATCTTGCACTTTTCGGGCTTGCCAGTCGTGACCAGATGGATCTGCAACCCCAAGAGCGAATACCGCGGGATGCGAAATGCGACGTTGTTTTCAAACACGCCCAGGTCCATCGGCTGGCCACCCGGCACGTAGCCTGTAATGAACGTCTGCGCCCCGGTCCCTTCTTTCCCGGAGGCATACGCCATGTTGCAGTGGTGTACGACGGCCGCATTGTGAGGCTTGATCTCGAACGCCTCGACCCACGTCTCTTTGAGGAACAAATGCGGCAGCATCACGTAGGCGTAGGGCAAATAACCTTCGGCTGGTAGCTCGATCTCCTTGGTCATGGTGAGCACCAGGTCCGGCTCGCCAATCCGCCATTCGGTATCAGCGAACTCGAGCGGCTCCGGTAAATCGGCCTTGTCACCCTCAGGCATCCCGGCGTTGACCCAGGCGACGACCTGATCGCGCTCGTCCTTCGAGAGCGTAGGGTCGTTCTGAAAATGCCCGAACCGCGGGCTGGCATACCAGGGCGGCATACGTCCTTCGCTCACCACTTCGGCGATCATTTCGCCCATCCCCGACACGTCCTCGTACGAGATCAGCTCGAACGGCGCCGCGGTCCCGGGACGATGACACTTCTGGCAATGTTCCTGCATCAAACGTGAGATGTGGCGCGAATAGGTGATCTCTTCGTCCAGTTGAGGCGTTTGCGGCAGCGTGATCTTGCAGCCGTCGACGGGCGTCTCGGCCACGCGCACTTCGCGTCCGGCCAGAACATCCTGAATGGCCTCGTCCAAGTCGTGCCGACGCACATCGGGGCGCACACCGCCCAAACGATACTGATCATCGATGCGCCCGCGATAGACGATGCGCTGCGCTTCGTCCAAGACGATGGATTCTGGCGTGCGCTGAGCTCCCAGCGTCGTGGCGACCGAGCCGTCGACGTCTTTGACAATCGGAAAACTCACGGAGTATTCGATCGCCTGGCTGGCCATGTCGATGATCGAGTCGTCGGGCCCGACATTGACACCGATGAACTGCACACCTTCTTCGGCGTACTTGTCACTCAGTTCGCTCAGCCGCGGCAGGTAACGCTGCACCAGCGGACAGGTGGACGTGACGAATACGACCACGTACGCGCGGCGCTCGCCAAAGTCGTCCAGCGAGCGCGGCAGGTAGCGGAGATCCTTGAAGTTCAGCTCGCCCACCGGCTCGCCGATCGCAGCGACACGTTCGGCAGCCCAGGCTCCTGAGGTCAGCAGTCCGATGGCAACAAACGTGCAGAGAAGCGCCTTGGTCCACCCTCGTGTACGGTGCCGCATGGTTGATCTCGCCTGTCAGACTGTGAAGGTTGGTAGTCCACCCGGGCGGCCCCTGACGTGCAGGCCAGAACACTGCACGCTGAGACCCAACATGAAGCCCTGCAATAGTCTAAAGCAGCCGACGGAGAGCCACAACGGCCATTTCGCCCGGCTGTACTGTGGCCGTAGTTCGCCCCCGGCGCGTCGCGCGAAGTTCGACGCGCGGGGCTACTTGCTCGCGCGGCAACCGACCAGTACAGTCGGACGCACTGGCGCGAATCCATGGAAGTCGGGTTGCTTTTCATTCGTCGTTCCATAGCGAATCGCCTGCTGCGATGCGCGTCGCCGCACGGCTTTTGGCCGCCTCTGGCTCACTGCTGCCCGGTGGGGTAAGGATCGATGTCCCCCGAAATCTTCTGGTCGATGGCTTTCGGTCTGCTCGGCGGGCTGGGCGTTTTTTTGCTGGGCATGAAGAACATGTCCGAGGGCACCCAGGCGCTGGCCAGCAACACGCTGCGCCGCATGATCAGCGTCGTGACCAACAACCCGCTTTCGGCCATCGGCGTCGGGACCATCGTCACGATGATGATCCAGTCCAGCTCGATCACGACGGTGATGGTCGTCGGCTTCGTCAACGGCGGCCTGATGACGCTCTATCAGGCAGTCGGCGTCGTGATGGGAGCCAACATCGGCACGACGATTACCGGCTGGATACTGACGTTGAAGATCGGCGACTACGGTTTGCCGATCCTGGGTGTGTCAGCCTTTGTCTACCTCTTTTCGCGCGGCGAGCGACTGCGATACATGGCCACGCTGGTGATGGGCGTGGGCATGATCTTTTTCGGCTTGGAGTTGATGAAGGATGCCTGTGCGCAGATCAAAGAGATGCCGGCGTTTGAAGAATGGCTGCACCATTTCGAGGCCACCGATTACATCGGCGTCCTGCAGTGCATGCTCACCGGCTGCGTCCTCACGCTGTTGGTGCAGTCTTCGTCGGCGACGCTCGGCATCACGATCGCGCTGGCGCTGACCGGCACGATTCAGTTCGAGACCGCTGCGGCGCTGGTGCTGGGCGAAAACGTCGGTACCACGATCACGGCGTTCTTGGCTTCCATCGGCGCGACGACCGCAGCCCGCCGCGCTGCCTACTATCACATCATCTTCAACGTGCTGGGCGCCATATGGATCAGCACGATCTTCTTCTACTACAAAGACTTCGTCCTCTGGCTTTTGCAAACGGACGTCACACACGCCGTGCAAGAGAACGGCCAGACCATTTACCCCAATACCACCGCAGCCATCGCCACGACCCACACGCTGTTCAATGTTGCCAATACACTGATCTTTCTGCCCTTCGCCTACCCGATCGCGCGTTTGCTGGAACGCTACGTTCCAGACCGCCGCAAGGAGAAGCATCATCTGGCAACCCTCGACATTCGATTGCTGGAGACACCGGTCATCGCCATCGAGCAGTCGCGTATCGAAGTTTTGCGGATGGCCGACGGCTGCACCAAGATGCTGGATTGGTTGCGCGAGCTGCTCACCCAAGACGTGCCCGACCAGCGGCTCGTGCGCAAGCTCTTCCATCGAGAGGAGGTGCTCGACACCATCCAGGACGAAGTCACCGCGTTCGTCAGCCACCTGCTCGCCTCGCACCTGCCCGAAGGTGTGATCGACGAGGCGCGCCGCCAGTTGCGGATGGCGGATGAGTATGAATCCGTCAGCGACTACATCTCCAGCATCGCCAAGTTCTACATGAAGCTCCTGAACCAAGGGCACCGGTTCGAAGACTCGCAACTCACCGAACTGTTGTTGCTGCACGACCTGGTCACCGAACACCTGCAGATCGTCTCGCAGGGCTACGTCGATCGACAGCCCGACGTGATCACCCGCGCACACTCCTCGGGCAACGAAATCAAACACCGGGTCAAGAAGCTGCGCGACGACCACCTGGCATCGCTCTCTGAAAAGAGCATCCCACCGCACGTCAACGTGGCGTTCACCTCGGCGCTCAATTCGTATCGACGCGTGCGCGACCACACGGTCAACATCGCCGAGACGGTGGCCGGCGAAAAGTAGAACGCGTTGTACCACCTCCATCGACCTAATACCGGGTGCCACTGCTGGCTCGCCCTGCAGTGCTTTTCACGTGGCGCGCACTGCAGGGCGAGCCAGCAGTGGCACCCAGACCCGGTTGTGACATGCGCTCTCGCCAAAGAGCAAAGAGAAGGCCGCGCGCTCAGGCAAAGTCGAGCCCGGTGGCCTGGCGTACACGGTCGGCGTAATCGCCAATCAAACCGCCGATCACCTCCCACTCCTTCGCCTTGCGCAGCTCGATGTCGCCCTGCAGATTCACGCGAATCAGGCTCTCAGGGCTGACGCCGGCCGATTCCAACTGCGACGGGTCGCACTCCTCCGGCTGGACAATGCGAAACAGCGTCGCTCCGGTCATCTCGATGAATTGCATCGCTCGTTCACTTCGTGGCAACGTGTGACGTGTACGTTGGGCAGCAACGCAAGCCATCATAACGACTCGCGGCAGTGGCTGACCAATGCCTTCTGACATACAGCCATCCCGTCGCAGCGGGCTGCGCGCAGAGCGGTCGGCGTCTTGGCGACGGCGGAGATTGAGACCATTGTGGAAGAACCCTTTGACCTGTGCGCCGCCGCCCGCCAAGATGCGTTTCCGGGCGGAGCGAATGGGGACCGCAAGCAGCCGCTCGACCAATGTCTCAGCGGAGCGTGAGGGTGGGGCGACACCTTTTCAGGAGCTTTAGGTGATGACGCGCACGTTCATCGCGGCGGGACTGTCGGCTGTTGTCCTCTCGACCGTCATCCCGGCGACGGTCATCGCCGATCGCATCCAGGTCGACGGCGGTCTGATCTCCGGCTCCACCGAAGACGGCGTCCGCATCTACCGCGGCGTGCCCTTCGCGGCTCCGCCGGTTGGCGATCGACGCTGGCGCGCGCCGGCGCCGGTCGAACCCTGGGACGGCGTGCGCGATTGCTCTTCGTTCGCTTCCGCTTGTCCTCAGCCACCGTACCCGCAGAACTCGATCTATGCCCGCGAGCCGGAACCGGCCGACGAAGATTGCCTCTATCTCAACGTCTGGACGACAGCAGCTTCGGACGACGAGCCGCGCCCGGTGATGGTCTGGATTCACGGCGGCGCGTTGACGCGTGGCTCGGGGTCGCATCCCGCCTACGACGGTGCGAGCCTAGCTCGTAAGGGCGTGGTCGTCGTTACGATCAACTACCGGCTCGGACCGCTCGGCTTTCTCGCCCACCCCGAACTGTCGGCCGAATCGGAACACGACGCGTCGGGCAACTACGGGCTGCTCGATCAGATCGCGGCGCTCAAATGGGTCCAGCGCAACATCAGCAACTTCGGCGGGGATGCCGACCGTGTCACGATCTTCGGAGAGTCGGCCGGTTCGTGGAGCGTCAACGCGCTGGTCGCTTCGCCGCTGGCTGCGGGGTTGTTCCACCGGGCGATTGGCCAGAGTGGCGGCTCGTTCGGCCCGAATACGCACCTCCGCCAGGATCCCTACGGCGAGCTGACGGCCGAAGAAATGGGGCTCGCGGTTGCCGAGGCACTCGAAGTCTCGACCCTCGCCGAACTCCGCCAGGTGCCCGTCGACAAACTTCTGGACGCCGTGAACAACGACGCTCAGGGAAAGAAATTCAACTCCCGGCCCAATGTTGACGGGTGGGTGCTGCCCCAGGAGATTCGCGCGATCTACGCCGCGGGCGAACAGAACAAAGTGCCGACCCTCGTAGGCTCCAACGCCGATGAAATGACATCACTCGTGCCGTCCATCGGCGTGCCGAAGACCCTCAAAGCCCTCAAGGGCGTGTTGGCGACGCGCGCCCCCGGCGCTGGCGACGAGTTTTTCACCTACTATCCCGCCGCCACCGACGCAGAAGCCGCCCGTGCGTTTCTCGACGGAGTGCGCGACATGGTGTTCACCTCACCCATGCGCAGTTGGGCCCGCGCAACGGTTGCCGCCGGTCAGCCAACGTTCCACTACTTCTTCACCTACCGGCCACCGGGAGCCAACCGCGACTACCTTCGCGCCTATCATGCGGCGGAAATCGTCTACGTCTTCGACAACCTGCACGTCCGGCTCGATCGCGACGATGGCGCGGATGTGGTCAGCGCCAGCGATCAGCAGCTTGCCGACACGCTCTCCCAGTACTGGGTAAATTTCGCCGCCGGCGGCGATCCCAACGGCGACGGCCTACCCGAGTGGCCCGCCTATGGCGACGACGAAGCCTACCTCGAGATCGGCGAGACGATGCGCGTCGGCAACCACCTGCTCGCCGACCAACTCGACTTTTGGGAGCGCGTGCAGAGTAGCGAGAACAACTGAATGGCCCGTTGACCGACTGCCCGCGGTCGCCGCGACACTCACCCCGCCTCTTGGATGCGGCCGTGCATGGCCTTGCTCAGCCGGATCATCGTCTCGACGTCGAGTTGCTCGGCTCGCGCTTCAGGACTGAGACCGACTTCGGCCAGCACCGCATCGACGGATTCCTTGTTGAGCTGTCCCTTCATGGCGCTCACCGCGACGCTGCGCAGCAGCTTGCGGCGGTGAAAGAACATCGCCCGCACGAACTGGTGAAAGAACTCGACGTCGCCGATTCGCTCGCGGAGCCGTTCGTCGAAGTCGATGCGAATGATGGCCGAGTGCACCTTCGGCCGCGGCCAGAATGCCGCCGGCGGCATCGTCCGCACCAGCTCGACGCGACACTGGCTCTGCACCCAGATGCTCAGGGCGCTGTAGTCCTTGGTCGACGGCCGCGCCGCGATCCGTTCGGCCAGCTCTTTCTGGATGGTCACTACCATCGTGCGCGGAATCTGTGGGCCGACCAGCAGATTCGAGATCACCGGCGTCGCCACGTTGTAGGGGAGATTGGCCACCAGCTTGAACACGCGTCCCGGCTCCGCCGACATGGCTGCGGACACCGCGTCCAACACACCCTGCTGCAGCCGGTTTTTGTTCCGCAGGGCATCCTGCACCAAAAGCGTTACGTTCTCACAGTCGATCAGCTCTTCGCTCGCCAGTTGCGCCAACCGGCGATCGACTTCCACCGTCACCACGTGCGCCACCAAAGGCGCCATCTTCCGTGTTAGCGAACCGGTGCCCGTGCCCACTTCCAGCACTACATCGGCCGGGCCCAACTCAGCCGCGTCCAGCAGGACGCGCTGCAGATTGAGATCGATCAGAAAGTTTTGACCGTACCGCGTGTTCGGCTCGTACCCGGCCTCTTTGAAGCGGCGCAGCAAGAACGACTGCGTTTGGTGCGTGGTCGAACCAGTCGACATCGGTTCCCCCGATTCAGTTACGCGAGACGCTCGACAGCGCGGCTAACGCGTCGATTGCAGTTGCCGCTCGACGTACTTGGCCAGCAGATCGGTTTCCAGATTCACCCGCCCACCCACGGACAGCCGGCCCAACGTCGTGTTCTCCAGCGTGTGCGGGATGAGCATCACGCTGAACCGCTCGGCCTCGACGTCGACCAACGTCAGGCTCACGCCATCCACTGCGATCGATCCTTTGCTGGCCATCTGCCGCATTAGAGCCGGCGGCGCCGCGAACCAACTCGTCGACCACTCACCGTCCTCCACGCGCGCATCCAGACGTCCGGTGCCGTCGATGTGCCCGGTAACGAGATGACCGCCCAGGCGATCTTCCAGCCGCATGGCCCGTTCGACGTTCACGAAGCTGCCGGCCTTCAACTCCCCGAGATTCGTTCGCTCGAGCGTTTCTGGCCCCGCCTCGAATTCGAGCCGACCGCCATTGAGGTTCACGGCCGTCAGGCAACAGCCGTTGAGCGCCACGCTGTCGCCAATCGCTGACTCCGCAGCAAGGCTCGGCGCGTCGAGCACCAACACGCGGCCCGGGGGCTCATCGCGCACGGCAACAACTTCGACGACTTGTTCGACCAGCCCGGTAAACATGACACCCAGGGTCCGTGATAAGTTCGCTTTGCCGCCGGTTCTCTCCGCCAACGTTCCCGCCGGCGTCAATCTCGGGCAACGCGCCGAGCGCGGCGCCCGACGCCTTCATGGTACAGCCAATAGACCGGGGGTCCCATGACGAACAGGGTCGTCACCAGCGGCAAGGCATAGGTGCGGTACAAGGCCACCAACACGACGGCGAACACTAAACCGACCACCTGACTAAAGCTACGCCGCCCGGCCAGCCACTGGCTCACGACGTGCGGATAAGGGATGTTCGAGACCATCAACAATCCCAGCAACAGTCCATAGAAGGGCAACAGGCCCTGAATCAGCTTGTCGGCTCGCACGGCCACCGGCAGCAACTCGGGCTGGCGATGCATGGTGTGCAGCATGATGGCGAAACTGGCGATCGCACATGCTGCGCCCGGGCTCGGTAGACCGCGAAACGTCAGGTGATCGTCGCTCTCGTCCGTCTCCACGGTGAATCGCGCCAGCCGCAGCGCTGCACAGGCGGCGAAGGCCGCGGCAATGACCCAGACTTGCTCGCGATGCACGTAGGTGAAGTCGGGGCAGATCTTGACCAGCAAGAAGGCCGGCGCCACGCCGAAACTGATCATGTCGCACAGGCTGTCGAGTTGAGCGCCGAAGGGTCCCGTGCGTTGGGTCAACCGCGCCAACTGACCGTCGAGCGCATCGAACACCATCGCCAGCAGGATCAGGCAGCCGCTGATCATGCAGTTCGTCCAATCGGTCGGATCGGTCGCCGTCGGATCTGGAATATCGACTCGCGCCGCCACAACAATGGCGAAGAAGCCGCACACGAGATTGCCGAGCGTGAACAACGTCGGCAACACGCCAATCGCCGGCAGGTTCTTCATCGCTGATCCGCTTTCCGCACCGAGTCGCTCGAAATTATTGAGGCGATTCGTCAGCAGCCATCGAAGTGGCCTCCAACTCCACCTCGCCGGTATCCCACTGCGCGACGACACTCATGCCCGCGCGCACGCGCTGTCCCACACTCGCCACAATGCGGCAGGCGTCCTCGTCGGGCAGAATCAGTTCGGTCCGCGACCCGAGTTTGATCATGCCGAACTTCGCGCCCCGGCCAACCTCTTCGCCGGGACGCAGCCCGCACACGATCCGCCGCGCCAGCAAGCCCGCGATTTGTCGCACCGCATATCGCCGCCGCGGTTGTTCCAATCCCTCGAAATCGACGCGCAGACTCTCGTTCTCGACCGCGCTTAGCGGATCCAGCGCGTTCAGAAACTTGCCCGGCCGATAGTCGAACCCCACCGCCCGAGCCGCCACCGGGGCGCGATTGATGTGCACGTTGAACACCGACAGAAAGATGCCCACGCGCACCGCCGGTCCGCCCAGAAAATTGTCATGGGGCAGGGGAGTGATCTCGACCACACGCCCATCTGCCGGAGCCACAACCGTGCCGGAGGTTTGCGGCACACGGCGCGGTGGATCGCGGAAGAAGTAGACGACCAGTACCGCTCCCAACAGTGGCAGCAGCGCGACGATGGGCCAACCCAACCAGAAGCAGAGCAGCGCTACCGCGACGAGCGGGTAGCTCATCAATTGCACTTCTGCCAGTCCCCAACGGGCCAGCGGGATTCGCTCTCGCCAGACGAACGGATCGTCGGCCGTATCCCACTCGCACGTGCACTGGTTGCGGCAGTATTTCAGATCGCGGGGATCGAGAATCTCATGCGGAGCGCCGTCGGTCGAGCCTCGCCGACGCTGGCGCATCCGCTCGATGTATCCTTTGCGAAACGTCTTGAGATACCACCGCCGCGCCGAACCCCACAGCAACTCCAGCCGATAACAGATGCCCCCGCCCGGCTGCACGCTCGTCAGCGGCGCAGACAATACGGGCGCCTTGTGCTCCGGAGTGATGGTGCTGGCTTCGTTCATTCGGCTATTGACGCTGTCATACACGCGCTGGGCGCAGGACGGCCGCGCTCGGCGCCAATGCGCATCACTCGCTCGATCGTACCGCTGTCCGCGTTACTGGAGAAGTGGCCAGCAGACGCCGTCTCTCCACACCTCGCCCGACTTGCGCACCTCGCCCCACCGTACCTCTCTTGGGCATGACAAAGAGATGCGAGGCAGCGAGCGCACCGAGTGCTGGTAGGCAAGTGGTCCCACATTCGCCACAATGGCGCCCTGCAAAGTCTTTCATCTACCGCAGGACTGGGCGATCACCGGCGCGCCATTCAATACATGATTTCGGGTGCCACTGCTGGCTCGCCCAGCAGTGCGCGTCTGGCAAGGGGCACCGCCAAGCGAGCTAGCGGCGGCACCCGAAGTCGACCCTGAGAGGACATGAGCCGCGCTTCACCAGTTCGCTCAAGACAGTCGCGGCAACCAGTGCAGGAACAAAGGATTTTCGATCGATGAGTTCTACGATCGTCGACATCACCGGACGGCAGATTCTCGACAGCCGCGGCAATCCAACGGTCGAGGTGGACGTCGAACTGGCCGACGGCTCCTTCGGACGCGCAGCCGTACCCAGTGGCGCCAGCACCGGACAGCACGAAGCGCTCGAAATGCGCGACGGCGACGAGGCGCAGTTCCTCGGTAAGGGCGTCACCCGCGCAGTGGCTAACATCAACAGCACGCTGAGCCAGGAGTTGCTCGGCATGGATGCGCTGGATCAGGTGGGTCTCGACCAGCGGATGCTCGACATCGACGGCACCGAGTTCAAGAACAATCTCGGCGCGAATGCCCTGCTGGGTGTCTCGCTGGCCGCCGCGCATGCCGCTTCCGACTACGTCGGGCTCCCGCTATACCGTTATCTGGGCGGCGCAGCGGCGCGGCTTCTACCCGCCCCCATGATGAACATCCTCAACGGCGGCGAGCACGCGGATAACGAGCTCGATGTGCAGGAATTCATGGTCATGCCGCTGGGCTTCGACCGCTTTAGCGATGCGCTGCGCTGCGGCGTCGAGATCTTTCATCACCTCAAAAAAGTGCTCAGCGAAAAGAAGCTCTCGACCTCCGTCGGTGACGAAGGGGGTTTCGCGCCGCACCTCGAAAGCAACTCCGCGGCACTGGACCTGGTGCTGACCGCCATTGAACGCGCCGGATACGAACCTCGAGCGCAGGTCGGCATCGCACTCGATGTGGCCGCTACCGAGTTCTACGACGGCAAGAAGCGGCGCTATCGCTTTGACGGAGCGCAGCTCGACTCGGCCGGCATGGTTGAGTTGTTGGCCGGCTGGACCGAGCGTTATCCGATCTGCTCGATCGAAGACGGCTGCGCCGAAGATGACTGGGAAGGCTGGCAGCAACTCACCGAAAAAATCGGCACCCGCTGCCAACTGGTGGGCGACGACCTGTTCGTCACCAACGTCCAACGCCTGGAACGCGGCATCGCGGAGCGAGCCGCCAACAGCATTCTCATCAAGGTCAACCAGATCGGTACCCTGACCGAGACGATCGCCGCCGTCGAGCTGGCCCGCCGCAGTGGCTACACCAGCGTGGTCAGCCATCGCAGCGGCGAGACCGAAGATGCCACCATCGCCGACCTGGCCGTCGCCCTCGGCACCGGGCAGATCAAGACCGGCTCGGCCTCGCGGAGCGACCGCATCGCCAAGTACAACCAACTGCTCCGCATCGAAGAAGCTCTCGGCGAACAGGCCGAGTACGGCGGCCGCCTGTTTCCCGCTTGGGGATAGTTGCTTGCCACAGTTTGCGGATGACGCGTCTGAGGTGTGGCGGCTGGCGGCGAATTCCCTGGTAGGCGGGTGAGAGCTCGTTCAGAGGCGGGAATGATCGAACTACCCACTCGCCGGACACGACTTCCCACGCACCTACGACGGCCATGAAGATCACCGACCTGGAGTTCTACCTGCTGCAAGTGCCGCGGGCCGCGCCGTTGAAGCCGGTCCGTTCGTTGCTCATCCGCCTGGCGACAGACGCCGGCGTCGACGGCTGGGGCGAGATGCCGGCTCTGTGGCGCGCCGACGAGCTGGGCGCGCGGCGCGACGTCTTGATGCCCACCTTGGCAGGCCGCAACGTCTGCGATATCGAGGAGCTGATTCGCCTCGACGTGATGGGCTCCGCCCCGCTTTGTTGCGGTATCGAAATGGCGTGCTGGGACGCCTTGGGGCGGATCAGCGGCCAACCGCTCTGTCATCTCTTTGGCGGGCTCTATCGCCGCGGCGTGCCGCTGGCCGTGCGGTTGCCGCCAGGGGATTTCGACGAAGTGGCCGTCTGGTCGCGCGAATACGCGGCCCGCGGTTTTCACACGCAGGTGGTCTGCGGCAGCGGTCAGCCCGAGGACGACGCGACGTTGCTGGCCGCCGTCCACGCGGCGACCGGCGACCGAATCGAACTGCGCATCGACGCTGCCAACGCGTATGACCTGGAGTCGGCCCGTGAGCTTGATACGCTGCTGCGCCGCCAGTCGGTACAACTCGTGCTCGATCCACTTCGCGACGCCGAGTTCGATCAAGTTGCGAGCCTCCGCCGGCAGACGGCCCTGCCGTTGGCTATCTCGACCGGGATTGTCGATCCTGCCAGCGTGCTGGCCGTCGTTCGATCGGGCGCCGCCCAACACGTCGTCGTCGATCTCGAACAGGTCGGCGGTCTCTCGCGCGCTCGCGCCTGTGCGACAGTTGCCGAAACGGGTGAGATCGTCGCGCTGCTCGGTGGCCGTCGCCCGACATTGGGAGTTGCTACAGCAGCGCTGGTTGCGCTGGTGGCCGCGACGCCCGGGTTCGCTTCGGCCGATGAGTCGTCCTACCCGCAACTGGCCGACGACGTGCTCGTTGAAAGTTTGCCGCTGGTCGACGGCATGCTCAGCGTCCCGCAGGGCCCCGGACTCGGCGTCGAAATCGATCGCGCGAAGGTCGATCGCTATCTCGTCACTTGAGACGCAACGCTCGGAGCGTGCGACTCAGACTGCGCAGCGCGCTCCCGCCGCTCGGGCATCTGCGCCCCGATCTCCCCACGCCAGGCGACCAGCCGCTCGTACATAACCCGGGCTCGCTGGGACTCACTGTCCACCAGGTTCGCGCGCTGGCCGACGTCGTTCGCCAGGTTGTAGAGCTCCAGCCGCCCATCCTCGAAGAACTCCAACAGCTTCCAGGTGCCTTCTTGAATGGCGCCGGCGGGCGTCGTCCGCCAGGCGTTCTTGCCCGAACCCAGATAGCCGGGAAAGTGCCAGTACAAACTGCGTCTGGGAAGCTTGGTGGCGTCGCCGGTCAGCAAAGTGAGATAACTGGTCCCATCCAGAGGGTAGTCATTGGGTGGCGCAGCACCAGCGACGTCCAGCAACGTCGGATAGAGATCCACGCTGTTGATGGGTTCATGGCAAACTGATCCCGCTGCGATCCGTCCTGGCCAGTGAAACACGTACGGCACCCGCACGCCGCCTTCATAGAGCATTCCCTTGCCACCGCGTAACGGTGCGTTGTCGGTGATGCTCCGCGCTTGAGGGACTCCCGCGTCCGCGTAGCCTCCCACACCACCGTTGTCGCTGGAAAAGATCACCAACGTTTGCTCGGCAAGGTCCAACTCATCGAGCGCGTCCAAAATGCGACCGACGCTTTCATCGACGCTGGCGATCATCGCGGCATACGTCGGGTCGCGATGTCCGCCGGCCGGCCGCTTGTCGCGGAAGTGCGCGATCAACGACTCCTTCGCGTGCCAGGGCGAATGCACGGCGAAGTGTGGCAGATAGAGAAAGAACGGTTCCTCGGCGTGCCGCTCGATGAAATCCACCGCTCGATCGGTCAGGAAATCGGCCAGATACGTCCCTTCGGGCACGTCCACCTTCGGCGACGTGCGGAAGTTGAAATGCCGCCCGTTGCTGGAGATCGCTTCGTCGAATCCCTGCTCCAGCGGATGATGTTCCCGGCCGTTGCCCAGATGCCACTTGCCAAACATCCCCGTCGCGTAGCCGGCGTCGCGCAGCGCTTCGGCAATCGTGATCTTCTCCAGCGCCAGCGCGGTCACGTTCTCCAGCGGCACCAGCGGCCTATGACTGGTATCAAATCGATCGCGACTGCCGACGGTGTAAATCCCCGTTCGCGGGGCGTACTGGCCGCTCAATAACGCCGCGCGCGTCGGCTGACAGTTCGGTCCGCACGAGTACCCGTAGCTGAACTTCATCCCACCGGCGGCCAGCCGGTCGATGTGCGGCGTCTCGTAGTACTCGCTTCCGTAACAGCCCAGATCGGTCCAGCCCAAATCGTCGGCCAACACGAAGATGATATTGGGGCGCCGGTCATCCGACTGCTCGTCGGCCCAGCCATACTGGGCAGAAGCGGACAGCGCGAAACACAGCAGGCTTACCACGCGAACCACCAAACTCACCGTCAGCCACCTCCCGAAATCAAGCGCAACCCGCGGATACATTGACGCGCCGGGTGCCAGATGTCCGCAGCGCAAACAAGACGCCCGCGACGAGCAGCCCCTGCGGCACGCTGGAGGTGCCGAACATTCGCCGCGGGCGTTTTGATCCAGTTTTCCACTCAGAGCGATGCCGCGCCGCCGCGCTAGCTCTGAATGTAGTTCTTCAGGTAGTGGTTCTCCAGCGAAAGCTGGTCGCTTTGTGCCTTGACGAGGTCGCCGATCGAGATCATCCCCATCAACCGGCCCTCGTCCATCACGGGCAAGTGCCGAATGCGCCTTCGTGTGAGCACCTGCATGGTGTGCGCGATATCGTCGTTGGGTCGCCCCGTCGTGACGGGAAACGACATCACCTCGCCTACGGTGATCTCTTGGAGACCACCCCGATGCGCCGCGCACGTGCGCAGTACGTCGCGCTCGGTGAGAATGCCGATCATCGGCGGGCTGTCCTCATCGGCGGCCGGATCGCAAACGATCAATGAGCCAACGTTGTGACGTACGAGCTGCTCCACAGCATCGTCCAAGCTGGCTTCCGGCCCGATGGTGTGTACCGCTGCCCCTTTTCCGCGCAGGATTTCACGCAGCGTCATCGGACTACCTCCCAAAACGACTTTGAAGAGACGAGAATCGCGAGAAGGGTTCGCTCAGAGAAGCGCGTCTGGGTCTCCAACCCAGGGAATCACGATACAAGCGGCCTGGCGCAGTTGTCAAAATTTTTTTGGGCCACCACTACAACTCTTGCTCGTGAAAATCTTCACGAACGACAGCGTCCGCTAACCCCCGTACTGCCACCGTTTTTCTGGCAGGCATATTGCCGCATGACGCGAGTTTTTCGCCCATCGACTATCGCCGATCGGAAATCTCGGCGACCGCCATGTTGCGGAACCGCAGGTTGGTGGTCGGATCGTGTGCCTGCAAGACGATCGTCCCCGCTTCGCGGCGGAGCCCGCGTCGAGGATTGGTATTGGCCGCGCGCGTATCGGTCCAGTTGCTCACTTGCAGGCCGTTCACCCAGGTCGCCATCTGGTCATCGCACACGACCAGCGTCTTGTGGAACCAGGTGAAGTCATCGGCCGCCACCCACCGCGCATCCTGCCGCCGATAGAAGCCGCCCGTTCCGCAATCGACCGGCTCGTCGCGCGCGCTGCGAAACGCGTTTTGGATCTGGCTCTCGTACCCCTGCCAGAACTCCCCGGGAATCGAGCGAAAGAAGATCCCCGAATTGAGCCCCTCGCCGTTGACGAAGACTTCGGTCCTCAAGATGAAATCGGCCCACTCGCCTTCGGTTTCGAGTTGCCCGTTGCCGCCGCGAACCCACAGTTCGGCGTCGTCTGAAACCTTGAACTCAGCCGCCTTATCGGGATACACGCGCCAGCCGCCGAGTGAACCGGCCTGCAGCAGCCGCTGATAGCCGAGCGGCTTCAGGCGAATGCTGCGGAACTCCACGGTGCCCTGGTTGAGTTGTAGCCCGATATGTCCGCGCGAGAGCGGCTGGGGATCGCGGTATTCCAACACGAGCTTACCATCGAGTCGCACGCTGATCTGGCCGCCGCGCAACACGACGTCGAAGGCGTGCCACTGACCATCGTCGACATCCGCCGCGCTCGATTTCTGGCGGCCGACGAAACTCGCGGTCGGGAAGGGATTCTCCGGCGGTGCGATGTTCAGTTCGTAGCAATCCACGGCCGGCGCCGTTGGCCTCGGCGGCGTATGCAAGAACACACCGCTGTTGCTGCCGACTGCAGCGCGGAATTCGAGCGACAACTCGTAGTCGGCAAACTGACTGTCGGTGAACAACAGCCCCGGCTCCCCGCCGTCGACGCGAATCGTACCATTGTCGACGCGCCAGTTGGCGTCGCTGGCGGCCGTCCAGCCGAAGAGCGATTGCCCGTCGAACAGCGCAATCCAACCTTCGCTCAGCTCTTCTGCGCGAAGCGCGACGAACGATCCCAGCGGCCCATCGTCCGCCCGCGCCGTTGTCATGCTCAGCCCGAACTGCAAAACCAGGCAGCTCAAGGCAGCGGTCGCCGCGAGTCGTTGCGCGCGATGCTTCGCGCAACAGTGGCCCAGATTCCTTGGAATGCAAATGATGCGCATCGGCTGCTTCTCGGTATGTTGGCTACGCGAATTGCTTTTCTAATCGGCAACGAGTTTGCGCTGCAGGCGACCGAATTACCAGCGCCGGCTGCTCGCAAGGCAGCGTCAACACTCCAGCCATGCGCGGCTCAACCAGGGGCGCCCGTCACGCAGCAGGGGTGCCATCTTCCCGGCCAGCTCTTCTTGCTCTGTCGTACTCGCGCCCCAGGCGACAATCGACGGGTGATGGGCCAGTCGCCGGCACACCACATCGGCCCAAGCGGCCGGCACACACTGGATCAACATCTGACCGGTCCGGTCCAGTCGCTCGTAGTCCTCAGCAGTGTGAATCTGTTCCGCCCACGTCGCCGTCGCGCGGTTTTCTTGATCGGTACCTTCTTCGCCAGCATCGATCTGCACCGCATGCCCATCCACGGTTAACCGGCGTTCGCTACCATCCCACGCGACTGCCCTGGCCGCCGTCAGCCGGGTTGCCTCCCAGATGGCAACTCCACCCCTTAGCAAGCGTATTTCGACGGGCTCAATGCGCGGGACTACGTTCGACAGCCACCTGCAGAAATCGTCGACCTCGACGGCTACCATCGTGGGGCCGCGCCCGGCAAGCTGCGCGTGATGCAGTTCGCGTCTGCCCGACTTGATGAGCAGCTCCAGCCCCTCATCGCCCGCGCCCTCAACACGTCCGCTCACGTGCAATCGCGGCTTCGCCTGGTGCTCATCGAGTGCGACGGTCAGGCACAGATCATCGACCCAGTGGGTGGACAGAATTTCGAGCCGTACTTCGCGGAGCAAGCCACCCGGCAGTTCTTTGCGGCCGGGCCTTGAGATTAGTGCCGGACTCTCCTCATCGCCACCGAGACAGGACACATCGACCTGTACGACGTTCTCCCCCGCCAGTTGCTTCGTGACGTCAGCACGCAGGGGCAATGCGTAGCCCGCGATGGAGCCCAGCGGTTGATCGTTGAGACTCACCTCGGCCGCGGCGTCCGCGCCTTCGCCGACGAGCACGACGCGCTCTTGCGGATCGAGCCGCGTGGGCCGATGAAAGGTACGGCGGAAGCGGACCGCGCCGCGAAACTCCTGACCCAGCTCACGGCCCCAATCCGCTGGTATCTGCATCCGCCCAACTCGACCCACTTGACTCGTGCCGGCGGGCGCCGTCTGGCCGAGCACCTCATAGTGCCACGGCCCGCGTAGGCGAATCGAGTGCGGATAGCTCATCGTGATTTTGTCGCCGAGGCAAAGATTAGTCGTAACGCACGACGATCTTGATGCCCTGCGGCGCGTGGTTGTGATAGTGCCACGGCGCCTCGTCAAGCGCAACTTCGTGGGTCATCAAGCCGCGCAGCTCGTCGACGTGGGTCGTGCGCAGGATGGCCAGGTGTGCGAGCGCGTCGCGAAAGTCGCGCGGTGCCGCGTTCACGCTGCCCAGGTAGATGTGATTGCGCAACAACCCATCGCGCATCAGCCGCGCGACTTCAGCCGGCGCGGCATGCTGCTGGCGGCGACTTCCCAGCCAGACCATGATGCCCGCTGCGCCGAGAGCCCGCGCCGAGCGCAGCGCGACTTCTTCGCTTCCGGTACACTCGAACACCAGGTTGTAGCCATCGGCCGCCACGTCGGCCGGCTCGAAGTTTGCCTCTTGGGCCGGCAAGTAAGTCGCGCCCAAGCGCTGCGCCAGTTCGGCCCGCTGGGTGTCCGCCGCGTCGAGCCCGTACATCGTCACCGGCCAGCCCCGCACGGCAGCCGCCAACAGCCCGCTGAAGGCGATCGGACCCATCCCCGTGACCAACACCCGCGGCGGTCGTCGCGACCAGGCATCGTCACCCAGCCGCGCGCGTTGGAGAATCAGCGCTTCGTTGGCCGCCTTCTCGGCAACGGCCAGTGGTTCGGCCAACACGGCCACGTCCGCTATCTCCGGATCGACGCGCAGCAACTGCGCGGCCGGCTCGACCCAGTGGGGCACCGAAAAGCCGTGCTCCTCGACGATGCCGCGTTCGGTGTACGAGCCATACGGCAGCAGATCGACCCGCAGCGGAGGTGCGTCCGCGCGGGCGCGGCGAATCATGGCCACAACCAGATCGCCCTCTGCCAGCGCATCAACGCCAGGGCCACACTGCTCGACGCGGGCCAGGCACTCGTGCCCCAACACGAGCCACTCCGCCCCGGGCGGAACCAGCGGCCGCGCGGCCTCGACGATCTCGCGATCGGTGCCGCAGATGCCCAGTTTCAGCGTGCGGCACAACACTTCGCCCGGGGCAGGTGGCGATGGCTCGGCGAGTTCGACTATCTCCGGCTTGGTCGAACCGGGCAGGGCGGCAATGCCGCGCATGGCGCGTCTCGCTGACGTGAAGAACTGTATCGGCGCGCAACCGCGACTAGTGCTCCGTCAACACGTAATTCTCGGGTGCGAATTGTCCGGCGGAGCACTACGATGTTGTCTGCGCCAAAGTACTTTAGTCTTTGGCGAACGTTTCGCGTCGGTGCGAATGAATCGGGCTGACGCTCCACTAGTCCGTTAGCCGCAACTTCGCGCGTTGCCGCCACGGCATTCCGACCCGGGACTCACATCCCGCGGCTCCGGATCGCGCGAGTCCACGATGCTTGCCGGGGGGCTAATTCTTTTGGAAGGCGACGACCACGATGAAGAAGTATTCGCTCTCTTCGACGCCTTCTTCCAACTCGTAGGCCAGAGTACGAATCGTATACCGCTGCGAGCTGGGTACGTTGGCGTTGACGATGGGCACGTTGTCGTCGGTCGTGTCTTCGTCGATCACTTCGCCGGCCGAATCTTCGATCCGCACGTCAAGGTCTTTGATGCCCCAACCGCCGACGCCGATCACCTTGTAGTTATTCTCTTCGAGCAATACCCGGGTGAAGCTGTACTGCTGTCCCTCGTACAGCTTGTCCACTTCGATGTGGGCGATGACGTAGTCTTCTTCGTAGATGGCCTCGACGAGCAGCTCCATCCGCTCCATCAGGGCTTCGAGTTCATGCTTGGGATCCTGCGCCACGCCCGCTTGGGGAACCATCGTCGTTGCGGTGAGGGCGGCAGTCAGCAGCAATCCGAGCAGCTTGTTCATGAGTGAACCCCTTTCGCGTCAATCGCTGATCTCTGCCCGCAAGCCTGCGGCGTGAAGACCAGCCAGATGCCTTTCAATGACTGGCAGCCGAAAGGGAATCGACCCGGCGTAGGGCGAACATGGGCCGCCACATGCTGGGTGATCGTGTCCGGATTCTTGCCCAACAGGTGGTGTACCGGACGACGGTGATTTCCTGATGGCTACGACAACGAGCGCGGCGACCGCGACGTGCGGACTCCATCGTCGCCTCGCCCCGAAGTCTACCCGCCGGCGGGCATCTGGGCCAGAACGGCAACTTCCATCGCCGTATTCGGCACAGCGCGCGGCGAGAACGAGCGCCGATCGATGCTACTGGTAGTTCGAGCCGCTCTCGGGCGTAACAAAGTCCTGCACGATCGTCACTTCGCGGATCGCGCGGCTATCCGGCTCGAACACCCGAATCGTCACCTGCACGCTACGCAGCGGCGCTGGATAAGGCGGCGGGGCTTCCTGCTCATAGAAGTCGTCGATGCCGTGGAAGCGGGTCCCGACCAAAGAATTGGAATGAACGGTATCGGTGTCCGAACCCGTCGGGTTGTCGAGCCCGTCGGCACCCTCGTCGAATACACCATCGCCATCCTGATCAATCCCGTCGCGCTCATAGTGCGTGGACCAAGAGTCGTAGACTGCGGCGCGAGCGTCGTCCATCGTGGGCGCTGAGCTCGGCAACGTTCCAGGCAGTTGCGACAATCGTTGCCCCGGACCATTGAACCATGGAAAGGGTGCCCGAGTTGTGGTGAGCGTGTTTTGCCAGGTCGCGTTTGGCGGGTAGTTAGGAGAGAACGCGTCACTACCTGCCCCCAGCCGACACATGTAATTCAAATCGACGTAGGCTCCGAAGCTCACGACGCGAGCATTGGCAACTGTCATCAACTCGATGTAGCGGGGATCGCTCGGTTCGACTGCGGTGGTCGCTGCGCCGTTGACGTACTCCAGCACCGGCGCACCGGGATCCCAGATTTTGACGTCGAACGACAACACGTTGGTCAATACAACGTCTTCGGCCAGCCGACGGCTGCCGCCACCGCTACTCGGATCGGCAAAGTAGTCGTCGACTGACGTGTCGCCCACCGAGTAGGCGATCAATGTGCCGGTGTCTGGGTCGATGTCGTGAAACGAATTCGGGTTGAGCCAAGGATCGAAGCCGTCTGCCAGTGCTTCCTCAATCCGGTATTCTTCGGCCAGCCAGGCAGGCACATCACTGCCGCCGACGCCGATTGAGACGACTTCCATGTCTTCACCCGCTGCCTGCTGCGGAAGAATCCAGCCCGTCGGTGGACTAGGCGAGTGAAACGTCACGCCGCCGGTCTGCAAAGGGAATGCCCACTGGCCCGTCGATCGATCGGTCAAGTCCGACAGGAAGCTACACTCGCGCAGCGTTGGCATGCCGAGCAAGCTCCAGAATCTCGCATCGTGAGGATACGCATACGGCTGGTGACCGTAGCGGTTCTCGCGCTTGGTCAGATCGCCCAGCGAATTGAGCACCAGACGCTGTGGTAGCGCGCTCGTCACGGCGTCCACGTCATTCGGCCCACCGACTTGTCGCACCGAAAGGTCGTAGTCGGCGTAGAAGCCGGGATCGAGCAGGGCCTGCGGATCGTTGTTAATGATCGTCTGCTCGTACGCCGGCGCCACGAGCAACACGCGCCGATAAAGCGTCGAGCCGCGCAGGAACCAGATCACTTCGGCCACGGGCGACGAAATTGATCCGTTGAGAGCCTTCCCGCGAAACGGCGTCTCGCTGTCGCGCGACGTGAACATCAATACATCGTCGAAGTCGCCGTGGGTTGAGTTCGTCGTATCCTCGTCGCCGTCGTTGTCGAGATCGAATCCCGATGCAGTCGTGCCTGCGCTCGAAGAAAAGGGACGCAGCGGCAACACCGGCCCAATGGGGCCTTCGATGTACTCGAAGTAGCCGAGGTTGTCGGCGGGATCGACGGGCGGGACCATACTCACGGTCACGCCTTCCAGATCGTGCTTCAACAGGCCTTGCACGGCGCGGAGCCGATCGGCCAGTTCCACCGAAGCGCGGCTGTCGCCGATCTCGTTGGTCACCGTGCCGAACACCGTGACGACCATGCCCATCAACACCAGGCTGAGGGCCATCGCCACCAGGATTTCGACCAAGGTGAAGCCCCGCGCGGCGAAGACATCGCGCGGCGCGAGCGGACGGCGGACCTGTGCGCGTGGTCCGGACATGACACCTCTCCTCTCTCGGGCCCCTACCGGTGCGCAGCGCGAGCGGCTACGCAATCCTGGCCCGCCCCGCATTCCGACCAATGGCCGGAGCCCCACTCAATCTTACATTGCAACGCTCGCCGGGCATCAGGTCAAGCAACTTGCAGCCCACGCCTGCCCCTGTGGGAATCGAGAACCAGGGGGGCCCGAGAATCAGGGGGTCAGGCACACTTTTCGGCTGTCGTCTCTCTTGGGGGAACAGGATTCTTCTGGCCGAAAAAGGAGCCAGACCCCATGCGCACGCTGTGGCGAATGCGGCTACTTCACCGCCTCGACGTACACCGACATCCAAGGGTTCGTACAGTCGAAGTACTGCGTATCGCGCAACAGCGGCGAGGCGCTCTGCC
>CALKYM010000109.1 GCA_938003525.1 uncultured Planctomycetales bacterium | reverse complement strand
CCGACAAGGGGATCATCGTCCCCTCATCCCCCGAATAAGGCCCACCCGCATCGGCAACGGGACCTGCGCTAATGACGTAGACGATCGTGTTGTCGACTGGCTCGACGAGCAGAAACGGTTCGTTCGCGTACAGCTCGCCCGTCACCGGGTTGTAATCGAGTCGATACGAACTGGTCGCTGCGGTGTCGGGATCGAACGTCCGCACGCCGCTGCCCTGGGCCGGATCTTCGATCAGGCCCAGGAAATCCGCCTGGCCACTCCCAAAGAAGTCGCTGCCGCCAACGAACAGATTCGACTCGTCATCGAATTGCATCGAGCCTGCGCTCAGCATGGTCGTGTAGAGACTGCCCGACGTCTCAAACGAGAGCGGCGTGCCCGACGTGTGCGCCTGCGTCCAGTCGGTCAAGAGGAATTGTCGGATGTCGCCGGTGGTGCTCCCGCCGGGTTGGGTGTCGAAACCGTTGCCGACATAGAGGTTGCCATCGTCATCGAACGTCACCGACGACGATGCACCACCAACGCCGTTGACCACGTCCGGGTTGTTCGGCGCGGCCGGCGAGGTAAGCGTATCCAGCAGACTGACGGCGCTGGTGGAGAAGTCCCCGTAGTTGATGGCCAGGAAGCGCTCGTCGTACCACTCGGCGGCGAAGTGCGGGACTTGATACCAGTCGATCGGCATCGAGCCGGCGCCCAGCGTCAACAGGTCGGTCGTCTCGAACACGCCGACGCGCTGCGTGCTGAAGGCGTTATCGCCCACCGCGATTTGGTTCCCTCCTGGCGAAACTTCGAGAAAGGCCCCACCGAGTGAGAACCACTGTCCACCCGGCGCGAGCGAGAGCGTGCCGAGCGACTGCCAGGTGCGCGAGCCGACGGCCGTTTCGACGTACATCTCGGGCGTGCCGAACGTGTCGAACGGGTTCGCCAGGAATGTCGACAAGACAACGATGCGACCATCGGCCAAGGTGTCGAACACGGCCGGTCCGCGATTGGCCGGCGTCGGCGTATCGGGAAGCTGGAACGTCGCTGCGGGAAGAAACTCGTAATCGGTAAACGCCGTGAGCAGCGCGCGCTGTTCGAGGGGTTCACCGCTCAAGGCGAACGGGCGCGCGCATCGACTGCGACGTCGGGTCTTTGCGGCCGAAGAGGCCATTGCTCCATTCTCCCGGAGGCGGCTGTCGGCACTATGCGCAGCACCAAGTAGGGCGCTGCATGACCGCGTGCGCTAGAGCCGGCTCCGCTTGGGACCGCTCGTTTGAGCGGTCGAGCCCAGTGGGCAGACTCCCACCCTCGAGGAGCACTGCCGTCCCGATGTTGGTAGGTCTTCTGACTTCCGAGCCAGCTTCCTTCGCGCCTTCTCGCCGCAGCAGTAGTAGCGGCAATGGCTCAGGATGAAGGAATCTGCAGTTTCTCGGTCACAGCGGCGGGGCCGTCCCGGAATTACACCGGAGTTCCCTGTTCGTCGGCGACCCAGAGGGGCCGCCAACCACCAACACCACGAGTATGCCGCAGACAATACCGCGCGCAGAGTCGCTCGTCAACGATTTCCATTCAAGTCGCCGATCAGCAAAAAAACGCCGGCCCGGTCTGATGGCCGAACCGGCGCGCGATGGTTTGACGGGCCCTACGAATGCCTCGTCACCGTGGCTGTCCCTACGGCTTCGCCCGTCGACGAAGCAGGCGGTGCAGCTCAAGGCACACGACACACGTTAGACCGAGGACCCACGAGGCCGGCTCGGGCACAATGTTCGTTTCGACGTACTCTGCGGCAGCTTCGTGGTTTTCTTCGGTATCGTTTTGGTTGAAGACCAAAAAGAACGGATCGGACTTGTCAATTCCCGATGCGTCGCTGAAGAGCTCGAGTGTGAGCAGATAGATGCCCGTGCTTGCCGCACCGGTGAGCGTGTACTCCAGATGCCGGTGCCAATCGCCCGTGGCGGCGACCGGAAGCGTGAAGCCGGGGACAATTGCCGGAGCCAGCGGCGTGGCGACCGGCGTGAGCGGTCCGAACCCGATCGAGACTTGTTCAGTAGGAATCGCGTCGAAATCTGAGCCGTCCCACTTGCGCAACGAGTCGAGGATGTTGAAGCCAATGTTGCTGGGGAAGGGGAAAGTTCCCGGGTCGTTGTCGAAGCCGGGCTCATCGGTGAAGTTCGGGAAGATCTCGCCGAACTCCGACTCGAACACGCGCACGCCGGTCGTGACGGTGCCGCTGTCTTCATCGATCAGCCCGGTGACGATCTTGCCGGACTCGACTTCCAGCAAGATGTCCCCCGCGTGTTGAGCGAGCGCTGGCCCACTCAACGTGCAGGCGAGGCAGACGGCGACGATGAGTGTTATCAATCGATACGACATATCTGAGTTTCCTTGTTGCTCGTGCAGTGAGGTACAAACACTACGTCTTCGCTTCGGAACAACTGCGCGCGAAGTATCCGGCAGCGAACCGCGCATACCGAAGCGCGCAGCGCAGAAGCTGTTGAATGCCCGCGAGACTATCCCGCTGGCGGAATGGATGAATCCGCGTTGTGGGTGGCTATCGCGTCACGAGCGACTCCCACAAGGCGTGATTCTGTGGTGGGATGGCGAAGTTGCGTACTTCGTCGGCCCAGCCATTGACGATCAGCGCCGGCAGAGCTGCCACGCGACCGTCTGCATAAAGGTAATGCGCCACGTCCCCGTGTCGATCGGGCTGGACTTCGGCGATCATCGCTTCCCACACGAGTCCGTCCTCGACGTTGCTCCGCTTGAACCACGTCTTGGCGTGAATGTGCTCGCTGTAGAGCGACAACGGGACTTCGTCTCCGATTTCGAACGCCAGGATCGTCTCGGAGAGCGTGTGCAGGAAGTTGAGATTAGTCACCGCTAACTTCGGCGTGACGTGCGCCGGATCGGGCACGGTGACGTAATCGTTCATTACGTAGCTGGTCAAACGAGCGTCGAGACGCTCGTCCGCCTGTGGGTCGTCCGGGCAGATGCGTATCGCGTCGACGTTTTCCATGAAGGGAGCGATCGTGTAGATCCACGAATCTTCGCGAGCGCCACTGACGCTGGTGTGCTGCGTGGCTGGGAGGGCTCCATTGTTCACCTCCGCATACTGCAGCACGGCCAGGCCGATCTGTCGGAAATTGCTCTGACACTGCGTGCGTCGGCTCGCGGCGCGTGCCATTTGCACGGCCGGGATCAACAGTCCCGTCAGGATTCCGATGATGGCCAACACGACCAACAACTCGATCAGTGTGAAGGCTCTCGAACGCGACATGTCGCAGTTCCCAAAATTGCGTCGAAATCTGATACACATCAGCAGCCGATCCACAGGCGCGCTCTAACCGGCCCCGCCGGCGCGGCGCGCAGTTGCGCAGTGGTCGGACCGCACCAATTGCTGCACACCAGGCCGCCGGCGGGACCACAAGTCCATTCCGGTGGCGCTCGGGGTGCCGTGCTGTCGGGCGCCGAGGATCGATCGGCGGACAGTGCGGCGGCAATTGGTCAGCGCATGAGGCAAACGGATTGTGCTAGAAACTCAAACTCAATCCAGCAGCGCGAACGCATCAGCGGAGTAACGGCTCGCGCAGCACATCTCGTTCAACAGCGGAACGAAAAGGCAATCGCCAAAGGCCCGGCCTTCATGCGCCGTAGATTGCGGGTGGAGCCCGCGGTTGGAACGCCGCTGCCGGTGACGCGTCGAAGAGCGTACGGCATGGTGCTGAGGTCGAACCGGCAGCGTCTTCGAAGGTCTCGAACGATGCGTCGTCGGATTGCGACTGCCCGGTGACGACGCAGATCATGCAGTCGTGAACGTGGACCGTCTCGGGGTCGACGAATCGGGGCGAAGCCGATGCCGTTTCATCCGTATCATCCCGAACGGCAACGCACCCATGATGCGAGTGATGCGCGCCGTGCGAATGGGGGACGTGGCGAGCGGCGGGATGATGCTGGTGGTTGCAGTGCGGCAGAAGATGCAGCCCGTGGCCGACGAGCGCGCAGGCAACGTAGGGCACCACCAGCGAGTGGAACCACCGGAGACGTCGTTGTGCCAAAGAAAAAACCGCCATACCCGTTCGTTCTCAACTCGGGTGCAAAGGCGGTCCGACCAGCCGCATTGTTAGTAGCCGGCCCATCCGTGTCAAGGGGTCCAGACGCTGGGTGGAACCTGGGCCACGCTCCGATTGAGCGTTACCGAGGGCCGCACGCGGCAGCCGCAGATCGGTCGCCGGGAGCGTAAGCATCGCGGCCAACTACGGCAGCAGCGCTAGCAGGACGGGCTGGCACGGTGGTTGTCTGGCGTGTCGGCCGCTCTCTTTACAGAGATCTAACCCGGCATAAACGGCCCCGACATGCCGCCGACCGATGATGCGCATAGGAGTTCTGGCGACATGGATGTTTTCATTCAACGGGCAGCGCATGAATCGCTTCGAAACGGTTGTTGTCAGCGACGTACACTTGGGCGCACGCAATTCACGAACCACCGAGTTCTTGCAGTTTCTAGACCGCGTCGAAGCTGATCGGCTCATCATCGCTGGCGATCTCTTCGATTCGCCTCGCGTCGATCGCCTGCGTCCGGGCGACCTTCTAGTGTTACGCATGCTGCGCCGCATATCGCGTCAAACCGAGTTGGTGTGGCTGCGCGGCAATCACGATCCGGACGGTGAGTTCGCACATGCTGTGTTGGGCCTGGAGCAGCGGGAGGAGATGACGCTCGCCGTGGGGAATCGCCGGTACCTGGTGGTGCATGGCGATCGTTGGGATCGCTCGCTCGAGTTACCGCGGCTAGTCATCGGTAGCGCAGACGCGATCTATCGCGGCTGCCAGTGGCTCGACCCGACGCATCAGCTTGCACGTTCGCTGAAACGACGCTCGAAACGGTTTTGCCAGGTGGTGGAAGCCTTGCGCTGTGCCGCGCTGCGCGAAGCCCGGCAGCGTCGGTTCGACGGTGTGATTCTGGGCCATACGCACGTGGCGAACGATCACAGCGAATATCAGCTACACTTTCTCAACAGCGGATGTTGGACCGAGCGGCCGACTTCGTATGTTGGCATCCGCGGCGACCGCGCGCGGCAGTATTTCTGGGATGCGGCGTTGGTCGGGCAACAATTGCCTGCCGGTCTCGATCCCGAAACCGCCGCACTCGCCACGGTCAACTGAGTTCGGTTTCAATTGCTGAGTGCTGGGCCGCGCATCGACTCGACATTCGGCAGCTACGGGTACGGAAGGGGGAAGGGCACCTTGTTGGGTCTGATGGATTGGGTGGGCGCGCGGTGGTTTCGCTTCGTTCACAGTCACAACCTCGTCTACAACACCTGCTGGGAAGATCCGCGGCTGGATCGCGTGGCACTCGGCCTTTCAGCGGGCGACCGCCTGCTTGCGATCACCTCGGCGGGCTGCAACGTGCTGGACTATGCCCTGCTGGGGCCGCAGCACATCCACGCCGTCGATCTGAACCCGCGGCAGAACGCGCTGCTCGAATTGAAGCTGGCGGCGATTCGCCATCTCGATTTCGACACGTTCTTCGAGATGTTCGGCCGCGGACGGCTGCCGGACTACCGGGAAGCCTATCAGGACGTGCTGCGCGGTGATCTCTCTCCGACCGCGCAGGTCTATTGGGACCGTCACATCAACTTCTTTTCCGGGCGAGGCTGGCGGACTTCGTTCTACTTTCACGGCACGTCCGGCATCGTGGCTCGCCTGGTGAACACCTATATCGATCGGTTCGTCCGGGTTCGCGACGCGGTGGAGCGAATCCTGGAAGCCGCCTGCGTGGAAGAGCAGCGGCAGATCTACGATGCCCGCTTGCGCGACGTCTTCTGGTCACGCACGCTGCGCTTCATGCTCGGGCGCGACACGACGCTATCGCTAGTCGGCGTGCCGCGACAACAGCGGAGGCATCTCGAGGACGAGTATCAGGGCGGCGTCGTCCGCTTCGTTGAGGATTGCCTGGAAGCCGTATTCACCTGTCTGCCACTTCGCGACAACTATTTCTGGCGCGTCTACCTCACCGGGCAGTACACGCCGGAGTGCTGCCCGGAGTATTTGCGCCGCGAAAACTTTGAGCGGTTGAAGAGTGGTCTCGCCGAGCGGATTAGCGTTCACACCACATCAGTGTTGGATTTCCTGACAAACTACCAGGGGCAGATATCGCGATTCGTGCTGCTCGATCATATGGATTGGCTGGCAACGGTTGCGCCGGGCGTGTTGAAATCGCAGTGGCAGGCCATCATCGATCGCAGCGCGCCGCAAGCCCGGGTGATCTGGCGCAGCGGTGGCCTGCATTCGCGGTTCGTCGACGCGGTCGAGGTGCGCAGCAACGGGCAATTGTGCCGCGTGGGCGACGTGCTCCGCTACCATCGGTCGCTAGCCGATGCATTGCACGCGCGCGATCGCGTGCACACCTATGGCAGCTTCCACATCGCCGATTTGTCTCCAGCATAAGTAGACGACAGCCGGCTACCGCCCGGCAAGCCCAGCAAGCGACCGCGTCATGCAGGCCTCCGATTTTCGCACGCTTTGGTCACTCGTCGCGCATCCCATTCGGGGCGGTACGCATCAGGAGCGCCTGGACAGCTTCTACCGTAAGCAGGCCGAACACTACGACAGGTTTCGCGAGCGGTTGCTGCGCGGTCGCGCCGAACTCTACAAAATGATCGACGCACCGACGGGCGGCGTCTGGGTCGATCTGGGAGGTGGTACGGGCGCGAATCTTTCTCATCTGGCGCCCCGGCTGCCAGGTCTCGCGAAGGTCTACCTGGTCGATCTGTGCGAGCCGCTGGTCGAGGTGGCGCGGCGGCGGGTGGCGGAAAACAACTGGGCGAACGTCGAGGTTGTGCAGGCTGACGCGACGAGGTTTGTGCCGCCTGAGCAAGAGGCGGACGTGGTGACCTTCGCCTACTCATTGACGATGATCCCGGATTGGTTCGCCGCCATCGAACACGCGCTCTCGCTATTGCGTCCCGGCGGCCTGCTGGGCGTCGTCGACTTTTACGTCTCGCGAAAGCATCCCCATCAAGGTTGGGCCCGTCACGGCTGGGCCACCCGCACGTTCTGGCCCATCTGGTTTGCGACCGACAACGTGCACTTGAACCCCGATCACGTTCCCTTTCTCCACAGCCGCCTGGAGCCGCTGACCGTCAGCGAGCATCGCGCTCCTGTGCCCTATCTGCCGCTGGCCCGCGTGCCGTACTACCGGTTCATTGGCCGCAAGCGCGGCTGATGACAGAGACACAGCGGTGAGCGCGAGAACAAGCTCTTCACCGAACTGAGGGCATTGCCCGGTGATTTAGCATGAGCCTCGTCTTCGCGCCATCGTCCGCCGGCGACTCGATTTGAGCTGCAGCGGCCCAATGATGACAATCGCAGCATGAGGCGCGTTTTCGCAGTAGTCGCCGTTGTATTTGCCGCGATCGTCGGGCTGATCCCTGGCGCCGTTTTGGTCTACTTCGACGCTGGCAGCGAGAATGCGCACTGGGTCAGCGAGAAGGCCCCTCCGTTCCCTCGACAGGAGGTCGCGGTCAACCTGACGAGTCCGGGCTGGCTGACGTCGAGTGTAGTTCGGCATTGCCAGGAGGCCAGTGCCGAAGAACTCGACGCACTCGTCACCGGCGCAGATGACACGATCGCCATTGCAGCGGGATGGGAACGAGTGCGCCGAACGATGCCGGAGGAGACTCAGGACAGACTTGTACCCGCTAACGAGATCGCAGTTTCTCGATTCCTCGGCCTCGTAGAAAGGCGCACGCACGTTCAAATTCCAAGAATCTGGAACGAATGCGTGCTGAAGGTCGACGGCTATAACCGCAGTTGGATCAGGTTGCCGCTAGTCCAGGCGCTCGGCATATCGCCAGAAAACGACAGCGAGGACAACAAGGCTGCGGTCGATGCGCTGCCGATGCTACGTCGGATGGACGGCCATATAAGCGATGACGGTGACACCTTGGCCGTCGAGGCGCCAAGTGGCACGTTCAAGTTCCCAGTCGACCATCGCTACGCATACGTTGACTCCGCTTCAGTAGCCGTGAAGGACGACGCTGCATATGTTGCGCTTCATGGCTCCCATCCAACTCCTTATAGCCTCTACGCCGTTGACCGACACAGCGGCGTCAGCCTTTGGTCAACCGAAGTCCGGGCGGGGTGGATGAGTGTGGACTTCAGCGGCCCAGGTTTTCACGTTGTCGAAATGCAAGTGACAGATGAGGCCGTTGCCGTCTTCGGAATCGGCTGCGGCGCTGCTTACCTCGAGACCTTCGACACGAAGACCGGCACGCGAACATGCGGATTCAGCACGGCCCGTTTTCGTTTCTCTCAGCCGTTTAACTAGCCTGCGTTCTGCCAGTCAATGGTCGATTAAGGCTCGCCCTGACAAACACAGTCGTGGATCAAGTCATCGGCCTTCCCTGTAAATCCACCAGGAACAAAAATCGGCGGGCCCGAGGGCCCGCCGATGGAGTTGGCGTCTGACGATTCGACGTCAGCGACTCAGTCGAGGAAGCCCGACAGTTCTTGGCTGCGACTGGGTTGTTGGAGCTTGCGGACGGCTTTGGCTTCGATCTGGCGAATTCGTTCGCGGGTCACTTTGAAGATGTGACCGACTTCTTCGAGCGTGTAGCTGTAGCCGTCGCCGAGACCGTAGCGGAGCTTGATGATCTCGCGTTCGCGGTAGGAGAGCGTCTTGAGGACTTTGTTGATCCGCCCACGCAGCATCTCTTGAGCCGCGCCGTTGGCCGGACTTTCGGCCGCCGAGTCGGGCAGCAGGTCGCCAAACTGGCTGTCTTCGCTGTTGCCGACGGGCCGATCGAGGCTGATCGGATAGCGGCACATGATCATCACACGGCGCGTCTCGTCGATGGGCGTGCCCGATTCGCGAGCGATTTCCTCGACGGTGGCTTCGCGACCCAACTCTTGCTGCAAGCGCCGGGCGACGTTGCGCACCTTGGACATGGTTTCGACCATGTGCACGGGGATGCGAATCGTGCGGCTCTGGTCGGCGACCGCGCGGGTGATGGCCTGCCGAATCCACCAGGTGGCATAGGTGCAGAACTTGAAGCCGCGACGGTACTCGAACTTGTCAACGGCCCGCATCAGGCCGGCGTTACCTTCCTGAATGAGATCCAGGAAGCTCAGACCGCGGTTGCGGTACTTCTTCGCGATGGAGACCACCAGCCGCAGGTTACCTTCCGATAGGCCGCGTTTGGCGCGCTGATACTTGGCATATTCAAGCCGCACGTAGCGAGCGCGACTCCGCAGGCTGGTGGGCGTCTCCTGCATACCGCGCAAGATGTTGCGGTACTCGCGAATCAGCGGCTCACGATCGGCGGGCGAACCGCGGTGCCGCTTGTGGTCGGCGATCTTGGAGCGCAACTCCTCGATTCGACGTTGGTAGTCATAGAGTTGCGGAATCTTCAACTCGATGCGCTGCGTCCTGAGGCCGAGTTCTTCGACCAACCGCACCGCGCGACGTCGCCGCAGCCCCAGCCTCGTCCAGGCGTCTTGACGCTGCTTCTTGCGGAACCGTTTGCCGGTGGCGATCCGATAGTCGCGACGATTCCGCTTGAGCAGAGTTTCGAGCGTCCGCAGGTTGTGCGGCAGACGCCCTTGAATCTGATCTTTCTCCAAACGGTCGGTCACCGAAACTTGTACGGTGCGATCGAACGGCAACTCGCCGTTGAAGACCCGGCGGAGGTCCTTCACTGCAGCCCGCAGGAACATGTCGCATTCGAGCAACTTGCGGCGAAACTTGGCCCTGGTGATTTCGATTTCTTTGGCCAGGGCAATCTCTTCTTTGCGGGTGAGCAGCGGGATCTCGCCCATTTGGGTCAGATACATCCGCACGGGATCGTCCGACCAGGACTCTGAGTCATCTTCGCCCAGTAGCTCATCGGCGCGCGCGACACTGCTCGCATCGTCGACCGATTCGGTGGCGTTGGCATCGACATCTTCGAAGTCGTCGTCGGTGTCCGAATCGGCGGAAGCGGTCTTCACCGCCTCTTCGGCATCCTCCTCAGCCAGTCCGTTACGTTCTTCGTCGAGGTCTTCTAATAGCGCGTCGTACAACGGGGCTCTCCTGTAAGAAGGGCGGCCGCAGCGGGGGAGAGAAACACCAAATACCGGGTTCGGAACGTCGCTGTTGCGCTGGCACGGCGGGCCATTTCGCAGAGGCTTTCAGGTGGGTAAACGCTCTCTGCAGTTTGAAGATGGCGTCTAGGTTGCGACCCTCCCGGATCACGGATTATGTCAAGCTCGTTCACTAATTTCCAACAAATTCTACCACCATTTGGCGAGTTGTCGGCTGTCGTCGGCGTTTGGTAAGGAATTCGACCTGGGTGAGCTAATAGGATCGACCCACTGTGTTGCCCAGTCTTCCTATATTCACTGCCGGTTGTGAAGCGATGGAGGTTGTTCGATTGGCACCCGAAAGCCGGTCAATCAACTTATCCACTCATGGTCTTCAGCAGAAGCGGACACGCGTGCTTCAGGGTGGAGTGCTTTGTGAACGAGCTGCCGGTCATGGAATTCTAGCGCTCCGCGAACGCCGGTCCATACAAGCAAATCCCGCCAGCGGCCGACTTTTTTTCCGGCAACCGACGGCAGACTGCGAGGGCATTGCACCTGCATCCTGGTAGGCGCGCCCTTGCTGCTGTCGAGATGAACGGCTTCCCGCTAGCATTCCGGTAGACGCCAGCAGACCACCAATTCGGAGGCTTTGACGCAATGACACTCGATGGCCGAGTGGCCGTGGTGACCGGAGCCGCGCGCGGAATCGGCAGCGCGACCGCGAAAGCGCTTGCCGCGGCCGGAGCGGATGTGGCGGTCAACGATCTCGAGCACAGTTCCGAGCTGCGGCAGACCGCCGAGGCAATCGAAGGCAGCGGCCGCAGAGTCTACGTGCACACAGGCGATGTGGCCGACGTCGGTGTCGTCGAGGCGCTTGTTGGTCAAACGGTCGACGCGCTCGGCAGACTCGATGTTGCGGTTGCCAATGCGGCCTTCAGCAAACGATCGCTGTTTTACGAAGCCGATCTGGAAACCTTTCGGCGGACAATCGATGTCACTTTCTGGGGGAGCTTCTACCTGGTCCGCGGCGCGGCGAAGCAGATGATTGCCGCCGGGCAGGGGGGAGCGATCGTGGCCATCGGTTCGCCGCATGCTGTTTTGGCCGTCCCGCGATCGATGGCCTACAATGCAGCTAAAGCCGCCGTCGACCAGATGGCGCGGACGGCCGCCATCGAGCTCGTCGAACATCGGGTTCGCGTGAACATCGTCCACCCGGGGTGGACGGACACGCCCGGCGAACGCAAGCACTTCAGCGAGCAGGAAATCGCCGCCGGCGGGGCGAAGATGCCGTGGGGGCGATTGGCCAACCCTGAGGAGATCGGCCGTGCGGTCGTCTTCCTCAGCGACCCGGCCAGCGACTACATCACCGGCAGCACGCTGCAAGTCGACGGTGGCCTGTCTCTGCCGTGGTGGGCCAATCGAGGTTCGGCCATTCCTGAATGAAATAAGCCGGCGACAAATGCAGCTCGATACTAGGGCGGCATTGACCGCACACGAGACCACCTAGTGGAGCGTCTGCCCGATTCATTCGGGCGACGCGAAACGTTCGCCAAAGACGCAAGTGCTTTGGCGCAGACAACATCGTAGTGCTCCGCCGGACAACTCGCACCTGAATATTACGTGTTGACGGAGCACTAGTGATGAGCGCGCGTTATCTACTCCCCTGCCAGTGCGGTCACCGCACGGAAGTCAGGCCCGACCAGGCCGGGCTTGAGGTTACCTGCGCGTGCGGGGCGGTGCTTCGCGTGCCGACGATGCGCGGGCTGAATTCTTTGGAGAGAGTTGCGGACGCATCTGTGACCGCCGCGCGTCCCCGCGCCTGGGGGCCCGGGCACGCGATGGCGTTCGTGGGCGCGATCATCGTCGCGGTTGGCATTGGTTGGGGATTGCTGAATTCGAAAGCCGCCGGAGTGGCCGAGCAAGCCAGCATCGAAACCGATCGTGCAGCCCATCGCGCTGATATCGAAGCGGCAAGTCCTGCGCAGCTTTGGATTGAATGGTCGCGGATGCCGCGCTCTCTGGAGCAAATCCCCGTGGGCGATGACCAAATGAGTCAACGTGAGCAGTTCGAACTGGTCCGCGACGCCCAGGTGTTGGCCATCGAAAACCAGGCTTGGGTCGGCTTTGGGGCTGCAGCGTTGGGAGGCATTGTCTGCCTGATTGGCATCGTGCTCAGCTTACAGCGCCGTCCTGCCGCGCGGTGAACGACGCCACGACTTCGGGCCGACAACGTGCTTTCGTCGCTGACCAACCTCTACGAAGCCGCGGCGCCGCGCGCCCAATCGCGAATGGCCGAGTCGGCCACTTTTTCCAGAGGGTGATAGATCGGGTGGCGCGACTCTTTGTAGGGGTTGTTGCGGGCCGCGTTGTAGCAGCAGATCAGCGACCAACGGGGATCAGGCGAGGTGTTCTGGTCCGAGCGGTGCAGCAGGTTTGAGTGAAAGAAGATTGCGTCTCCCGGATCGGCCTCGATGTACACCAGCTCATGCCGCTCGAGGGCGACTTCGACCCGCTCCATGTCGGCACCGGTTTGGTCGCCCGTCTTGCCGTGATCGATGCGCCCGATTTGGTGCGAACCCTTGAGCACTTGCAGGCAGCCATTGGCCCTGCTCGCGCGATCGACGGCCGTCAGACAGCTCGCCAGCAGCGGATACAGACATCCGTTGTCGTACCAGTAGCCGTAGTCTTGATGCCATTCCCACGCGCCGCCCACATGGGGCTCTTTGAGCATCATCTTCGTGTGCCAATGATAGACTTCACCGCCCAGTAGCTGTTCCATACGATCGACGATGCGCGGCATACGGGCGATCAGGCCGTACAAGTCATCGCCGGCGTGATTCCAAAGCGTCAGCTTGGTGCCCATTCCACTGGCGTCGCGCCGCTGATACGAACCGGCCGTGAGCTCAGCGTCCGCCTTGGCGTGTTCGATCAACGTCTGCATCTCGTCGGCACCGAAAAGTCCGCGCACGATGAGGTAGCCATCGCACTCGTATTGTGCGCGTTCAGCGTCAGTGAAGCAGTTCGTCGGCATCTGCGTCGGTTCTATTTGCCCCAGCGTGCACCACGCAGCGTCTTGTCGGTGAATGCCGCGGGCTACACGGAGTATACACGAGCCATGTCCGCGCCGCGTCATGCGGTTTCGCGCTGTAAGGTCAACGACGGCGGAGCACGTAGATGACGTCTTCGGTCTGGGCGTCGACCGCGACGGGATGATTGATGTCGTAATGGAAATCGAACGAGTCGATCAGCTCCAGGTCCTTCTGATCGCTTAGCAGCCGCCGCATCTGCACCGCGGTATACGTGCGGAAGGTGATCTCTTCGGTCAAGCGAAACTGATGCCGCGGGGTGTAGATATCGAAGGTCATCGACACCTCCTCACGGCGGCGTCGCTGGTCGACGTGGGTGCTCCACATGCGGCTGTTCACCGCCAGATGACCGCGCCGCGCCGACCAGGATTCTTCCGTACAGCGAACTCCGGCGACGGGCGTGAGATGCAATCCCAGCACGAACAATCCGCCCGGACGCAGCGCCCGGCTGACGCACCGCAGATGACCGACGGCAGCTTCCTGAGTGGGCAGATGCCGGAAGCTGTTGATCAGATTGAACGCGGCATCCACCGGCCGCCGCAGTTGAAAATCGGCCATGTCCCCGACAACGGCCGTGGGCCGGAAGCCGTGACGCGCAAGCCGGCGATTGCAATAGTCCACCGCCCGCGGGTTCAGATCGTTGCCGGCCACGCAGTAGCCGGCCCGGGCGAGACGAAAGAGCAATCGCCCTGTGCCGCAGGCCGGTTCGAACAGCGTGCGGACGCGTCGCGTGCTGAACTGCTTGAAACAGGCCGTGAGGAATTGAAACTCGGCCCGCCAGTCCGAACCGAAGACAAGATCGTAGTACTTCGGGTGATCGTAGAGGTGTTCCGCAACGGTCGTCAGCATGGCATCGATGCCCGGCAGGCGCGTCTCCACTGGTCGCGGTAGAGCCTACCACGGGCCGTAGTGCGATGTCATTTGCGGTGTGCAGACTCCGCCCGACTCTCATGGGGGTCGTTGCATTTGCTGCGCGCCGTGGGCTGCTGAATAATGAGCGACCTGCCGGACCGTGCCTCGGCATCTCCCGAACCATCGAGCCGATTGCGACCACGCGATGAAAGCTGCCTACATCGAGAAAACCGGCCCGCCTGAAGTGATCACCTACGGCGATCTACCGCAGCCCTCGACGGGCGGGAGTCAGGTGCTCGTGCGCGTGGCTGCCGTGGCGGTCAACCCGATCGACACCTACATTCGATCAGGCGCGGTGCAGATGGCGCTGCCGCAGCCGTTCATTGTCGGTTGCGATTTGGCGGGCACCGTGGAAGCCGTGGGGCCGGAAGTCAAGCAACTGCGCCCGGGGCAGCGGGTGTGGGGATCGAATCAGGGATTGCTCGGCCGCCAGGGCACCTTCGCTGAGTTTGCCTGCGTCGATGAGTGTTGGTTGTACCCCACTCCCGACGGCGTGGGCGATGCGCAAGCCGCGGCCATTGCCCTGGTGGGCATCACGGCATGGTTGGGCGTCGTGCGCGATGCGCAACTGGCTCGCGGCGAGACGCTGTTCGTCAATGGCGGCGCGGGAGGCGTGGGATCGGCCGTGGTTCAGATGGCCAAAGAGATCGGTGCGCGGGTGATCACCACTGCCGGCAGCGACGAGCGCGTCGAGGCCTGTCGCGCGCTGGGTGCCGACGTGGCGATCAACTACCGCACACAGGACGTGGATGCCGCGATTCGTGAAGCGGCGCCTGATGGCGTGGACGTGTGGTGGGAAACTCTCCGCGAGCCGGACTTTGAGCGCACGGTGCCGCTTTTGGCCCGGCGCGGGCGGATGATCATCATGGCCGGACGCGAAGCGCGACCGACGTTTCCAGTTGGCCCGTTCTACGTCAAAGACTGCACGCTGAAGGGCTTCGCGATGTTCAACGCGGCGCCGGAAGAGCAGCAGCGGGCGGCCAAAGACATCAACCGCTGGTTGGCTGCCGGACAGTTGCACCCGCGGATCGACCGTATGCTTCCGCTCTCTGAGGCAGCGACCGCCCACAAGCTGCAAGAGGAAAACACGATCGGCCAGCAGGGAACGATCTCGGGCAAGCTGGTGCTCTCGCCTTCGGTCTGAGCCGAAACCGACGACTGCTTTGAGTCGTCAGTCCCGATCGCGATGTACCGTTTCCGGTGAGAAGGCGGGCGTGCAGACCGCGAGGTACTCTGCACCATCGTCGTCGGGCGTGCTGTACTGAACCCAGTCGCCACCGTGCACGATCACGGCTTCACCAGGGCCGACGTCGAATTCGCCGCCGCAGTACTTCACGTGCAAAGTGCCGCGCAGCACGACGGTGTACTCATCGAACTCGGGACGTTGCCCCGGCTCGGTCCAGCCCGACGGGCTGCGCATCATGGCGATGCTCACCTCGGGCGTCTTTGAGTTGACCACCCCGACGTATTCTTCGATGACCTTCGGCAGGTTGCCGGCTGCCTCGATCCGCGTGGGCTTGGTGATGTGGCGCGGCACGCGAGAGCTCCTTCTGCGTCCGGTTCCGATTTGCGTACGCCCCCCAGCAGCGACGGTGCTGCACTTCGGGTGTGGCAGCGTCATTGTAGAACGGCGCGCTCGTAGGCCAAGCAGATCGCTGCGGCGCCGCGACGCAACTCCCTGTCAATCCAGCCAATCGCGTTGCCGCAGACGCTCGGGGACGTACTCCTCGGTCACATAGCTGATGTCCTTGCTCACCAGCGACTCGACTTCGAGCTTGAACCCGTTGTCCAGCATGCGGGCGATTTCCTTTTGCCAGGGCTTCTTGTGCTTGAACCAGGGGTAGTCGGCGATTTGCTTGGCCCGTTTGCGATCCTGGTCGCTGAGGTTGATCGTCACGCTGGGAGTCAGTTCGCAACGCCCGAAGTCGAGCGACCGCAGCCCCAGAAAGCGGGCTTCGGGAATCGCCATGCGGCGCGACTCGTAGGCCAGGTTGATCGATCCCTGTTTGATGACGCTGTAGATGTAGTACCCCCAGGGGTCGTTATCGAGCAGGCAGTAGACCGGCAGTTTGAGTTCCGTGTGCAGCCGGTGCAGCAATCGCCGGACGCCGCGGGGCGGCTGGCCACCGCCGTGCGTGAGAATGCAGTTGTGCGTTCGCCAGAACTTGTCTTCGTTGAAGCGCTGCCAGACCGTGTCTTTTTCGACGTGCAGCACGAACTTGGCGCTGTGCTTCTTGAACTGGATGACGTCCTTCTCGACGATCGACGGAATGGCGTAGCCGCCTGATCCCATCCGCGAACAGTCGATTTCGTCGCCGCGATCGACGATCACGATCTGGCCCACCATCGCGCCTTTGGTTTGGGCATAAAGGTGCAGCTCTTCGCGCAAGGCGTTGAGCGTGACTTCCAGGTCCTCGATCACCGGGTCGCACTCGTTCTGCGTGTCGAAGGTCTCTTCCTGGGTGCCTTCGATGGTGTGCTTGAGCAGGTAGAAGAGTCCTCGAATGCTGGTGGTCTTGCTTTCGTCGATGAGCTGCTTGCAGCCGCTGGCTACCAGCATGGTCTGCATGTAGCTCTTGGCCTGGTTCAGGTTGAAGAGCTCCCGGCGATTGGTCGCCTTGCCCATTTCCAGAAAGCGCTTGGACTTGTTGTAGCGCACGTTGGACAACGAGCGCGTCGGCACGTCGACGTGTGGAGCTCGGCGTCGTGTGGCCGCCGTACTGACCGTGTCCGCCAAGCCGACCAGTTGCGACAGCGTGCGTTTGTCGACGGGCGCGAGCGAGCGGCGGCCTTTGTTGGTCGTCTTGGTTCGCGCAGGAGAACGGCGGGCACGCTTGGCCATGTTGCGAGGTCACCTGTTATTCGTTTTCGGGAGCGGATGCATTGGCGGGAGCCGTGGGGTCGACGATCAGCACGTTCTCGCCGAAGTCGGACTCGTCAGGGTCGATGCGGCGGCCGCGATTGTCGAACCGGGAATCCGCTTCGCTCGTTTTGCGTTTTGCCATCTTCACCAGCCGCTCGTAAAGCTCGTCGCGATTCGCGTCGTTGATGCGGTGCACGGCGGTGGCCACTTCGCCCAGATACCGCAGGAAGCGGTTCCGCCGCTCTCCCTGGTCGCGTACTCGTTGCCGCTGGCGAAGATACATGCTGAGTTTGCGTCCGGCCGCTTGCAGCGCCAGCCGCAGCTCCCGAAGAATCTCGGGATAGCCGGCCACGGCTTCTTTCGATTCGCTGGTGAAGGGCACCCAGACGCTCGCCATATGGACCAGTAGCGTCAAGGGTCCCGAGGGCAGCGATCCCCGCGATTGGCTCAGCCCGTAACTGCGCCAGTTCATGTTCATCACGGCCTGCGTGATCGCGCATGCGCCTTGCTGGAATTGCAGCGGGACGCGATTGGCGTAGCGGATGAGGTTCATCGTCTGGCCTTCGTCCAGCGTCACGCTTTGCATCGCTTCGTGCAGTCGATCGATCTGTTTCGGTTTCAGCCGGGCGGGCGAAACGCGAACGCCGACGTCGGCCTCCTTGAGAATGCGGTCCGCGACTTCGGCCCCCACGCCGTTGAACGTGTTCTTGAGAAACTGCCGCAACGTCCGCGAGTCGCTCTCGCCGAGCATCTCGGTCAGTCCCTCGCGCGAAACGCGCTGCGCTCCGGTCGAGCCCCCGTAGGCGAGCGCCACCTCAATCACAAACGGGTTGCCGCGATAGACGGCCGGCGGACGCGTCGCCGCCACGTAGAACTCGGCGGGAACGACCTGGTGCAGTCCTTTGAGCAGCGTCGGCTCGCCAATCGGCGTGACGCAGTCAGTCGAAGGATTGCCGATCTTGGTGTCTTGGATGGCCTTGTAGAGGCGCTCGACCTTTTCACCGATGAGCTTGCCGGTCGATGTCCGCGTGCTGAGGTCGGCCGCTTCGCAGATGCGCTGCGCGACTTTGGGGCTCACCCGTGAAAACGAACCGGTTAAGAACTGCGTGAGCGTTGTCGACTTGGTGTCTTTGAGCAGCGTCGCCAGTCGCCCCAGTTCGACTCCGTAGGGATGCGGCTTGATTTCCAAAGGCTCTGGCGGCAGCTCGTCGGTGACGCGCGGAAACTCGCGCGAGTTGTTGTCCGGATCGATGTAGTGCAAGTGCACGTGGGGATTGGCGATGGCGGTCTGTTCGAGATAGTCGTCGACGCTGCCGCGTCCGCGCTGGTAGCGCGCTTCCAACTCAATGGTCACCCTCGTGCCGTGCTGCACCTCGACCCATTCAATGCCGTGTTTGGCGATGGCCGCGGCGCCCTTCTCGCCGGGCGGGATATCGACCCCGTCGCCGCGGTTGTTGACGATCTCGGGCCGGTTGAGCTTCGTGTCGATGCGAATCTCGTAGTAGTGCGCCTGCTTGCGCGGACCTGTCTTCGACATGATCTTGACCGGCTTGCCGGTGGTCAGCAGGCCATACATGCCGGCCGCGCTGATGCCGATGCCCTGTTGTCCGCGACTCATCCGCAGGCGGTGGAACTTGGAGCCGTAGAGCAGCTTGCCGAAGATGTTGGGGATCTGTTTCTTGAGGATGCCCGGGCCGTTGTCCTGCACCCCAATCTTGTACCGGTTGGGTGCAGTTTGTTCGACGTGCACCCACACCTCCGGCAGGATGCCGCCCTCTTCGCAGGCATCCAGGGCATTGTCGACGGCCTCTTTAATGGTGGTCAGCAGCGCCTTGCGTGGATTGTCGAAGCCGAGCAGGTGGCGGTTCTTGGCGAAGAACTCGCTGACCGATATTTCGCGCTGCTTGGCCGCCAGAGATTCCGCCGTCGCGCGACGGCGTTTGGTGCGCGGGCGCGAGGGACCGCTCTGGCCGTTGGCCGCAGCGCGGCCGTTCTTCGAGGCGTCGGACTTGGTCGCCTTACGGGACGCCTTGCGCTTAGCTGGGCGGCGGGATCGAACCAAAACGGACCCTCGTTGCAAATTGTTGTTAGGAAACAACTTCCGCAAAAGGCGCGGTGGAGGGGGTCTCGACGTGTGCCGCCCTCCGTGACGACTGCGGGGCTGAATCGCGCGCTGGGTTCCGGCCGCACGCCGGCGGGCGATGCGGTCGGACTGTGACGATTATACCGGTGACGCGGCGAAAAACCCAAGCTGTGACGACTGTATGGCCCGCACAATACGAGCCACTGCCCAATTCGCTACGCAAAGACTCACCCGTACCTGCGGCATCATCCGAAGTTGTGGTTGGGGTGAAGGGACTGCTACAGGCCGGCCCGAAACTCCAACTCCTGCCCGATGGATCGTACCCACGCGAACCATCACCAGTGGCGGCTGACGACGTCGGCCGCACCCCGCGAAGAAAGGCCCACCTCGAAACCACGCCACGCGACGTCAGCCTCGCCTGCTGACGTCCCGTGGCGCACGTCCGTCGACGTTGCTTGCGAGCGCGGCGACCTCGCCTTTGCCGAACCCTGGTTCAAGGAACAGACCGATGCAGCGCACGCTTTTTGGAGGCATCCTGCTACTGGTGGTCGCGACCGTCATCGTCGCGCTGGCTCCGACAATCGCCGCGGCGCGCGAACCGTTCTGCCCGCATGTCCAGGCCTCGCCGGACTTGTTCTACAACTACTACGTCCCACCCGGACCGGCCGGTGGCGTGCCGTCTCAGATGTATCTCTCCCCGCATCCGACACCGCCGCTCGTGGGGCACACCTGGATCACTTATCAGCCGCTGATGCCGCACGAGTTCCTGTACAAACACGCGCGAAACTATTACCGCTACCATCCCCACGGTGGCTGGACGAAGACCAGCGTGCTCTGGTTCAAATAGCTCAACCTCACCCCATCATTCGGTTCACGACAAGGACCCCCCGCGATGAATCGATGCTGCCTCCTCAGCGCCGTTGCTGCAGCGCTGCTTTGCGGAATGCTGGTTTCGCCGGCCCGCGCCATCGAGCAGACGCCGATGAACGCGATCGCGCAGTACCGCGCGCAGATGTACGCCTGGCACGGCAACTACTACCACACGTCCTGGGGCGTGCCCGTGTCGCTGGTCGTTCCGCCGACCGCCGAACTGCACACCGAGTACGGCTGGGGCGTGACCAACACGCGGATCGTGCCGATTTACCACCAGTTCGGGCGCAACTTCCCGGGAACAGGGTACTCGGCCGGGTTTGCTCCCACGCCGCTGTGGCCCAACGACACCACGCAGTTTGGCGTGTACTACGTGCGGGGCCCGTGGTAAGTCAGGACTTCGGCTCGCGGCGCTAGGGCTCGCACTGAGCCAGCAGCGCGAGGAACTGCTCGCGTTGCTCGGGGCCGCCCAGCTCGGGATGCAAGACTTGCGTGACGCGGATGATCTTCGCGGCCCGCTCAGGCGCGCCGAGACTATGATGGGCCAGCGCCATCTGGTACTTGGCACGGAACCAGCGCGGGCTCCCCGAAGTGGCAGTTTGTTCGAGCTGCCGCCATATCGGCAGCGCCGCCTCGAGCGACTGGTGATCTCCGCGCTGAGCGAGCAGAGCGGCGCAGTCCTCGAGCACTTCTTCGTCAGGCGCTAGCTCGATGACGTCTTGAAAGTGCGCGAGCGCCTGGTCCGCCTGTCCCAGGGCGGCCAGCGCGCGGGCCCATGACAGTTTCCAGGCCCGCCGCTGCGCCTCGCCCAGTCGTTGCTCATAGGGCGCAATCGCCTCGGCAAGCTGCACCTGCACACCAGCCAATTGGCTCTTCTGTTCAGGCGGCATTTGCCGCGCGATCTGGTCGATTCCGACCAAGATCTCCAGTTGTACTTCGGGTGAATCCAAGCGCATCTGGTCGAGCATCGTTGTCGCCGCATTGACGTCGCCCGAGGCGATCGTCGAAACCGCGACTAGCAATCGCGCCTCGGCCAGCCACTCGGTCGTCGCTCCGGCGCCGGCCGCCTCGAGAACCGGCTGCAGCTCGGCGAGTTTTTCGGGCTGATGCCGCAGCCTGAATCGTGCCAGCGCGAGTAGTGCTTCGCGTTGGGTTGTGCTCCAGCGTTCCGGCAGGCGTCCGTCGCCCGTGGTGATGGCCCGCGTCAACCAGTTCGTCACTTCTGTGAGCAGTTCGTCCCGCCGCGCATCTTCAGAGAGGTTGTCCAAGGCGCCATCGCAGCAGGCCGCAATCTCGCGGAGCGCGGCGGCGAAATCCTCGGCATCGCTGGGAATGCCACTGTAGAGGGAAATCGCCTCTCGCCACTCGCCTTGTTGGCTACGAACCCGCGCCAGCCACAGCCGCGCGCGGGCCGCGGTGGGACTCGACGGCCAGCGCTGCAGGTGCTCCGCCAGGGAGGCGACATACTGCTCGAGCAGTGCGGCGTCGACCGGTTGCGACTGTTTGGCGGCTAGTGCCAGATCGAAAGCCCCCATCAGGTGTGCTTCAGCGGCTCGCGGGTGGGCTGGCGCCCCGAGGGCCAGTTGCAGGTAGCGTTCGGCGGCAGCCGCGTAGTTTTTTCGCTCGTTCTCAATCGCCGCAGCGGTGAGCCCCAGCTCGAACGCCTGAGTGGTTTCACCACCCGCCAGCGCCCGCTGTCGGGCCTGGTCGTAGGCGGCCAAGGCATCGTCGAGCTGACCGCCGCGATAAAGTCCGGCGGCGGCACGGGCCAGTGCGGTAAGTTGGCTGTGCGTGCCGGCGTCGACAACACTTCGAGCCAAGAGAGCGGTCGCCCGCTGTCCCCACTCGCCCCCGTATTCGCGTTCGATTTGGTCAGCGACCTCGACGGCGGCCTGCTGCCACCGCGCTGAATCGGCTCCATCGCTGCGCACGTCAGCGGCACGCCAGGCGGCGACGTATGTTTCGAGCCGGGCAAGCTCCCAATCGGGGCTGACCACGGCGGCTTCTGGTTCCAGGCGCGGCAGCAACTCGATGGCAGCGGCGAGTTGCCCCGATGCAACCAACGTGCGCACGCGCTCGACGCGAAATGCGACGCGGACCGGGTCAGGTAGATGCCTGCTGGAGTACTGTTCGAGCAGCTCGATGGCCGTGTTGAAGTTGCCCATCAGGCGATGACAGGCGACTTCGGCGACCCGGCTCTCAAAGGCCAACGGCTCGTCGTCGTTCAAGCGCGCCAGCGGCGTCAGCAGATTGAGCGCGGTTCGCACGGCAGCCACGCGGTCGGCGCTGCCGGCGGGATACGTTTCGCCTTGCAGTCGCGAAGCCCGGGCCCGCTGGAAGCGGGCCGAAAGCTGCAGGCGGCGAAGTTCAGCCTCGCTCATCCCCGTTGTCCCGTGCGTCGCGGGACTTGGCCTCAGGATCCCAGTGATCTGTTGATCGAGCGCATGGAGTTCGCGGAGCACGGCGCGCAGATCTTCTCGGGCAGCGTCGCGCTGAGAATCGCCAGCGGTGGCCAAAGCCGCTTGCTGGGTCAGCGATTCAGCGCGGGCAAGCTGCACCAGGGACGCCTGCATCGTGAGCAGCGGGGTCCAACCGCTCTCGGCGAGTTGAGCTGCATACTGATGGGCAATGTCGAGGGCCTGCTGCCACAGAGGTTCGCGCTGCGAGGGAGGTAGCGTGTACGCCCGCTCGGCTATGGTGCGCGAGAGCTCGACCGCCAGTCGTGCCCGCCGCTGGGGTGTGAGGTCTTGCCGCGCCAGTTGCCGGCGACAGTAGCTGTCCGCCAGCCGGTACAGGCGCTGCTGCCGCAACTGAGCGACGAAGCTCGCGTCATCGGCATGCGCCACGGTAGTCTGTGCGCAGAGCGCCGCGGTCGCGACAAGCGTCCAAAGTACGAGCGATATCGGACAACGAAGAGCCATAGACATCGACTTGCGGATACCCAGGCGGCCCGGTCTCAGGCGTCCTCGGAGACGGCGAACTGCACCTTCGCAAACCCCGCCGCGCGGCAGACGTCGTACAGGTTGACGACGTGTCGTAGCGGGACGATGCTTTGGATGTCGAGAATCACCGGCAAATCGTTCTGGATTTCCGCCAAGTCTGCGAGCGTCGTCTCGACTTCCGGCAGGCCACGGTAGGCGCGGTTGTTGATCGTCCACTGCGGCTGCATTCCATCGTAGCCGAGCTCGACGACCACTTCTTCCAGCTCCATCAGTTCCGGATCGGGCGGTGCCACGGCGGCCGCGCCGGAGGTGGCCAACGGCGTGGGCAGCACTTCTTCAGGGATTTGGAAGCTCGCCGTGCAAACGAAGAAGATCAACAGCAGGAACACGACGTCGATCAACGGCGTCATCTTCAACTCGAGCGACGCGCGCGCCTGGTGATGGCTGATCGGATGTTGCATCGAGATCTCTCCGGCAATCGATTCCCAGTCTTAGGGAACCAAGGCCTCACCTCGGACGACCGCGAAGCTCACGTTCCACACGCCCGAGCGGGCACATGCCAGCAGAATCGGCTCGACGAGCCCGTAGGGCACTTCCTGATCGGACCGCACGCGGACTTCCAGTCGCTCGCGTGCGGTTTGGCGTTCGTAGTCGATGATCTGTCGTAACTGATCGGGGGCAACTTCGCGCCCAGCCACGCGGAGGGTGCCGTCCGGCAGCACGTTGACCACCAGTCGTCGGTTTTCATCGACCTGTGGTCGTTGTCCGGTGCTGGCCTGGGGCAGGTCGAGTTGCAACTGCGTCTCTTGGCGTGCCAGGTGGCTCGACACGACGAAGAACACGATCAGCAAGAAAACAATGTCGATCAGGGGCGTCATCTGAAAGTCGAGCCCGGTCGACCTGTGGCGGGTGGGGACGCGCATCAGGCGAGCCCTTCGCGTGAGACGGGCGGTGGCTGTACGACTTTGTGCTGGCGGACCCCTTTGAGCGGCGCTAGCGCATGCTGGGCCATGCTCGTCGCCTCGGCCAGCAGGTAATCGACGCGATTGCGAAACACTGCGAACGCGCCCAACGAAGGGATGGCGACCACCAGCCCCTGGACGGTTGTGACCAGCGCGAGATAGATGCCTTCGGCCAAGTCGGCAGCCCGGGCGGCGCCTTGCGTGAAAGCCACTTCGCGAAACGCCAGCACCATGCCGATCACGGTGCCCAGCAATCCCAGCATGGGGGCGATGTTGCCAATCACCGACAGCCACTCGATCTTGCGCAGCAGCCGGGCGGATTGTTCGGCCAGTGCGTCCTCGACCGCCTTTTGGACTTCCGGCCAGCCAGTCGAGGATTCACTGATGCCGGCGGCCAACACGTGACTCAACAGACAGGGCGTGCGCTGGCACTGTTGGGCGGCCTGCTCGATTTGGCCCTTGTCGACCAACTGCCGTACCCGGTCGGCCAGTTGTCGCGGCACGAGCACGCTTTCGCGAATCGTCAACAGGTGATCGATGATCCGCGCTAAGGCGGCCAGCGACAGCAGGATGATCAAGAAACCGACAATGCCACCGGCGTTCAGAATCTCGAAAAAGCTTTCGGGTGCGGCATCGGCCGGGGCATCGGCATCAGCGGCCGCCGGTGTGTCGGCAGCTGGGGGCTGCGCATGCGCCGGCACGACGTAGGTCGCGATGAGTGCGCAAAGCGATCCCGCAACGACGGCTGTCCCCAGCGGCGTCCTCCTCCAAGCGACGCCTCGCCGCGCCGGCATCTTTGATTCGATCGTGTTCAAGCTGCGTTTCTCTTTGCGAACTGCGGTTGGCTACCGGGACGACAAACTAACCGGTCGCACGCGGCGCCAGCTAGGGCGATTGGGTAGTCGTCGCCGCGTTGCGGGCCGCTTGTTCGGCAAATGGCGTGTCCGGATATCGCTCGCCCAACTCGCGAAACAGCGTGAGGGCCTCGTCGGCGTGACCGGCCCGGTCAAGAATCTCTCCGGCCCGCAGCAGCGATTCGGCCGCCAGATTCCGATCCTGAGGGTATTCGAAGGCCACGCGGAGCAGGGCCATCGCGGCGGCGTCGGCATCGCCCTTTTGGATGTAAGCCAGTCCCAGCACGAAGTACGGTCCGACGCGAACGGACTCCGGCATGTTTTCGATCGCCGACTCCCAGCGGCTGAGATCAGCGGGCGTCGCGGTCGCGGTCTGTGTCCGCCAGAGTTGCGCGGCGGACAGAGAGGCGATTATCGGGTTGGCCGAGCCCGAAAGGTCCGTGAGTCGCGCTGCAGCGTCTCCACGCTGTTGCGTCGCCAACAGATGGCTCGCGCCGAGTAGAACTGCGGCAGGCTGATCGGTTGCTTCCAGCCACCGCGTCGCGCGCGACACCAGAGCTGGATTCGGCGGCGAAGGCGACCAGGCCAGAGGTATGCAGGCGAAGTGCGGCGAGGCAGGGTCGTCGCGAGCCAGCACCAGAAACGTTTCGCCGGCTAGGTCGACCTGCCCGCTGCGGCGGTAGCACCCGACAAGCTGCGCCAGCAATTGCCGACGGACCCACCGTCGCGGCTCCCGCGAAAGGGCCTGCCGATAGCCATCGATCGCGGCGCCTAGATCGCCGCGGGCGAGTGCATCATCGGCCGTCGCATGCGCTTCGGATCGCTGCGGCTCGACCCGCTCGATGCGTTCAGCGGCGATCTTGCGCTCGCGTCCGTTGGCCAGCCGCACAACCAGTCCCTGGCTACTGTATTCCAGCACCTCGCCGGTGATCACGCCGGCGCCACCGTCATCGCCCGAGGAGAGGATCACGCGGTCGGCGGCGCTGGCCGCGGTGTAACACGTCGCCGCCAGGAGTACTGCGCAGATGGACAATCGCGGCATGAGTGGGCCAAGCGGATCGGTAATTACCGGGGCGCTCGATCGAGTTTCTAGAGTTTGCCGATGTCGACGTAGATGTATCGCCCGCCATTTTCGGCGGAGAGCTGCTTGAGAAAGTTCACGCCGCCCCGCGCCGGCCCCCGATCGAATTCGATGGTGTGAATCGCTGTCCGACCGGAGTTGCGTTTACGGATGTTGTTCAGTTGCCGGGGCGTGAGGGGGTTGTCCGCGTCGCTCAGGAAGAACACCACGTCCGGCGCGAGTCGCAGCGCCATCAACAGCGCGGCTTCGCGCCCCGTCGTCGCGCCGACCGCCGCGACGCCTCCCAAGAAGCGCTCGGCGTCCTGCTTGTTCTGACCGTTCGCAAACAGCATCCGCGCAGGCTGCCCGGGCAGCGTGAAGAGCAACGGCTGCTGGTTGTACATGATGATCTGAAACTGGTGCGTATCGCCGAGCGTCTCCAGGCTGGCGAGCAACTCGCGCTTGGCCGCCGCCAGCGGACTGGGACCCAACGTCCGCTCCATGCTGCCCGAGCGATCGAAGACGTAGACGAACTTCGTGCCCTCGCCTTCGACTCCGAAGACCTCCGTGCGGGCTTTGCCACCTCGTGGTGTGCGGGGAAGTGCGTCGCCGGTCACATTGGCGCCGGCGTCCAGAGCGCTGGCGCCCGGTTCGGCAGTCCCCAGCCAGTCGCGCTCGCTGGGCAGCGCGTCGCTGAAATCGGAAGGGGGTTGCTCGGCATTCAAGTCTGCCAGCGCCGCACTGACATCGGCAGTCTGCGCCTCGACGAGCACATCGTCTTCGCCTTGGTATTGCTCCTCGCCCCGATCGACCTTCTTGAGGACGATGCCCACGCTGCGGAGCGCCTCTTCGGCCGCGCCTTCGGGTGTAAGCTGCAGCGTGACACCCAGCAGCACAAGCAGCCCTGCATGCAGCAAGACCGACATCACCCACGAGGGGACGGCGATCCGCCAGGCACGCTCGGTACGGGCGGACCGATCGTGCTCTCCGGAAGCGGTCGCGAAAGGACTGGACGGATCGGAGCGCAAAGGTTTGTCAGCAAACGCATTGCGCATAGCCATGCTCCGTGACGCAGGCCCGCCGGCCCGAGAAAGACGTGAACCGAATTCTAGAATTGGCCGTTTGGCCGGTCAACGCAAGTCACACGCTCAGCGTTGCTTCAACCTGGCGCCGTATTCCGCCGCTGGGCGGCCTTCACACCGTCGAACACAACGGCTGGGCGCTTCGCGCACCGCGCGTCGCGGCCGTATAAAACGATTGCCGGCCTCAAGGCATCCCTAGATGACTTCTTCTAGCAAGACCTCGCGGTGATCGATGCAGATTGTTCAGTATCCCCATCCGACTCTGCGGCACACGTCGAAGCCGCTGCGGCGGGTTGACGCCGAGTTGCGGAAGATGGTCCGCACGATGTTCGAGTTGATGTACGAGGCGCGGGGCATTGGCCTGGCGGCCAATCAGGTCGATTTGCCCTACCGGCTGTTCATCGCCAACCTAGAGTCCGATCCCGAATCGCCTGAAGAGGAGCACGTCTTCATCAACCCCGTGCTGTCGGGACATAAAGGCTCGGCGCAAGCCGAAGAAGGCTGCCTCAGTCTGCCGGGCGTCTTCGCCGACGTCACGCGGCCCGAGCGGGTTACGATACAGGCGTATGATCTGTCGGGGCAGGAAATCAATCGCGAGCTTGATGGACTCTTTGCGCGGGTCGTGCAGCACGAAGTCGATCATCTCGACGGTGTACTGTTCATCGACCGGCTGACGCCGACCGCCGTGGCAGAAGTACGGGAGCAATTGGAAGAGTTCGAGCTGGAGTTCCAGTCGCGCACGCGCAGCGGCGAGATAGCGGAGGAATCGTCGATTGCCGAGCGGCTCACCGAGTTGGAGCGGCTGCGCGCCTGAGCAGACTCATTCGTGGCGAAGGCAGCGGAGTTGTCGATGCGACTGATCATGATGGGCACAGGCCCGTTCGCTGCGCCCACGTTCGCGGCATTGTTTCACACCTCGCACGAGATGGCTGCGCTCGTCACGCAGCCCCAGCGGCCCTCGTCGGGGAAAAAGCGCCCGCCCGAGAGCCCGTTGCGGCCCATTGCGCGCGAACACGATGTGCCGGTCTTCGATCCGGTGAGTGTCAACACGCCCGAGGCGCGGGAGCGACTGGCTACCTGGAAGCCTGACCTGTTCGTGGTGGCCGACTATGGGCAGATTCTCTCGGGCGAGACGTTGGCCTGCGCGCGGCTGGGCGGTGTGAATCTGCACGGCTCGTTGTTGCCCAAGTATCGCGGCGCGGCGCCGATCAACTGGGCCATCTACCACGGCGAGCGCGAGACCGGGGTCACCGTCATTCACATGACGCCGCGCGTTGACGCTGGACCGGCCTTGAGTCAGGCGCGCCTGGAGATCGGCCCCGACGAAGACGCCGTCGAGCTCGAAGAGCGGCTGGCGACGCTGGGCGCATCGTTGGTCGTGGAGACGATCGATTCGTTGGAGCGCGGCGAAGTCCGGGAAGTCCCTCAAGACGTGACGCAGGCCACACGCGCACCGCGACTGAAGAAGCGTGATGGCCAAGTCGACTGGCGGCGAACCGCCCAGCAGCTTCGCGATCAGGTGCGGGCATTGGAACCATGGCCCAAGACCTGGACGCATTGGCACCGTCCAGCAGGGCGTCCTCTACGTGTTCTGTTGGGCTCGGTCGAAGTCCGTCCCGCGGGTGGGAATGGGCAGCCCGGCGAAGTCATCGCCGCGACGGGTGATGCGCTGGTGATCGCAACCGGAGAGGGGGAACTGGTCATCGGCAGCGTGCAGCCGGAGGGCAAACGCCTGCTCAGTGCGGCCGAGTTCCTTCGCGGTTACCCCGTCCAGCCAGGAGAGCTGTTCGGGCCGGTCGACGCCGAGCGGTGAGCTGCCGATTGTGCCAGCAGCTCGATGGAATCGGCCTCGCGGCCCGCGACGGTTGCTCGATAGAATGCCCCGGCGGCTGGTGCCTGCCGGAGATTGGCGACCACTTGCCTTACGGATGCCGATCATGGAGGCTTGGGATATTGCGCTTTTGGCCGGCGGCGGTTACGTCGCGGTCGTGACGCTGACGCGGATGATGCTCCGCCATCGCCACGAGGTGATGGTCAAGCTGAGCGCCGACGTCGAGCGCGAGCGACGCGAGCAGCGCGCTCGTGAAAAAGCCAACCGCGATGAGAGACCAGCCGAGGCTGCCTGAGCGAATTTGTCGGTTCGCTCGGTCGTTCGCGGCAGTCCCTGTAGCCTCCGCCTGCGATGAATAAGCGGCTGTACATCGAGACCGTCGGCTGCCAGATGAATATGCTGGACAGCGAACTGGTCGTGGCCGCGCTGCGGCACGAGGGATACGAACTGGTCGATCGTCCGCAGGAGGCGGACACGATCCTGTTCAACACGTGCAGCGTTCGCCAGCACGCCGAAGACAAAATCTATAGCGCGCTGGGGAGACTCAAGCACGTCAAGCAGCATAAGCCGCACCGCATCATCGGTGTGCTGGGCTGCATGGCCCAAAAAGACCAGCGACTGATCTTCAAGCGGGCCCCTTTCGTCGACCTGGTCGTCGGGCCCGGACAGTTGCACCAGATTCCGCAACTGTTGCGCGAGGTGGCTAATGGCCGTGGCCAACAGATGGAGGTGAGCCTCGATCGCAAAGGGGGATCGCGCGCCGCGGTCGAACAGAGCTTCGAGAACTACGATCCGCTGCGCGATCCGCAGATGCGTCCGACGCCCTTTCAGGCGTTCGTGCGGATCATGGTCGGCTGCGACAAGTTCTGCACGTACTGCATCGTGCCGGCCGTGCGCGGTCCCGAGCAAAGTCGACCGCCCGCACAGATCCATGCCGAGGTCCGCCAGTTGGCTGAAGAAGGCTGCCGCGAGATCACGCTGCTCGGGCAGACGGTAAACAGCTACCGATGGACTGGTCCCGAGGGCGTCACGCGTTTGTCCGATCTCTTGGCCGGCCTGCACGACATCGAGGGCATCGCCCGCATCAAGTTCGTGACCAACTATCCGCGACACATGACCGACGACTTGTTGTACGCGGTCCGCGATCTGCCGAAGTGTTGTCCCTATTTCCATGTTCCGGCCCAGAGCGGCTCGGATCGCGTGCTGCGGCGGATGAAACGCGGCTACACGGTGGCTGAGTACCGCGAGATGCACGAGCGGATTCGCAGCATCGTGCCTGCTGCGGCGGTGACCAGCGACTTCATCGTTGGCTTCTGCGGCGAAACGGACGAAGACTTCCAGCAAACGGTCGATCTGGTGCGCGAGTCGCGATTCAAGAACAGCTTCATCTTCAAGTACAGTCCACGTCGCGGGACGAAGAGCGACGAGCTGTACGAGGACGATGTGCCCGAAGCGGTCAAGCGGCAGCGCAACAACGAACTTCTGGCCGTGCAGAACACCATCAGTGCCGAAGACAACGAGCCGTTCATCGGTTCCCAGGTGGAAGTGCTTGTCGAGGGGCCGAGCAAAGCTGCGCGCAAGCAGGATCCTGATGGTCGCGCGGCCGTGCAGCAGCTCGTCGGCCGTACAACGTGCGATCGGATCGTCGTCTTCGATGGGATGTCGCGGCAGATCGGTCAGATTCTCGCGGTCGAGGTCTACGACGCCAACGCCTTCACCCTCTTTGGCTCGATCGTCACCGAACATCGTCGTCCGCAGCTCTACCATCTCGAGACGGGGTGACGCTCCGGCGGTCGCCCGATATCCGGCACGGACGATCTCGAGCTCGCCGCTGCCAGTGGCAGCCTTTGTCGGGGAGCGCGACGAGCGAACCGGCTGCAATCTGGTGGCCCCGCGAGCGGCCACTTAAGATGTGCGGTCTGCGGCCAGGCGTGTCGGGCACGCCTTGAGCGCAGCGAAGGCTTTCGCTGCCCGAATAAACTCGAGCAAGCCACTTCCGATTACGATGCAAGCCAGCGAGCTGCGCGAGTATCTTGAAAACGCGCCCACGGCCAGCGAGTGGCTGCGCGGCATGGGCATCGTCGATACGCAACGGGCGCACGGCAATCTGCTGCGACTTCAGACGTACGGGCTGCCCCTCGATCTGCTGAGCGACATCTGCGCACAACTGGGCGAACAGCTGCCGCGCATCAGCGACGCGGATATGGCGCTGAACAATCTGGAGCGGTTCTTCGAAGCAGCGCGCAACCCGTTGGCACTCGGTGCGCTGTTTGAGCGCGACCGCGCTGCGCTGCCGATCCTGCTGCAGATCTTCTCCACGAGTCAGTATCTCAGCGATGCCCTGGTCGCCGATCCCAGCAGCTACGACCTGCTGCGGATTACCGAGGGCGAGCCGGTGGCCCGCCGGACCCTGATGGACGAGATCGAGAGCGAAATCGCCGCCATCACCGATCTGAAACTCGTCATGGCCGCGTTGCGCCGCTACAAGAAGCGCGAGACTCTGCGGATCAGCTATGGCGATCTGATTCGTGGCCAGCGGCTGGAGATCGTTGCGGCGCAGATCTCCTATCTGGCCGACGCGCTCGTGCACTCCGCTGTCGCTGCTGCCCGTCGCAATCTGGAGGCCAAGCGGGGTGTACCCCGGACACCAGCGGGGGAACCTGCTCGTTTCGTGGTGCTGGGGATGGGCAAACTTGGTGGCGTCGAGCTCAACTACTCGAGCGACATCGACTTGATCTTCCTGTACGACTACGACGGACAGACCGACGGACAGAGAAGCCAGACCAACGCTGAGTTCTTCGATCGCGTGGCGCGCGACGTCGTCAAACTGTTGAGTGAATCGACGGAGTTGGGATCGGTCTACCGCGTTGATCTGCGGCTGCGCCCTGCCGGTGAACGCGGGCCAATGGTCACGAGCCTCGAATCGGCCATGCAGTACTACGACGTGTTGGGTCGGACTTGGGAACGGCAGGCATTCGTGAAGGCCCGCGCGGCCGCCGGCGATCTCGATCTGGGCGAGGAGTTCCTCCAGCAACTCGAACCCTGGATCTACCGCCGCTACCTGAGCCGGGCGGATATCACCGGCATCAAGGCTCTCAAGCGCCGGATCGACCAGCGCACGCAGAGCGAAGGCAGCGATGATCGGCACGTGAAGACCGGCCACGGCGGCATTCGCGACATCGAGTTCGTGATCCAGTTCTTGCAGTTGCTCAACGGCGGCGACCAGCCGGAGGTCCGCACCACCAATACGCTGCAGGCCATCGCGGCGCTGGAGCGCGTGGGCTGCTTGACTCAGCAAGAGCGATCGCTGCTGGAAGAGAGCTACGATTTCCTGCGCAACGTCGAGCATCGCTTGCAGATCATGTTCGACTTGCAGACGCATCTCTTACCCGACTCTTCCGACGAGATGCGCAAGCTTGCCATTCGCATGGGCTACGCCGACACGCCCGAGGGCTCCGCGTTGGCCGCGTTTGAATCCGACTACCGCCGGATCACATCCAACAACCGCAAGATTCTGGACCACCTGCTCCAAGCGGCCTTTGCCGACGATGAAAAGACCGAACCGGTGGTCGATCTCGTGCTCGATCCCGACCCGCCGGCCGAGCGGATCGACCAGGTGATGAGCGGCTATCGCTTCCAGGACACGCGGGCGGCCTACGACAACTTGCAGGCGCTGGCCACCGAATCGATTCGTTTTCTCTCGACGCGCCGCTGCCGCCACTTTTTGGCGGCCATCGCGCCGCAGTTGCTGGAGGCCATCGCCGCGACGCCCGATCCCGATTCGACGCTCGTCGATCTGGCGCGGGTGAGTGATTCGTTGGGCGGAAAGGGCGTGCTCTGGGAGCTGTTCAGCTTCCACCGGCCGTCACTGCGTTTGTACGTCGAGCTGTGCGCTTCGAGTCCGTTTCTGTCGGGCATTCTGATCAGCAATCCCGGCATGATCGATGAGCTGATGGACAGTCTGGTGCTCGACAAGCTGCCGGAGCTCGACCCGTTGCGGGCCACGATCAGCGACCTGTGCCATGCTGCGGAGGATATTGATCCGATATTGCATAGCTTCAAGCACACCCAGCAATTGCGGGTGGGGGTGCGCGAGATTCTGGGCAAGGAGGACATCCGCGCGACGACCGGTGCCCTGAGCGACATTGCGCAAGTCTGCCTCGAACAGATCACGGCCGCCGAGCAGGAAAAACTTCTGACCCGGCTGGGCACACCCACCATCGCTGAGGGCCCTCGCGCCGGCGAGCCCTGCGAGCTGGTGATCGTCGCGATGGGCAAGTTCGGCGGCGCGGAGCTGAACTACCGCAGCGACCTGGACCTGATCTTTCTGTATGAAGCCGATGGCCAGACGCAACCGGGACAACGCTCGCGGCAGTTCGAGCAGACGAGCAACCGGCACTTTTACAGCGAGTTGGGCCAGCGGATCATCAAGGTCTCGAATCGCCTGGGACCCTACGGGCGGTTGTATGAGATCGATCCCCGCCTGCGACCGACCGGCCGTAGCGGAGCGCTGGCAACCTCGCTCGCTGAGTTCGCGCGCTACTTCAGCTCGGGTGAAGGCCAGCTTTGGGAGCGACAGGCGCTGTGCCGCGCGCGGGTGGTCGTGGGATCGCCAAGGGTGGCCGAGGTTGCCTGGCAGGCGATTGCCGAGGCGGCATACGGTCCTCCGTGGCGCGCCGAGGACGCCGAGTCAATTCGAGAGATGCGGGGACGTCTCGAAGCGGCCTCCAAACCGCACAATCTGAAGCGCGGAGCCGGAGGACTGGTCGACATCGAGTTCTTGGCCCAGATGCTGCAGATGCGGCACGCGGGCGACGACGCTAGTCTCAGGAAGCCGAACACCCTGACGGCGCTCGAGGCGCTGGGCGGCGCCGGACGCCTGAGCCGAGAAGACGTGACGTTCTTCTCCGAAAGCTACCGCTTCCTGCGTGTAATGGAGGCCCGACTGCAACTGATGAACACAGGCGCGTCGGGCGAGCTGCCTGACGATCCGATCGAACGCGACAAACTCGCTCGCCTGTTGGGCTATGCGGAAACGAGCGAGTTTGTGAGCACGTTCGAACGCTACACGCGTGAAAACCGGGCGCGTTTCAATCGGCTGTTCGATGCGGCAACGCGGGCGTAGCGGGCTGGTGCTGCCGCCGCGCTACTCGTCGTCGCCGGGTGACTCACTGTCCGGCTCGATCGGATCGAGCGTCGTGACGATGCGGGCATCGACGTCCTGTTGCATGACCTGGCCGGCCACTTCGGTTTCGGTCTCCATCTGCATGAGCATCTCGGACCGCGCGACACGTCCGGCTTCATTGTCGAAGTAGTACTTGCCCGACATGTCGCCGCTTTCGAGCGTGACCTTCAAGCCCATCGGGTTCTCGATCTCGCCGTCGCCGAAGTCCATATCGATATCGACGTCGATGCGGTCCAGCGTGCGACCGTCGACCTCTTCGGTGCCCTGGTAGACGAAGTGCATCGTCGTGGTCTGCTTGCCCAGTAGCGGGTTCTCCATTTCCGATTCGTGCGACCAGGTGTCGCCCTTCATCAACGCCTGTTCAGGCAGCGGAAGAAAACCGCCGGAACTGGCATTCTGCAGGCTTTCCTTGTCGAACATGCTGCCGAACTGCTCCATGCCCGGCATCTTGTTGAGCATGTCGATGGTTTCTTGCGGGACGTCGACCTCGAGCACCTCGCCCATCTCGTTCATCGACATGGTGTACTGCATGCCCATCAGGGGCTGCATCGCCTTGGCGATCATGGCTGCCGGTCCCTGCGGGGCCTCGTCGCTGTCGGAGTCGAATTCAAACGTCTGCCCCAGCATCTCCATTTTCATTTGCATGCGGCCGAGCGTGATTTCCAGATTAGCGGTCCCATCATCGTCGACGTCTTGGACAAACATGCTCATCGTCATGCCGAAGGTGTTGTCGACTTCCTGCGTCTGGCCGCCGATGTGCATGGTCATGTCCATATCCTGGATCATCTTCCAATCGAGCGTCTGACCCTGCTCGAACTTCCAGCGCAAGCTACGCTGCGCCTGCGCCGGCGTAACGCACGCCGCCAGAGCAGCCACAGCGAGGCAAAGGACAAGCGGCGACGACAGGCGGCGAGAAGAATGGATGAGTGACATGCGAAAGAGCCTTTCTTGGCGGAGCCGGGCGTGGGACGGTAGGGGGAGGGAGCGCGGCCGTGCAGACCGTGCGCACTGTAAGTGTAACTCTTTCAGGGCAGCCTCGGCGCGGCTGCCGCACGGAATGCCGCTCGATCAGCCGTCGGCTTTGGTTTCGCCGACCGGTTCGGCCGGCAGGACCATGATCTTGCCATCACCGATGCGGCCTGTGCGGGTCAGTTCGACGATGTTGCGTATGACGTCTTCCACGCGGTGGTCCTCGACCCACAACGTGACTTCAACCTTGGGCAGGAAGGCCAGAGAGTACTCGCCTCCGGCGTATTGGTCGAGGTAGCTCTTCTGCCGCCCCCAGCCTTTGACTTCGCGGACCCAGCAGGCTTCCAGCGGGGCCCGCTTGAGCCCGTCGAGTAGCTTCTCGACCATGAACGGCTTGACGACGGCGATGATTTGCTTCAAGGCGGCGTTCAACCACTCGGCAGGAACGGGCCGAGGCCTCTCGGGCGTTGACAGTGCTGGCAATTCGACTGACGATTGAACGCATGGTACCAGACCCCCTTCAACCCGCCAGCAGCCAGCCGCGAGCGGTCGGCGGCGTGCAGTTCAGCAAGCGGTGGCGCGTGCTGGCAAGCATCGCGCTGGCAGGCTGCCTGTTCGCGGCCACCGGGTGCAAAGGCGCTTACGAAGACCGTCTGGAATCGACGGTGAACCAGCTTCGCGGTGGGGGAGCGCCGGCGAACCCACCGCCGGAAGGCTGAAAAAAAGAGCGGCCGGCTTACGCCGGCCGCCCGTTTCTGGCATTCGCCATTCGCCTCGTCGTGCCGCTTGGCTTAGCGGCAGCGACGCCCGCAGCGCCGGCGGGGAGCACAGCAGCTATCGGCGCAGGCGGTCGCGGCACAGACGGGCACTTGCACCGTCTCTTCGACCATCCGGCAGACGCAGACTTCGACTTCCTCTTCGACCGTGTAGGGCACCATCACGTTGCAGGTGACCGTCTTCTCTTCCTGCACCACTTCGACGTGGCACACGTTGCGCGTGTACTCGCGTTGTTCCGGCTTCCAGACGCAGCGGCGCACTTCGCGATCAACCGTTTCCGTGACGTATTCGCATTGCATCACGGTGCGGGTTACCTCTTTCGGTACACAGACGGCCACTTTGTAAGTGCAGGGCACGTCTTCCCACACCTGACGATAGGTCGTGCACGGCACGGTCTTCTGCACGTAGTTGGGCACCCACACGCGCACCGTTCGGGCGCAGGGCGCGGGGGCACAGGGCGAGCAACCGCCGCAATGTCCGCAACCGCCGCAGGGTGCACATCCGCCGCACGGCGACGGGCAAGCGCGCTCTTCCCAGTGGCCTTCATCGACGCAGACGGTGCGTTCGACGGTAACCGGTTCGTAGCGGCAGACACGTCGAGTGCCTTCACGCTCTTGATACTCGGTGGTGTTGACCATGAAGGTCTTCTCGACGGGGGTCTTCACCAGCTTGCGAACCGTGCACGGCACGACTTCCGTTTGCCATTCGGGAACCATGACCGTGCAGGTCTCGGTCACCGTCTCCGTGTGCGGCACGCAGCGGCTCACCGTATAAGTGCGTTCTTGCTGCTCGGCACGATACTTGGTGACTTGAACCGTTCGCGTTTCGCGAACGATGCGCGGCACGAGCACCGTCTTCTCGACGTACTCACAAGGCGCCGGGGCGCATGGGTCACATGGCGCACACGGCCCCATCTCCGCCTTCGCCGAAACGAGTTGCACGCTGGCACCGCCGTCGTGAGCTGCGGTGTCGGCGACGACACTCGAACTGCCGAACAGCGCCAGCCCGGCGGCCAATCCCAAGTCAATCAATGTGGTGCCTAACATCCGATGTTCTCCTTCATCGCGATAGCGAGCTGCTATGAACCTGAATTGCCGTGCGGAGTTGACCCGCTGCTACCAGCATGAATGGGCCAGATGAGGGCTTTGGGTTGGCAGCCATGCTAGTAACGACTGCAAAGCTTACACAAGATTGCACATATTGCAACTGGTAAATTCGGCGATTCACACAAACAGTAGCGGACCGGTCCGCCTTCCGCGGTCAGTAGTTCGCGAACGCGCGATCAGCGATCTCGCGTCCGCCGCAGTCCGAACAACATTGCCAGTTCGTGGCGCCGCAACAGCCAGGCGACCGCGATGAATACCGCGATGCCGACTGCGATGGGTGCAGCGACAGCAAGTAGCTCGAAAGCCAATCCCTCTTTTGGCGGCAGCACATCGAGCACTCCCGCCGTGACGGTTCCCATGGCCGCGGTAGCCAGCGCCGTGCACAACAAGGTGATGGCAATCGGTCGCCATCCCAGGTGCGCGTGGAACCGGGAAAACAGGCCCGCCAACATCACGACCTGCGCGATGCCAGTCAGCGAGGTAGCAAGCGCGAGCCCTGCCTCGGCGAGCGGCCACACCAGCATCAGATTGAGGATCAGGTTGACCACCAGCATCAGACAACCAACTCGCACGGGCGTGCGGTGATCGCCCAGGGCGTAGTAGCCACGCACGATCACCGGGGATGCGCAAAAAGCCCATACGCCCACGCCGTACGCCACAATTACCTGGCTTGTCCGCGCTGTCGCTTCCCCGGTGAAGGCCCCGCGCTCGAACAGCAACCGGGTGATAGGCTCGGCCATAATCATCAGGCCGACCGAAGCCGGTAACCCGAGAAACAGGGTGAGCCGCGCGCCCAGAGTCAGGTCATCGCTGAGACTCTCCCAGTCGCGCCGCGCGGCATGACGGCTCAACAATGGAAAGATGGCCGTTGCCACGGCGAGCCCCAGAATGCCGAGCGGGAATTGATAGAGCCGCTCGCCGATATAAACCACCGAGGCTGCGCCGACGTCGAAAGGGCGTTCGGCTCCGCCCAGCCAATCGATCGTGCGCCCTTCGGCCGTAGCCGGATCGTAGGCTAAGAGCCAGGCCAGCAGGCTGTCCATCAGCGTATTGATCTGTGTGACCGCGAGGCCCAGCATCATGGGGCCCGTGGCAGTCAGAATTCGCCGCAGCGCCGCTGTGTTTTGCGACCAGTTGTAATCCAGTCGAGCGCCATGCCGCCGCAAGGCCGGCACCAAGGGAGCGATCTGCAGCGGGCCCGACACCAGCACGCACAGCGCCACCAGATAGACTTGCTGCCGCTCGTTCGCACCCAGCGCCGGCGCGATGATCCACACGCCAATCAACCAGCAGACGTTCAGCAGAGCTGGTGCTAGAGCAGGCATCGTGAAGTGGCCCAGCGCCTGCAGCGTGGCCGCCAGTTGAGCCAGCAAGCAGATGAAGAACAGGTACGGCAGCATCACCGCCGCCAGGCCCAGCAACAGATCAGTTGCCGGCTCTCCGCCCGCGACGAGCCAAATCAAACCGCAGCTCAATTCGGCTACGACGACGATGCCCGCCAGCACGACGGACAGCCACGCCAGCGTGACGGTGAACAGTTGCCAGGCCGCATGGCGATCTTCGACAAATCGCGTGGCAATGACCGGGAGATAACCGGCCGCGAAGGCGCCTTCACCAAAAAGGCGGCGAAACAGATTGGGGATGCGAAACGCCACGACCAGTGCATCGAGTGTCGTGCCGGCACCGAAGAGCGAGGTGGTGGCCATATCGCGCACCATCCCCAACACACGACTGGCCAGAGTGCCCAGGCTCGTGATCCGCAGGCCCCAGAGCATTTCATTTCGATCGCGTGACGACATGGCCGGGATCGTAGTCGAGTTGCCGCGAATCGCGAAACCAACCAGTGATCGCCTGCGGCCGTCACTGTTCGCCGCGGCAGGGCCTCGCTAGACTACGCGCAGTCAGTAGCGCTCGCCGACGAGCTGCTCGTCACGCGGCGCAATCACTAGGAACCTGGCAGAGGTCGATGAGCGAACGCAGCAAATACCAAGAGGGGATCATCCGCAACTACTACGCCCGCCAGGATGAGATCCTGGTCAACCGGCTCAGCGAATTGGTTTCGCAGCTCTACCTCAGCGAGGGCAAATCCCGCGCGGGCCAATGGAAGCGCGCCGCCGACGCCATGCGCAAGCTCGAAGTTCCGGAGTCCAGAATCGAGCACCTCTTGGCTCAAGACAACCCGGAACTGCTGGCCAAGCTCGTCTCCGAGTTGCTCTCGCAGGAGAAGAAGGCGCCCGGCAAGCGGCCGCCGGCGTAAGAAACCGTCGTGCCGGGCGAATGGCCTCACGGATCGACCAGAGAGTCGCGCGGTCATTGGGCTCGACGGCGAGGCGGGTCACCGGACGGCAGGCGGATGCTAGAATGCGGGACGTCGCGCGGCTCGCCACGTGACGATCGACTCCTCGCCGCCCGCGGGCGCGAATCTCGGAGGCCGGAACACCCCCAGTTGGCGGCATGGATCTGATTCACCTCCGCAACGTCAATCGATCCTACGGTCGGGTCCGCGCGCTGCGCGACGTGAACTTACGATTGGCGCCAGGCACGACGGGACTGGTCGGCAACAACGGTGCCGGCAAGTCGACTCTGCTCAAAATCCTGCTCGGGCTGCTCGCGCCGGATTCGGGATCGGGCACGATCCTGGGTTGTGACATCGTAGCGGCCAGCAGCGAGTTGCGTGGTCGCGTGGGCTATATGTCCGAAGCCGCAGCGACGGTGCCGGTGCTCAAGGGCGTTGAGTTCGTGACGCTGGCCGGCGATCTCTACGGTATGCCGCACCGCGATGCGCGCCGCCGCGCGCACGAAGTGCTCAACTACGTGGGGCTGGGCGAACTCCGCTACCGCCGGCTCGAGGAGTACTCGACCGGGAACCTCCAACGGCTTAAGCTCGCTGCCGCGCTGGTGCACGACCCCGAACTGTTGCTGTTGGACGAACCGACCAATGGTCTCGACCCCGCCGGCCGCGCCGGCATGTTGCGGCTCATCGAAGATCTGATCCGCGAAACAGACAAGAGCGTCATTCTCTGCACGCACTTGCTGGGCGACGTCGAGCGGTTGTGCGAACAGGTCGTGGTCATCGACCGCGGTACGGTGATCAGCTCCGGCACGATGGGCCAGTTGAAGCAGCAGATTCACAATCAATACGAGTTAGCCTGGCAGGGCGCCAGCGCGCCGTTTCTAGCCGCGCTGCAAACTTTGGGCGCGGAAGTCACAGCCGACGGCACGCCCAACCGCGCGAAGGTTCTCGTTCCACCAGACTGGAGCAATGCCAAGTTCTTCGAGGTGGCTCGCAACGAGGGCGTGGTGCTCACGCAATTGTCGCCTGAAGAAGAAAACTTGGAGCGGCTTTTCTTCCGCGTCACGCGATCGGCCCCCGAGAGTGCGGCCGTAGAACCTTCTGACCCGCAGCCGGACGTGGCCCATGGGAATTGACAACGCCCACTACTATGGCTGGGAGGGCCGGCTGCAATCGCCCTGGCGTTCGAGCCTGGCGATCGTGCGCGTGGCGCTGCTGCAAGTCTTTCGCCGCAAATCGTACTGGGTGGTGTTGGCGTTGGGCTTGCTGCAGTTCCTGATGTTCTGGGGCTTGATCTACGCCATCAAACAGGTGAATTTTCCGCAGCAGGTGCAGGACGAAATCCTCGAATTCATGGGATTCGAAGGTGCCGGAGCCACCGAGAACGGCTACGTCACCTTTATGCAGCAGCAGAGCGTGATCGTCATGATTCTGCTGGCCTTCGCCGGCAGCCTGTTGGTCGGCGCCGACTTTCGCATGGGCTCGCTGCCGTTCTATCTCTCGCGTCGCATCGATCGCCGTCACTACATCCTCGGCAAGCTGCTGGCCATCAGCACCGTCGTGGCGCTGATGACCGTGCTGCCCGCCATACTGTTGTTTCTGGAGTATGGGTTTCTCACGGCTTCACTCGACTACTGGGTCGATCACTGGCGGATTCCGGTCTCGGTGCTGGTATACGGCGCCGTGATCTGCACGGTGCTCAGCATTCTCATCGTTTGTGTGTCTGCCTATCTGCAGCGTGTGGCGCCCATCGCCATCACGTGGTCCAGCATCTTTGTGCTGCTGGCCAGCATGTCGCGGCTGCTGCGGCGCGATGGCGGCAGTATGTACTGGGGATTGGTCGATCCCTGGCGCAACATGCGGTACATCGGCCGGCTGTGCTTCGGGACCTTTGAAACCAACGAAGAGCTCAACTTCGCCCTCTGGGCGCTGGCCATCATGACGGTGGTCTGCGGCGTAGCGCTCGCCTTGCTTGTGCGCCGCGTCCGCGCCGTGGAGATCGTCGAGTAGTCAACGGCGCGGCCGTGTCGTGGCTGCAAACCATGTAGCTCGGTATCTCTGAATCGAAAGTTCTATGCAGCTTGCCTTCGACAACGTGACGAAGCTTTACGGCCCGGTCATCGGCGTCAACGACATCAGTTGCCGCATCGGGCCCGGTATCACGGGGCTGTTCGGCGCCAACGGCGCGGGCAAATCGACGATGATGAAGTTGGCCAGCGGGCAGTTGCGGCCTACCAGCGGTCGCGTGACGGTCGGTCAGCGCAGCGCCTGGTCGAGTGCGGCCAAAAGGACTCTCGGATTCAGCCCGGAAATCAACAGTTTCTACGAGGAGATGACCGGCCGCGACTTCGTCTACGCGATGACGCGGCTGTACGGATACAGCGCGGCCGAAGCGCGCGAACGAACCGAAGATGCATTGGACGAGGTCGGCATGCGCGATCGGGCCGAACGCCACATTGCCGGCTGCAGTCACGGCATGCGTCAGCGAATCAAACTCGCTCAAGCGCTCGTTCACGACCCGGCTGTTCTGCTGCTCGACGAACCCACCAGCGGCATCGACCCCGGCGGTCGCAAACACATCGGCGATTTGCTCGTTGGCTGGGCCAGTCGCGGCAAGACGATCCTCATCTCCAGCCACATACTGGCCGAAGTCGAGCATCTGGCCGACTCGATCCTGATGATCGCCCGTGGCCGCATCATCGCCTCGGGCACGATTGCCGAAGTCCGCGAGCTGATCGAAGACCAGCCGTTCACGGTCGAAGTCGTCGCCGAACCACCGCGACAGATGGCTGCCGCGCTGGTCAATCTGGACGTCGTACAATCGGTCGAAATCCGCGGCGACGTGCTCACCGTGCGCACCCGCAATCCGGCTCAGTTCTATGGTCAATTGTCGGATCTGGTGATCGACGGTGGCTACGACGTCCGTCGATTGGCGCCGCTGGATAGTGGCGCCGATGCGGTCTTCGGCTATTTGGAACAGGGGGCGCCATGAAGCTGCTGCGGGCTTGCGGCACTCTGATGATGCTCTCGTTTCGCCGGCTGTTGTGGTCGACCAGCACGCTGATGGTCGCGTTCCCGCTCATCGGCAGCGGCTTGTTCTTGCTCCGCCGCCGCTACACGTACGGTGACGAGAACTCCCGATACTTCGACGTCTACTCGGCCTTCACGGCGTTTTCCGAAGAGTTCGTGCTGGCGCTGTTTGTCTCCTTTCTCCTGCCAATCTGCGCGCTGGCCTACGCCACGATGAGCATCGGGGGTGATCGAGAAGATCGCACGTTGCTGTTTCTCTTGGTGCGCCCGCTGCCGCGCACGCTGATCGTCGTTTCCAAACTTCTCGCGACGTTGCCCCTTGTCGTAGGACTGGTCGTGGGCAGCTTCTGGGTGTACTGCAAGCTGGCTGGCGAGGTGGGCGCGATTGCGTACCCGATTTATTTGCCGGCCGTGCTCTACATGACGCTGGCCTACGTCAGCCTGTTTCATCTGTTCGCCGTCACGTTCCGGCATTCGACGATCGTGGCGCTGGCCTACTCGCTGTTCATGGAGATCTTCATCGGCAACATGCCTGGCATCGTCAAACGGGTCACGGTGACGTTCTTCGGCAAGTCAATGATCTTCGAGATGGGCGCCGAACACGGCCTGCCCGAACCCGACCCCGAGTGGTTCGTGCCGGTCACAGCCCCCGGCGCAGGACAAACGCTCGTCGCCATCTGCATCGGCGCCCTAGTCCTCACGCTGTGGGTCTTCAGCCGCCGCGAGTATCGCGATCTGACTTGAGGACCTGTCTGGCGCAGGATCGTCTTGTACGGAAGGCGGCCGCGCGATGGACTTGCAACTCACCGCGTGCCTGCTCGCCGGATGACGACAACCAGTAGCCACACAGACGAGCCAATGAGCAGCCCATTCAAGGCGCCGATCAAGGTCGCACGGGCGTCAAGTTTTCCCGCCGCCAGCAGTCCGACGAGCGCGCCGAGGATGGCGCAGGCTGCGACTCGAAGAATCGGAGTACAGTGGACGTTCAGGTGATGTCGGCGCAACAATCGTTCAGCGTTGATCAATAGCCCGAGACAAAGTCCCAGCATGGCGGAGGCCGCAACGAATCTAAGCTCGAATGCCTGCACGCCGCTAAGGACGCCGGCTGCGATGCTCGAAATTGCTGCCACGATCGTGCCTATGGCGATCGACCGAAGTCGAAATCGCCGACGATCGTGCTGCTGTTCCATGTTGACATTCTAGAGCGCCTGACGCGATGCCGTTCTGATCGCTAGAATGCGGTTTTGCATGGCGAATGGATCGTGAACGGTGCCCTTCGGGTGCCGTGGGGTGTTGTTCGAGAAGGACTCAGGAAGACGATGCCGAGCAACGAAGAAGAAGTCCGCCGTCTGCGGTGGCAGAAGTTTCCGGTTCTCGATCAGGGATTCGTCTGTTTGGTCGACGTGATGGGCGACGATCAGTCAATCGTCCAGGCCGCCCGCGTGAGTTATGGCGAGGGCACCCGCCGCGTCTCCGACGATCGCACGTTGATTCGCTACTTGATGCGGCATCATCACTCCACGCCCTTCGAGATGGCCGAGGTGAAGCTGCTGGTGCGCGTGCCGATGGATTGTTGGCGGCAGTGGATTCGCCATCGCACGGCCAACGTCAACGAATACTCGACCCGCTACTCGCTGGCCATCGACGCTGCGCAAACCACTCCCAACGACGAGTGGCGCTGCCAGGCGGCCACTAATCGCCAGGGAAGCTCGGGCGTTCTGCCCGCTGACGTCGGCGCCGATCTCACCAAGTCTGAGGCTGAGGTGCAGGACAATGCCCGCCGGGTCTATCAAGACCGCATCGACGCCGGCGTGGCCCGCGAACAAGCCCGCAAGGACCTGCCGCTCTCGACCTACACGGAGGCGTATTGGAAAAACGACCTGCACAATCTGTTGCACTTCCTCGCGTTGCGGATGGACGACCATGCCCAGTGGGAGATCAGGCAATACGCCCGCACGATTGCCGAGAAGATCGTACAGCCGCTGTTCCCCATCACCTGGGAGGCCATCGTTGACTACCGGCTCAAGTTGCTCAGCCTCACGCGGCTCGACCAGGGAGTCATTGCGCGGCTTTCGCAGCGGCTGCGCGACGCGGGTCGGGCGAACGCTACGGAAGAGGATTTTCTCGCCGTGCAGGATGCGAGTTGGCAGGATCTGAAGCGATGCCGCGAACGCGACGAGTGCCGCGAGAAGCTCGCCCGGCTGGGGCTGCTCTCGATGCCAGCCGCCGAGAGCGCGCCTCCCGACAAGACCGACCCCGTCAAAGCCCGCTGATCGCAGGCTTCATACCAACGAGCCCAGCCGTATTGTCCGATCAACTCACGATCAGGCCAACCAGCACATCTGGCCCGGTGCGGACTATTGTCCCATGAGCGACGAGCAAGTCACTCGCGAGGTAATCGCACTTACAGAGCGGCTGCTGGAGTCCATTGAGGCCGGCGATTGGGCGACCTACGAGTCGTTGTGCGATCCGACGCTCACGGCGCGCGAGCCGGAAGCGGTTGGACAGCTTGTCGAAGGGATGGACTTCCACCGGCACTACTTCGAGTTGGAGCGTGGACCCCACCCGCGCCAAACGACCATCGCCTCGCCACATGTTCGCCTGCTCGGCGACGTCGCGGTCGTGACCTACGTCCGCTTGACGCAGTTGTTGGACGCTGCGGGCCAGCCGCGGACCACCGCAGCCGAAGAAACGCGAATCTGGCAGCGCCAGCCCGCGGGCTGGCAGCACATGCACTTCCACCGTTCGCGAATCTCGCCATCGGGCTGAAGCGACGCGGTTGCCCTTGAACGCGCGAGCGGCACGTCGCTATAGTCCGCCGCTACCTTGGCAACCCGTCGCGCGAACGACTCGCCGGGTCGTCTCCCTTCAAACGGCGCTCGTCGAAGACACATCAGTCGCTCTCTGTTCTGCAATGCACCTAAGTGCTGGCGCGTTGATGCGGCTTAAGTTGCGCGGCGCGTGACGACGAAGAACAACGATGCAGATGTTACTGCCATGCTGGCATAGCGGGCGGTGCTAGCCAATCTGACTCCAGTCCGAGGCTTTAGGTCCATGCTCATGACAATCTGCCGACAGCCTTCGTTGCTCCTGCTGGTTGCCTTCACCTTTCTCACCAGCGCGCAACCGGCGCTTGCTCAGGATGATCTTGAGCCTTCGACCGAGCTGGGTGTCACGATCACGCCGGATGACATCTACGATTCGATTCAGGAGACCAGCGACTTCTGGCCACCGGTGCGGACGTTCGTCGAGGGACCCAAGTTCAGCTGCGCCTCGGATGCCAATCGCCAGCAGGCGGGCGCGTTTCTCAAACAGGTTCACCGCTACCTGCACGATCAGCTCTTCGAAAAGGGCGAGGCCGAAGCCTATGACCTCATCGAGTACGTTACCTGGCGGCTGCGCAAGTTCGCCTTCTTGCGCCAATTGCGAGATGCGCTCGGCAATGACGAGCTCTTCGCTCGGGTGAAGGCCGATTGGGATCGATTACACCGCGAGGCCAACGACTTGCCTGAAGCCGAGCGCGAAGCCGCCAGGGCCAACATTCCCAATCAGGTCATCCAGCAACTGGCCGCCGCCGGTGTCGACGCGAAGGTGCGCAAAACGGCATTGGAAACCTGGCAACAGGTCGCAACTTGCTCACAGCACATGGACGCGACTGAAGCCGGCCGTCAGATGCTGGTCTACGAGCAGCAGGCCAAACAACTTGACTACCACACCGCCCGCCTGATGCGCGACGTCGTGGCGGCTGCCGAGTGGGCCCTGATCGTCAAGCCCGACGGTCACTTCATCACGCTGGTTGATTTCCAGACGTCTTGGAATGAACTGGCCGGCTGCCGCAATGCGGAACACACCGCGTCGCGTCCCAACGAAGTGAAGTAGTGCTCGGGGGACACAAAGTCCCGTTCACGTCACGCGCGGTCCGTCGGGAACGGCCACACGTCGGCCAGTTTCCCGGCTCCAGCAACCAGCGCAACGAGGCGGTCGAATCCCAACGCGCAGCCACTCGCCGCCGGCATGCCGTGCCGCATGGCGTCGAGAAGTTTTTGCGGCCGGGGCAGTTGCTGCTTGCCCAGCGAAGTCCGGATGTGGTTGGCCCGCTCTCCGCGCTCGATCAACTCATCCGCATCCAACAGCTCGTGGTAGCCGTTGGCCAATTCAAGCCCGTCGACGAAGAGTTCGAAACGTTCGGCGACCGGTGGATCGCCCGCTCGCATCTGAGCCAGTGCGGCTTGGCTGGCGGGGAAGTCGTGGACGATCGTCGGTGTGTTACGACCCAGGCGGGGAGCCACGACCTCGACCAGTAACAGCTCGCGCCACGCGTCGAGTTTCGCTTGCTCATCAACGGCTGCCGCATCGCCTTTTGCCGGCGGCGGAATCGGTACTTCGTGTCTCCGCGCGGCGGCGACGAAATCATCTTCCGTCGCTCGCAGCGGGTCGACGCCGGCGTGCTGTTGAAACGCGGCCCCGTATGAGAGCTGCTCGGCCGCGCCGCGTCCGAGTAGTTCCTCGGCCACCGCACTCAGCAGCGCGATGCCTTCCTGCGTTCCATCGCCCACGCGATACCACTCGACGAGCGTGAATTCCGGATTGTGCCACGGTCCGCCCTCTCCAGCCCGAAAAGCACGGCTGATCTGGTAGATCGCCTCGGCCCCGAACGCCAGCAACCGTTTCATGCACTGCTCGGGCGAAGTTTGCAGCCACAGGCGGCAGGCCGATGGATCGTGACGGCCAGCTTGGGCGAGCGTGACGCTCAGCGGATCGATGTGGGCGTCGATTACCGTGTCTGCACAGAGCAGAGGCGTTTCGACTTCCAAGAAGCCGCGCGCGTCAAAGAGTGCACGGACCTGCTTGAGCAGTTCGGCCCGCAATCGCAGGTTGGCCAGCGACGCGGTGGGTTGCCAGTCAGCCAACACGTCGCAAACTCGGACAGTGAGAAACCGCACGCCCCACGGTTGTGGGGTTTGATTGCCGGAACCAACGACCAACAGCGCCGGCTCTACTCGCGGGCGCGTTCGATGTACTCGCTCGTGCGCGTGTCCACCTTCAGCAGATCACCGATTTCGATGAACGCGGGGCAGGTGATCTCGGCACCGGTCTCCAGCTTGACGGGTTTGGTGAGATTCGTGGCCGTGTTGCCGCGTACGGCGGGCTCGCAGTATTCGACTTTGAGCACAACGTGATTGGGCGGCGTGACGCTGATGGCGTTGCCGTTGTACAACACCATGTCGCAGTTCATGCCTTCCTTCAAGAACTTCCAGGCATCGCCCACCTGATCGGCGCTGAGTTCGTACTGCTCGAACGATTCGTTGTCCATGAAGACGAACGCTTCGCCCTGGCGGTAGAGATACTGGCTGCTGAGTTCGTTGACGTCGGCCTCTTCCAGCGTGGTATCGCTCTTGAAGGTTTTGTCAATCACCGTGCCACGGATCAGGTTTTTGAACTTGCACTTGTAGAGTGCCTGCCCCTTGCCCGGCTTGACGAAGTTGCACTCGATCATCAGGTACGGGTCGCCCTCCATCTGGACTTTGAGACCCTTACGAAACTGGCTGGTGTTGATGGTCCCCATCGATCTCGGTGCCTCGTTCTGGCCGGCAGACGCCTGTGTTAGGATGTTCGCAGCGAGCGCTACTGCGATGTGATGAACGCCGTACGGAACCCTAAAGGAACACGAAGCTGGCCACGACCCTTGCAACAACACCGGCCTGCGACGCAGGAGCCGATGAATCGTCGAGCTGGAGTATTGCGCTACGGCGGGCGATTCGTGATCCTGCTGAACTATGTCGCACTGTGCGGCTTCCCGAGACCTACGTGCCGGCTGCCCGCCGAGCGGCTGCTGATTTCGGACTATTTGTGACGCGGGAATACGCGGCTCGAATTCGCAAAGGCGACCCGCATGATCCGCTGCTGCGGCAGGTGTTGCCCTTGGAAGCGGAACTCCAACCGGTTGAAGGTTTTACGGCAGACGCCGTGGGCGACCAGAAAGCCGCACTGACCGCCGGATTGCTGCACAAGTACGACGGCAGGGCCTTGATGGTAGCGACCGGGGCCTGCGCCGTCCACTGCCGCTACTGCTTCCGCAGGCACTTCCCCTACCACGATTTGCCACGCTCGCCGCAGGCATGGAAAGCGCCCCTCGCGCATTTGGCGGCAGACTCGTCGATCCGAGAAATCATCCTCAGCGGCGGGGATCCGCTGACGCTGGTCGACGCCCAGTTCGCTTGGCTCGCCGGGAAACTCGCGGAGATCGAGCATCTTCAAAGAGTGCGCGTGCATACGCGGCTGCCCATCGTGATTCCGCAGCGGGTGACCGATGAGCTGGTTGCGACGCTTTGCGAGAGTCGGTTGACTCCGATCGTGGTCGTACACGTCAACCATCCGAGAGAAATCGATGAGGACGTTTCCCGTACCCTGGCACGCTTGATCGACGCAGGCATACCCACACTCAACCAGGCGGTGTTGTTGGCCGGCGTCAACGACGACGTCGAGACATTGAGCGAGCTCTCAGAGCGGCTCGTCGATTTGAGGGTCTTACCCTACTACCTGCATCAGCTCGATCGTGTATCCGGCGCCGCGCACTTCGAGGTGCCCGTCGAGCGCGGCAAACAGTTGATCGCCGAATTGCGTGCCCGAGTCCCGGGATATGCAGTGCCGCGCTACGTGCAAGAGGTCGCGGGAGCCACTTCGAAGACCATCCTGGCCTGAGCATCGCCCGCTGTGGCTCGACGATTCCATCGTGAGGATTCAACCTGAGTGGGAATGGCACACTCCGAACAGCAGACCCTCGCTGAAGAGCACACGCCCTGGGCCATCCGCGCGCGGCTGGATGCGGCCACGCGGCACAGTTATCTCCGCGACTTCGTGATTGGCGCGATGGATGGCGCCGTCACGACCTTCGCCATTGTGGCCGGAGTTGCGGGGGCCGGATTGTCGTCGGCCGTGGCCATTGTGCTGGGATTGGCCAACTTGCTGGCCGACGGGTTCAGCATGGCGGCCGGCAACTATCTCAGCACGCGCACCGAGCGGGAATTGGTCGATCGCGCGCGGCGACTCGAAGAGCGCCACATCGAGCAGATCCCGGCAGGCGAACGCGAGGAAGTGCGGCAGATCTTTGCCGCCAAGGGCTTCGCCGGCGATTTGCTCGAAGAAGTGGTGCGCACAATCACCCAGGATCGACGCCGCTGGGTCGATACGATGCTCACCGAAGAACACGGTCTGCGGCTTGAATCTCCCTCGCCCGCCAAAGCCGCGACCGTGACGTTCGCAGCGTTCTGTGTGGCCGGCGCCGTGCCGTTACTGCCGCTGGTGTTGGTCGATGCACGTCATGCGGATGCCGTATTCGCAGCCAGTTCGATTGCGACTGCGGTGACCTTTCTCTTGATCGGCCTGTTCAAAGGCCGCGTGCTGGGGCAGAGTTTGTGGTTCGTCGCGCTCGAAACCCTGGCCATCGGCGCGTGCGCGGCGGCCATGGCGTTTGCGGTGGGACACCTGCTACGCGGATGGATTGGAGCATGACCGCGCGACGCGGGGCGCAAGGTCGAACGGCTTCGCGCGAGTCAAGGCTACGCTGGATTCTGTGCACCGAGCCGCATGCAACGAGAAGTACGGCGTATGTTTCGCGCAGCGTGGCTCACTGATCTTCATCTGAATTTTGTCCGCGACGGCGAAGCGATCGCGCTACTCCAATCGGTCTCTCAAAAAACTACGTCCGCCGTTTTCATCAGCGGCGATATCTCCGAGGGGAGCGAGCTGGACCACCATCTAGAGCTCATCGCCACACATCTCGCCTGCCCCGTGTATTTCGTGCTGGGCAATCATGACTTTTACCACAGCTCGTTCGGCGCGGTGCATCGAGTTGTCGAGGCCGCTTGCGCTCGGCATCTGGAGCTGATGTGGCTCAGCAAAGCGGACTTCGTCGAGCTCACGCCCTCCACGGCCTTGGTGGGGCACGATGGCTGGGCCGACGCTCGGTTGGGCGACTACGAGCGCTCGCTGGTGAGCATGAACGACCACTTTCTCATCGAAGATTTCGTGGGGCTCAACAAGCAGGAGCGTTTGCCCCTGCTGCACAGCCTGGGCGATGAAGCGGCCGCTCATCTCGCGCGCGTGTTGCCCCACGCGCTGGAGCGCTACGCGCATGTCGTCGTCCTCACGCACGTGCCGCCGTTTCGCGGTGCGTGCTGGCACCAAGGGCAGATTTCGGATGACCACTGGCTGCCACACTTCACTTGCGACGCAGTCGGGCAAGCGCTATTAAGGGCGCTACGCGCTCATCCAGAAAAGCGGATCACCGTTCTCTGCGGCCACACCCACGGGGCAGGGGAGTACGCACCGCTGGATAACCTGCGGGTGATTACCGGCGGTGCTGAGTACGGTCGCCCAACCGTGCAGCAGACAATCGAGTTCGACTAAGCGACGAGCTCTACGCATGGCTTGCTGACTGCGCGTACGGCTAGTCGGCCATTCCGCCGATCAGAGCGTGTACTTGATCGACGATCAAATCCTCGACGGCGGGATCCCAGATGGTGGGTTGACCGTAGTAGACCATCGCGCCGCCGCCTTCGTAGCCGCCTTCGGCGAGAACCCGACGCGAGGGTATGTAGGCCATCACGTCATTCGCATAGGCAGCAATCCACGCGCGATCTGCCGCGAGCTCACTCTTCAGCCGCAGCGCGTAGTCGACGACGACTTCGCCTCCCAGCGTGACGAACAAGATTTCGCCGCCCAGCCGCCACGCCTGAACGGGGTAGGGGTACTGAGCGTCTAACCCACCTTCGGCGTCCCAACGTTCGAGCAGCCGCCGGGCCCGGCTGGCCTCGTAGCGGTTGTCGGATTGAGTCGCCTCTTCGAGTTGCTCGCGGCTGGGCATCTCGCCAAACGGCAAGTCGACCAAGCTGAACGAAGTTTCCAATTCAGTGGCCACGAGGTGCATGTCGCCGGCTAGCACCTCATCCACGGCATCCGCCAGCGCGTTGCCGTACATGATGGCCAGTTCGACCCTTCGCCGCGGTAGGGGGTTCTGGTCGCCGCCGCAACCGGCCCAGAACAGCGCTACGGCTCCCTCGTGACGTGCCTCGAGTGCTGCCTGCGCGTAACCCGGATAGTCGCCTGACCACTCGTAGCCCGAGAGTACGGTCGCGTGGCAGGCGTAGCCGAAGAGCACTGCGCGAAGCTTGCCGGAGGGCTCATAAACGCCCAGCACGGGCACGTCGTGATCGGAGGGACCGACGAGCATTCCGGAGCCGCGCCTGGCGATGACCTCAGCTTCCGGATTGTTGCGACGATTCGTGGCGAATGTCGCCGTGCCCGTTCCCCAGCGCAGCATTGCGGGACTTCGGTCTGCCAGCGCCTCGCCGGAGACTGCGACGATCTTCTCGACAAGCCGTTCGGCATAGTCGTCCACGAGTTTCTGCTGCGCGTCGTCCAGGAAGTACATGGCCGATAAATTGCCGCCGACGACGGGGCCGGAATGCGTGTGCGAGGTACAGAGCGCAATCTGATCGCGCGCCAATCCGTGTTTGGAAGCCAGCCGCCGGCAGACGACGTCGGCCAAACCCCGGTCGATCCCAACCAGATCGAGCGTGACGATGAGGCCAGTCGTTCCGTCGGACGCCTCGAGCGCGAGCGCCTTGGCCCACAGTTCGTGTTGTTTGCCTTCGGCCGGCCGACTGCGCGCGGCGTAGCCCGACATCCACATCGGTTGCTCGGGTGTAATCACCATCTTCGCAGCGCCGGCCTGCCAACTCTCTTCGGCGTTTACCGAATACCACGGCGTTTGCCACGCGAACAGCACGATACACGAAGCAAGCCGGGCGAGTCGGTTGACAGGCAGATGGAAAACCATGACACAACCTTCCGATATTTGATCGAGCGCCGCGGCAGTCTCCGGCTGTGGACGGCGCTGAGCCCCGTCATTCGAGCGACAACAGATAGGCGATCAGGTCGGCCATGCCCTGGGCGTCGATGCGCTGTTCGAGTCCCTCGGGCATGAGCGACAAGCTCGTGCTGCGCAGTTCGTCGATATCCAGGCGAAGCACGGTATCGGCCACGGCCTCGGCTCGGGTGAGCGTGACGCTGGTGGCCGTTTCGCTGGTGAGCATGCCGCTGATCGAGCGGCCATCTTCGGTGATCAGCACGTAGTTGACGTACTGTGGGTTCGCCTCGCGGTTGGGGTCAAGGACATTGACCAGAATGGCCTCCGGTCCGCGGTTTTGCAGCGTGGCCAGGTTAGGGCCGAGTTCGTGCCCATGCCCTTCGAGCTTGTGGCAGGCGGCGCACTCCTTGCGAAACAACGTACGGCCGCGATCCACATCGCCGGTCATTGACAGCGCCGGTTGATAGGCGGCCACCACATCCTGCCGCCGCGCGGGCTCCGCAGACGCCAGGAGTTGTTCGCCGCGCTGGCGAACTTGCGCATGACCATGTTCTCGAATCTGCGCCCAACGTGCCGGAACGAGATCGTTGCTGGCGAGGCGACCATCATCGATCGCGTCGAGCAGCGCCAGCAGCCATCCGGTTCGGCGGAACAGAGCCTCGGTTGCCTCCGCTCGAACCCGCGGCGTCATCGTAGGCCAAGCCGCCAGCAGCAGCTCCGCCGCTTCGCGCTGTGCATAGCGCGAGAGAGTGGCCATGGCGGCCAGTTGCACGCTCTGCGGCTCGCGACTGTCGAGCAACGCTCCCAACAGCGCGGCCACTTCGTCGTAGGGCAACAGCGCGAGAGTCGCGATTGCTTCGCGGCGCACCGATTCCGACTGCTCGGGATTTCCCGCTCGTTGCTGAGCTGCCGTCAACACGGGGGCGACAAGCTTGCGGATTTCTTCGCGACCCGGCTGGTCGAGCACGCCGGCGACGGGCTGTCCGCTGCCGGCGAGTCCTTCGCAAAGTTCCAAAACGATCGCTTGCGCGAGTTGTAGATCGTCTTCCGGCAGGTCGACCGCATGCGCCACCAGCGTATCGACTGCTTCATCTTGGCCCGCGAGTCCAACCTGCCGGGCCAATTCAGGCAACACCTTGCCGGCAGCGGACGTCGCGCGCCAGCCGGCATCCTCGATCAAGCGTGCCAACACGCCTTCGGCGCCGTCGCCGAGCGAGCTGAGCACCGCCAGGCGTATCCAGCGATTGGCGGCATCACGACGGAGCAGTTTCGCCAGCGCCGCGTCCCGCCGCTCACCGCGAAAAGCGCCGAGCGTGAAGGCCAGTTGATACCGCACCCGCTCATCGCCGTCGGAAGTGCGGCTTGCCAGCTCTTGCAAGACCGCATCCGACGGTGCCCGCAGCGTCTCGCAGAGGCGGACGGCATGTTCACAAACCCGCGGGTGCGAATCGGCCAACGCGGCCAACACGGTCTGTTCGTCGAGTGCATCCAGGCCCGACAGCGCGTACAGGGCGCGAACGCGTCCGACGGGGCTGGATGAAGTTTGCGCGAGGTTCTTGAGAGCAGCCATCGCGGCTTGATCCTGGCGCTCGTACAGCAAGCGGGCTGCGGTATCGATGTGCCAGCCGTTGGGATGCTCCAGGAGCGCGACAAGCTGCGCCGTGGTGGCCTGCGAAAGCCCGGGCAAGTTGCGACGCTCATGGCTTTCGGGCGCGACACGATAGAGCCGGCCGCGGTCGCGCCCGCTATTGAGATCGAGATGCTGCTTGATCACCGGGTGCAGGCTCAGCGGGTGCTCGATCACCTCGCGATAGACGTCGAGAATCCACAGCGCGCCATCAGGCCCATGCGCGAACTGTGCCGGGCGAAACCAGATGTCCCGCGAAGCGATGAACTCCACGCCCTCATCGGCCCGCTCGGCGGTGAGTTCGACACCATCGCCCACGAGCCGCTTGCGATGCACGATGTTGCTTCCCACGTCGCCGACGAAGACGTTGCCGCGCATGGCTTCGGGCAAGGTGTCTCCCCGGTAGATCGTGGCGCCGGTCGCTCCGGTGAAGTAGCCTGCGGCCCGCCCACCACCTTCCACCGGTCCCGGCACAATGCCCTGTTTGCGCAACCGCGTCCGCACGATGCGCCACGGTTCGACGGGGCTGATGCGAAATACTTCGGCCTGTGGGCCGTCGGCAGCGATGCTCCGGCGGGCCGCGGGTGTCGCGAGAAAAGGGTTCCGCGCCATGTAGCGATCTTCGAACATCACCTGCTGGATGTGATCGCTGTTGTGACAGACGAACTTCCGCCCCCAATCGTCGAAGCTCAGCCCATGCTGCGCTCCGCCGCTGGTGGCTTCGATGTGGAGGGTGCGCGGGTCAAAGGCGAAATCGCGTCCCCGCAGCGTGAGCACCGGAGTAGCCGGCTCGTCCTCAGTCGAACTTGTCGCCGGGCTAGTTGCCCACAAGTCCGCGGGCGTTGCGACCGTGCGGACTTCGGCCCCTGAGCTGCTCGTGGCGCCGTGAATGCGATTGTCGAGCCCGAAGCGGAACGAATTCAGCAGCCCCTGGACGTTGCTTTTGCCGAAGCCGGTGAAGACCGTCACGCGGTGATCGGCCCGCCCATCGCCATCGTCATCGCGGGCGAAGAAGATCTCAGGCGCATCGCCGACGAACACTCCTCCGGCGTAACAGATGATGGCGGTCGGCCAGGAGAGGCCCTCGACAAAGACGTGGCTCGTTTCGTAGAAGCCATCGTCGTCGCGATCTTCCAGCAGACGAACCCGGCTCAAGGCATCATCGGGGTTTTCCGAGTAGCCGCGCATTTCCACGACATACAGGCGGCCGTCCTCGTCGAAATCCATGGCCACCGGATCCACGACGTTGGGCTCGGAGGCCGCCAGCTCAATGCGAAATCCCGGCAGCAACTCGAAGCTTTGCAGCGCCTCGTCAGGATCGAGCGGCGCGATTCTCGGCAGTTCTTCTGCATAGTCGCGCTCCAGCGAGTCTGCTTCCCCCGGGCCTGGCTCAGGGGGTTGGGCAGCGGGGAGATGAGCGCAGAGCAGCCAGATCGCGCAGGCCAGTGCGAGCCAAACGACCAACGGAGCGTCTGTGCGGATGGTCACTGCGGCGGCCGGTCGAAGTGTGAGTATCGGGGTGGGATCGCGCACCGGGGCGGAGGGAACGGCGGCGAGGTTAGCGATGCACCAATCGTAGCCCGGCCCTCGCGCAATCTCAATCGACGCTGCTGCCCATGGTGGGGTCGGGCAGCAGGTGTCGAACGGCGAGCGCGCGTGGTACGATATGCACGTTCGCGTGTTGCGTTTCGCGGGAAACCGACGCCCGCACGGGTTCTTTCGCCGGCGGCGACGGCCGCATCGATGTTCAGGGAGGGACGACTTCATGCCGCAGCGTTGGAACCGGCTGGAACAGACCGATTGCCTCCAGGGTATGCAGAGCCTGGACGAAGGCACGATCGACCTGGCGTTCGCCGATCCACCCTTCAACATCGGCTACGAGTACGACGTCTACGACGATCGGCTCGAAAGCGACCGCTACCTCGACTGGTGCCGGCAGTGGCTCGGCGAGATTCATCGCGTGCTCAAGCCCGACGGTACGTTTTGGCTGGCCATTGGCGATGAATACGCGGCCGAACTGAAGGTGATGTGTACGCGCGAACTGGGACTGACCTGCCGCAGTTGGGTCGTCTGGTATTACACGTTCGGTGTGAACTGCAAGCAGAAGTTCAGCCGCTCGCATGCCCACCTGTTCTACTTCGTTAAGGATTCTCAGCAGTTCCGCTTCTATCCGGAGCCGATTACTGTGCCCTCGGCGCGGCAGCTCGTCTATGGCGACCGCCGCGCCAATCCGAAAGGCCGCTTGCCGGACGATACATGGGTCCTCCGCCCCCAAGACATTCCCGAGAGCTTTGCCGCCGACGAGGACACGTGGTACTTTCCGCGCGTCTGCGGCACTTTTAAAGAACGCGCCGGTTGGCACGGCTGCCAGATGCCCGAGCAACTTCTGGGGCGGATCATTCGCTGTTCGACTCTGGAAGGCGACGTCGTGCTCGATCCTTTTGCCGGCAGTGGGACGACGTTGGCGGTGGCCAAGAAGCTCAAACGGAAGTTTCTCGGCTACGAGCTCTCTGAAGAGTATGCTGCGCGGATACGCGCCCGACTCCGCGGGATCCGCGCGGGCGACGCGCTGGACGGCGCCCCCGAGCCGACGGTCAGCGCTCCCAGCACGAGCAACGGGCGTCGCCTGGCCGATGTTCGCCCCGCAAAACGCAGTCGCGCCCGCAAGGCAGCGACCGATGAGCACCAGCGCGCCTTGCCTGGATTGGACGGCGGATGATCGCCGCGCGACGGCTAGTTTCGCACGCTTCAGCGGTCGCCTTGAGAACCACCGCGAGCGCGGCCGCCGCTAACTGGAAGAGAGGTCTCAGTGGAATTTGCGATCTGCAACGAAACGTTCGTCGACTGGCCGTTGGAAAAGGCCTTCGAGTTCGCCCGCGAGTGTGGCTACACGGGCATCGAGATCGCGCCCTTCACGATCGATCCCGACGCGCGGCGCATTGGACCGGTCACGCGAGAGAAGGTGCGGCAGCTTGCCGAGCGCACAGATTTGAAAGTCGTGGGTCTGCACTGGTTGTTGGCGCAGACCGAGGGCCTTCATCTCACCAGCCCCGACGCGGACGTGCGGCGAGCGACGACTGAATACTTGTGTGAGTTGGCGCGACTCTGCCGGGACTTGGGCGGCAGGGTCCTGGTGCTGGGGTCGCCACAGCAGCGCAACGTCCAGCCGGAAGTCTCGATGGACGAAGCTTTCGCCCACGCCGCTGATGTGCTGCGCGGAACGGTCGACGTCCTGAACGAAACGAACGTGGTGCTGGCCGTCGAGCCACTGGGGCCCGCCGAGGGAAACTTCCTGAACCACGCCGACGACGCCGTGCGTCTGATCGAGATGATCGCGTCGCCGCAGTGTCGCTTGCACCTGGACACGAAAGCCATGTCGAGCGAGGGAGAGCCCATCCCGGACATCATTCGGCAGCACGGCGGCGCGATGGAGCACTTCCACGCCAACGACGCCAACAAGCTCGGCCCGGGGTTCGGAGAGATCGACTTCGTGCCGATCTTCGCGGCCTTGCGCGAGATCGACTACCGCGGTTGGGTTTCCGTCGAAGTCTTCGACTACTCACCAGGCGTTGAGCGGCTGGCGCGTGAAAGCATGGAATACATGCAGCACTGCCTGCAACAAGTCGACGGAGCAGCGTAGAGTTCGCGACGCAGCCGACTAGTGGAGCGTCGGCCCGATTCATTCGGGCGACGCGCAACGATCGCCAAAGACGCAAGTGCTTTGGCGCAAACAACAACCTAGTGCTCCGCCGAACGGCTCCAACCCGAAAACTGAACGTTGACGGAGCACTAGTGCTCGGGCACCGGAATCTGCTGGCTTTTGAGCACCAACTCCATGCGCTCCAGCGTGAGCTCTGCGGCCCGGTTTTCGGGATCGGTCTCCACGGCTTGCCGGGCTAGTTCGAACGCTACGAGATAGTCATCGCGCGTTTCGCGGACCACGGAGGCGTAAGCCTCTTGGATCAATTCGGTCGAGCGCCGAGTCGCCGGATTCACATCGTTGGCCAGCCACGGTCGATCGCCCCGGGGTTGCATCGACGCCGCCTGAAAGAGCAACACATTCTCGGCGGCGGCTCGATCGAGGGCGGGGCGGGACGCTTTGATCGTCGTGAATTCAATCACGTTGTGATCCCAGGTGGCGACGGGCGCGGGGCCCAATTGGGTGGCAAGTTGAGGGCCATCGGCCAGGCAATAGGCCAGCAACTGCTCGGGGCGGTCGATGCGGAACCATGCCAGACTGGCGGGACCGTCGGCGCCCTCGAAGGTTGCAGCATCCAAATGCGGACGTCCCGCGAGCGGCTGCCGTGCCCCCACCATCAGCACATCGTTGTCAGGAAAGAAGAACACCGCGACCTGGGGAAACGACGTCACAAATGTCCGCAGCACGATGGCCAACTCCGAGGAGAGCGTGCTGACTGGCATCCATTGCACGAACAGTCCCTCGTCAGAGAGCCGCTTCAGCGCGTAGTCGTAGAATTCCTCACAGAGAATACTGGCATTGCCCGGGAACATCGGGTTCTGTTTGCCGTCGGAGATGATGACGTCGTACTCGGTTGCGCTGCCTAGCAGATAGTGCACGGCATCTTCGACATGAATCCGCACGCGGGGATCGTCGAGCACAGCGCCCTCCGGGAAATGCTCTCGGGCCGCGTCGATCACGCCTTGATTGATCTCGACGCAGTCCAACACTTCGATCGTCGGGTAGCGCGCAAGTGCCTCCAGCGTCGACCCGCTTCCCAGGCCGATGTTCAGCGAACGGCGCAGCCGCCGGTCGATGGCCAGTGGCAGATGGGCCAGAACCTGCTGCTTGGCGTGCAGCCCCTTGCTGAATGTCTCCGTGGCGCCGATGACGCTGCCGTCGATGGCCACCGCCCGCTTCGAGGGTCGCACCGGATCGACCAACACGTGCACGGTCGACAGATCGCCTTCCAGCGTGAAGACCACGTCTGCGCGATCGTAGGCTCCCGGCTCACCGCGTAGCGGCATTTGAGCGGGCAAGGCGATGCCCAGCCCGATCGTGGCTGCGATGCCCGTCGCGACGATCGTCCAGGTTCCCAGCGTTGCGCGCTGTCCGGCGCGGGCAACCCAGATGACGGCCAACAGCCCGAGCGTCAGGTTGAGAGCGGCGACAAGCTTGGTTCCGCCCAAGGTGCCAAATGTCGGCAACAGCCAGGTGCCGGCGAGAATCGCCCCGCTGATGCTGCCGAGATTGGACAACAGATACGCTCCGCCCACGCGTCGACCCAGCAACCTCACATCGCCCAAGAACATGCGGCTGGCCAGCGGAAAGCTGAGCCCCATCAAGAGTGTCGCGGGCAGCAAGAGCACGAGGGCCAAGAGACCGTTGATTGTCAACCGCCCCATCCAGCCAATGTTGCCATAGGCTCCGGCAAAGATGCTCACGTTTTCGCGAATCGGATCAATGTACGATCGCAGCGCTTCCGGCGGACTGTTGATCGCGGTCAACAGCGTTACGGCCACCAGTGCCAGCGCGGCAATTCCAATTTGGCTGGCCGCCAAGTCGGCTTCCGCACGACCGCGCCGCGCGATAGGCCGCAACAGCAGCGCGCCCA
>CALKYM010000108.1 GCA_938003525.1 uncultured Planctomycetales bacterium | reverse complement strand
TCTTCGGCCAGCACCCGCATGAAGATCGCCAGCGTCAGGTCCTTGGTGGCGTACGACTCCATATCAACGTGGACGTAGGCCCCGTTTCGCTGCGCCACACGCAGCAACTGCCGCAAGCGTCCGGCGACGTGCTCGAAGCTTCCTTCTGAGTCGATGGCGTCGAACTGGCTATCGAGCGACGAGAGCTTCACCGACAGGTTCATCCGCGGCATCGGCATGAACTGTCCGCGATCGACCTGCGGCACCTCGGGCCAGTCATTCGCCCGCGGTGCAATGCTTTCGATCAGATCGATATAAGTCTGCAGATAGCGGTCGGCCTCCGTCTGGCTGGTAACCGCCTCGCCGAGCACGTCGATCGTGAACGCGCGGCGCAGTTTTCTCTCGCGCATGGCGGCCGCCAGCACTTCATCGCTGGTGGTGCCTGCGATGAAGCGTCGCGCTTGCGCCGAAGCCTGACGTCGTGCCGCGATGGCCATCGCGCGACCCAGCACGGTGTTCGGCGCAGCGGCGGCCAGACCGAGCCGCACCGCCGAGGGCAGAAACTGCCGCACCTCGTCGAAGTACTCGTGCAGGTGCCGTGTGACGTCGGCGGCACTGCCAAGCATGGGCAACACGTCGACGAAGCGGAACATCTGCAGCTTGACCGACTCGTCTTGCATGGCCCAGGCCATGATGCGGTCGTCCCACCACCGCCGTTCGAAGATGTTCGGCCCCCCATCCCCCAGCGCCGCAAAGATCTCGCCACCTATCTCCCGCGTCATCCGCTCAATGGCCGCCAACTCACCCGGCGAGAAGTCATCGTCGGCATTCAGAACGTGCGGGCTGGTATCGGCCACTAGTGAAACGCCTCTGGCAAAAGGGTCGCAGCCGAGAATGATTCACGCGGGATTGCGCAGCACCGAGATCAAAGATGTGACCGCGCGCCCAGCCGCACCTCAATCCTAGGAGCGCCCGGAAACGCGTCAAGAAAGGCTGCGAGTGGCCTGAGTGTTCAAAACACCAAAGCACAGGGCTAAAATGGCGGGGCCGTTACGGGCACACTCGGCGCCGCCTGCTTGCCGCCTCTCTGCGGCGAAAATTTATGAACGTTCGTTCGCACACTGTCTGCGCCAACTGTGGGGCCAAGCTCCGCGTTGAACCGGAGAAAGATCTGCGGCGGTTGCGCTGTCCGCGCTGCCTGGAACCGTTGGCGTCGACATCTTCAGAAGAACCCGATCCGGTGGCCCGGGCGGTTCCCGATCAATCTCAACAACAGACCGAGACCTACGACGCGGGGCGGACGCTGAGTTACAGCGACGTGGGAGGCTATCAGCCTTCCGCGACCGTGCGGCAGATCGGCCGCTTCGAGATTCGTCGCATCCTGGGCAAAGGCGGTTTCGGCCGCGTGCTGTTGGCTTACGATCCGGTTCTCGATCGCAATCTGGCGCTGAAGGTGCCGCGGTTCGCAGCCGATGAGACGCGGCACGTCGAGCGTTTCGTGCGGGAAGCGAAGGCCGCCGCCCGGTTGCGGCATCCGAACATCGTGGCCGTCTTCGAGAGTGGTCGCATTGGCGATCAGTATTACATCGCCGCCGAGTACGTGGACGGCAAGCCGCTCTCGGTCCGGTTGGCCGAAGGCTCGATCGACTTCCGCGACGCCGCGCGCTGGATTCGCGAAATCGCACAAGCGCTGGCCTACGCCCACAGCGAAGGCATCATCCACCGCGACATCAAGCCGCAGAACGTGATGCTGGGTGGCAACGATCGCCCGCAGGTCATGGACTTCGGGCTGGCCAAGCGCGTCGATGAAGACGCCACGCTCACGATCGACGGCAGCGTATTGGGCACGCCGGCCTACATGTCGCCCGAGCAGGCCCGCGGCGACGTGTCCCAGGTGGGTCCGGCAGCCGATCAATACAGCCTGGGCGTGATGCTCTACGAGATGCTCACCGGGCAGCGTCCGTTCGACGGCCCGCCGCAAAGCGTCATCCCTCGCGTGATCGAAGAAGAGCCGGCCGCGCCGCGGACGCTACGTGACGACATCCCACTCGACCTGGAAACCATCTGCCAGAAGGCGATGGCCAAAGACGCCTCGCGGCGCTACCCGGACTGCGGCGAGTTGGCCGAAGACCTCCGCCGCTGGCTGGACGACGAACCGATCGAGGCCCGCCGAGTCGGGCTCGCCGAACGCGCCACACGCTGGTCGCGCCGCAATCCGCAGATCGCCGTGCTGTTGGCGCTGGTCGTCCTGCTCACCACGACGGGCCTCATCGGGATGTCGGTGCTGTTGGGCCGAGCGGAGAGCGAGCGGGCTCGGGCCGATGATGCGGCCGAGTCGTTGTCCAACTCACTCGAAGAGCAAGAAAAGACCTCCCGCGACCTTGCCGCCGCGCTGACTACAGCTGAAGAGAACGAGACCCGCGCTCAGCAAAACGAGCAATTGGCCAAGCAAGAGGCCGCACGGGCTAAGAACGCCGAAACTGAAGCCCAGCAAAAGGCGACCGAGTTGGCTCAGACAATCGCCGAACTCGAAGCCGCGAACAAGAGACTCACGGACGCGCTTGCCGAACTAGATACTCAGCGAGAAGTCGCCACCACAGCCAGCGATTCTGCCGCGCTGAACCTCTATCTTCAAGAGATCAACACAGCCTACAACCAGTGGCAATCGGGCGACTTGGTGCTCGCTGCCGAAACGCTGAACCGCTGCCCAGAGGCGTTGCGGGGCTGGGAGTGGAACTATCTGAAGCAATTCCGAGTGCCCTCCTCCGAAAGCCTTCCCGGTCTCGGTTTCGGATCCAACTTGGTATTACGCGACGACTACACGCAGCTCGCGGCCTGGCATTCCCGAGGATCAACTGTGCAAATGTACGATACGCAGACGTTCCGCTATCTGGGCGCGTACGAGTATGGCACGAACGTGGCAGCGGTTGGTATTCGCGGTCAAGAAGTCATCGTATTGGGGACCGACGGGAGCCTCAGTGCGTCGGGCAAGAACAACCAGCGTGAAAGTCTTGGTCGAATCGACGACGAGGCGTTGCTGTTAAGAAACGGACCACCAACAGCATTCAATCGGGACGCGACGAAGCTCGCGGTCGCCGGTAGTAGTGCGATACAGGTCTGGGACACATCGACCTCACTGCCCAATCTGTTGGGCGGTTTCCCGAACACGCGGCAGCGCGGGCCCGTCCGCCGCCTGTTTTTCGCGGGTAGCGGCGAACGCCTGGCCGTCTTTCGCCAACACGGATTCGAACTCTGGGATGGCGAGAACCTGCAGCTCGTGGGAGACGGACCACACTTCGCCGCCAACATCAGTCCTGACGGCGATCGCATGGCGGTCTCACGAGGCCGTGAGGTTGAGATCATTGATGGCGAAGTAAACTCGCTGCTAACGTTTGATGTGTCGGAAAACGTAGATGCTCTTTGCTTCACCCACGATGCTCGACGGTTGGGGGTCATCCACAATTGGGGCAACTACCGAATCCTGAGCCTTCGCGATGCCGCAACGGGCGATGAGATCGTGCGCATCCATCTCCAAAGTAGACGAACCTCCAGACGCCGAGACTACGTAGACGACTGGTGCCAATTCAGTCCAGACGCGAGGCGCTTGTTCTTTCTGGTCGGCATGCGTGTCTACGAGCTCGATCAAGTGCGCAACGCGTCTCGCTTGATCGGCACCAAGCCCGCAACGCGTATGTCGTTCTCACAGGATGGACACAGAGTTGTGGGCGCGGGCGGACCGCATGTCGAGACGTTCAACGTACGTCCGCGGCGCGAGCTCACGTGGCGCACGCTCCACAACGATACGGTCAATCAAGTGGCTCTCTCGGCCGATGGCACCCTGGCGGCGTCGTGGTCGAACAACGTCAACGAGCCAGACGACGGGGTTCTGAAGATCATGGACGCCGAAACGGGTGACGAGCGACTCACTATCGCCACCGAGAATGTCGTACCCTCAGCCCACGGACGCTGGCTCGCGTTCGACGGCAGTGGACAGCGCCTCGCGCTCCCGCGCGGGAATGAACTGCTGCTGTATCAAGTCGACACGGGCGAATCGTTGCCACCTCTCGCTGTGTCAGGCGACTCAATCTACGGCATCTGGCCGCAGGATGAAGGATGGCTGGTGCTTAGCGCAAAACAAATGGGGACGCGTCGCACGCTGCATCTGATTCGTCTGCCCGCCGGCGATGAGCTCGCCACGCTGGACATCGACGGCACGCGCCGCTCCACGCTGCCCAGTGCCGCGCTCGACGCCGACCTTACGTCTCTCGCGCTGGAAGGTCCCGCCGGAATCGAGATTTGGGACTTAGCGTCCGGCCAGCAGCGCGTGACGATGGCGGGCCGACAGCTACTCGCCTTCGATCTCTCGCCCGATGGCTCGCGACTGGCGGCTGTTGCCTCGCGAGGCGCGGTCAATCTTTACGACGCGCGTGCAGGCCAGCGCATCTTGGAGCTTGCCAGGCTATCGGATGTGGGAAGTGATCGCGACTCCGTGACCGTGCGGTTCAGCCCCGATGGCAATATGCTGGCCGTGGCGCACGGGCCGATCACGATCTTCGACGCCACACCCTTGCCCGAGCCGAAAGAGGAAGCGGAAGAGCCGCAGGATTGACGGTCCGCCCACGCCGCGGCACTTGACGCCATCCGTTGATCCGCACACGTTGTTGCGCGGGTTTCATACACTCTTCCAGCCAGCGGGAAATACATGCGACTTGCAGAAAAAACTGCGCTCGTCACAGGCGGTGGTTCAGGAATCGGCGCGGCGATTGCGCTGTCACTTGCGGGCGAGGGTGCGCGGGTTGTGCTTTGTGGTCGGAGCGAGGCGAAGTTGAAGGACGTCGCTGGTCAGTTTTCGGGCGAGCCGGCGATTGAGTTTCGCGCGGGCAATGTGGCTGATCGCCCGGCGATGAATTCGTTGGTCGAGTGGGCGACCGAGCGGATGGGGCGTGTGGATATTTTGGTGAATAGTGCGGGCATCAACGTGGCGAAGCGGTTGTTGGCCGATTTGGAGCCGGAAGATTGGGATCGCATCCTGGCCGTGAACGCGACCGGGGCTTACAACGCGATCCATGCCGTGTTGCCGCAGATGGTCGAGCGCGGCGACGGGTTGATCGTGAACATCTCCTCGATCGCCGGCATTCGGGCTGGCCTGCTGGGCGGCGTGGCCTACAACGCCTCGAAGTTTGCCATGTCGGCACTGGGGCTTTCGGCGGCGCTGGAGTTTGGCGATCGAGGCGTGCGCGTCACGAATGTTTATCCGGGCGAGGTTGAGACGCCCATTCTCGATGACCGCCCGGTGCCGGTGAGCGCGGAGCATCGCGCGAGAATCTTGCAGCCAGAAGACGTGGCCGATGCCGTGTTGATGGTGGCCTGCCTGCCACCGCGGGCCAGCGTCCCGGAACTGGTCATCAAGCCCACGACGCAAGACTACGCCTGAGGCACTCTTCACCCGCAGCGACGGCGCGCCAATTTGCAGAGGCGACTTGCGCCGTAGCAATCGACGAACGTTACTCGACGGTCCAGGTGTCGCCCGACTCGAAGAGCTTTTGCAGGTCGCCTTCGCCCTGCTTGTCTTTCGCCTGGGCGACCTGTGCGTTGACCAGTTCGTCGTAGACCGGAGCGTCGATGTCGCGGAACACGCCAATCGGTTCCGGGAAGTGCGGCTGCATCATGCGGCTGAGGAGATAGGCGAGCGTCGGCTCCTCGGCCTTCTCGTCGTGGAACAACAGGTCGTCCTCGCTGATGCCTTTGCCCAGTTCGACGACTTCGGGGTTGAGGCCGTTGAGGCGGATGCCCTTGTCGCGGTCGCGACCGAACACGAGCGGTTTGCCTTGCACCAACTCCAGCACGCTGTCGTGCTTGGTCCCTTTGTCGGTGGCGTACTTGAAGGCGCCGTCGTTGAACACGTTGCAGTTCTGGTAGACCTCGACGAATGAGGTGCCCTTGTGTGCAGCGGCCCGCTTGAGCGTGGCGATGAGGTGCTTGGTGTGGACGTCGATGCTGCGGGCCACAAACGTCGCTTCGCAGCCGAGCGCGACGGTGAGCGGATCGACGGGATTGTCGACCGAGCCCATCGGCGTGCTCTTGGTCACTTTGCCCAGCGGCGAGGTGGGAGAGTACTGCCCCTTGGTGAGGCCGTAGATGCGGTTGTTGAACAACACGATGTTGATATCGAGATTGCGCCGCAGCGTATGCATCAGGTGATTGCCACCGATGCTCAGCGCGTCGCCATCGCCGGTGATGACCCACACGTTGAGATCGGGCCGGGCGGTCTTCAGTCCCGTGGCCACCGCCGGTGCGCGGCCATGTATCGAATGGATGCCGTAGGTGTTGACGTAGTAGGGAAAGCGGCTGGAACAGCCGATGCCCGAGACGAACACGGTCTGGGCCAGCGGCACCTCCATCTCGGCCAGCGCTTTTTTCATTTGCGCCAGAATCGAATAGTCACCGCAGCCGGGACACCAGCGGACGTCCTGGTCGCTGGCGTAGTCGTTTGGTTTCAGCACGTTCAGTGCCGTGTCGGTTGTCATAGCGTTTGGTACTCGCCCCTCACGCGTGCCTCTGCTAGTTGCCAACTGTACTACGACAACAAGACGCGATCGATCGCTTCGAGTAATTCGCCGACGAAGAAGGGCCGTCCCTCGACCTTGTTGTGCCCGACCGCGTCGACCAGATACTCGGCCCGGACCAGCATTCGCAGTTGCCCCTTGTTGAGTTCTGGAATGAGCACCCGCTCATAGCGGCCGAGCACCTCGCCAAGGTCTTTGGGGAACGGATGCAGGTAGCGGAGATGCACGTGAGCCACCGAGTCTCCCCGGTTTTGCGCTCGCCGCACGGCCGTCGAACAGGCGCCATACGTGCCACCCCAACTCAGCACCAGCAGGCGACCTTGCTCGGGTCCGGCGATCTCCAGCGGGGGCAGGTCGTCCGCGACGCGGCGAACCTTGCGGGCACGCAGATCAACCATGTGCTGGTGATTGACCGGATCGTAGCTCACGTTGCCGGTGACGTCTTCCTTTTCGAGCCCACCGAGCCGATGCATTAGGCCCGGCGTTCCGGGCAGCGCCCACGGGCGTGCATCCCGCGCGTCGCGCTGATAGGGCTGGAAGGCGCCGTTGCCTTCGATTCCCTCGGGATGGCTGACCGGGATAGGCGGCAGTTGGCCGACGTCGGGTATCTGCCACGGCTCGGCGCCGTTGGCGATGTAACCGTCCGAAAGAATCATCACCGGTGTCATGTAGCGGGTGGCGATGGCCCAAGCTTCTTGTGCGATCTCGAAGCAGTCGGCGGGACTTTGCGGCGCCAACACCGGTATCGGACACTCGCCGTTGCGGCCAAACATGGCCTGCAGCAAGTCGGCCTGTTCGTTCTTGGTGGGCAGTCCTGTGCTGGGGCCACCGCGCTGCACGTTGATCACGATCATCGGCAACTCGGTCATCACGGCCAAGCCCATGCCTTCGGCTTTGAGCGCGATTCCGGGTCCGCTGGAACAGGTGACCGCCATTGCTCCGCCAAAGGATGCCCCAATGGTGGCCGTGACGGCGGCGATCTCATCCTCGGCTTGAATGGTGCGGACGCCAAAGTTCTTGTGCCGCGAAAGTTCGTGCAGGATGTCGCTGGCCGGCGTGATCGGATAACCGGCGAGAAACAAGTCGCAGCCGCTCCGTTTGGCGGCCGCCATCAGGCCGTAGGCAATCGCCTGATTGCCGGTCATGTTGCGGTAGGTGCCCGCAGGCAGCTTGGCCTTGGCCACGCGGAACTGGCTGACGAAGGCTTCGGTCGTCTCGCCGTAGTTGTAGCCGGCCCGCAGCGCGCGGCGATTAGCCTCGGCCACGTCGGCCTTCTTGCCGAACTTTTCATCGATGAAATGCAGCGTCGGTTCCAGCGAGCGATCGTAGAGCCAGTAGACAAGGCCCATCGCGTAAAAGTTGCGACAGCGGTCGGCTTCCTTGGTGCTCAAACCCAAGCCTTCCACCGCCAGCCGGTTCAGCCGCGTCATCTCGATGGGGAAGAGCTGATAACCGGCGAGGCTGCCGTCTTCCAGAGGGTTCTCGCCGTACCCGGCCAGCCGCAGACTGTTGCGATCGAACGCATCGCTGTTGACGATCAGTAGACCGCCCGAGATCAGGTCGCTGAGGTTCGTGACCAGCGCCGCCGGGTTCATGGCCACCAGGGCGTCGAGTTGGTCGCCCGGCGTGAAGATCTCTTCGCTGGCAAAATGAATCTGGTAGCCACTCACGCCGGCGCGCGTACCGCGCGGAGCGCGAATCTCGGCGGGAAAATCGGGGAACGTGGCGACGTCGTTGCCCAACAGCGCAGAGGTGTTGGTCATCTGGGTGCCGGCCAATTGCATGCCGTCGCCCGAGTCGCCGCAAAAGCGGACGGTCGCCGCGGGTAATTCAACGATTGATTTCGCAGCCGATGTGCTGGTGGCCATCGTCGTGGCGATCTTTTTTCGTGCAGGACAGAAGTCTGGGCGGGCGAACAAACGTAGCGCAGCGCGCTGTTGGGATACAACACCACCGGGTGCGCGTCGATATCGAAACACGACGCATGCGCGGCGCGCTGCTATCAACGCGGCGCGGCGCACGACGCAGCGCGTACCGGGAGAGCCTTGGCTGCGCGAGCGAAGAAGAATGAGCGGTGCCGTAAGGGCGGCACCGGACGTTCCGTATGAGCCTGGGCACGGCCGGTGAAGTCGCTATCAAGGGTGGGTCAACGCCACCGAGCAAGGCACAGCGAAGCGCGGTGGCTGTGTTGGCAGGTCGGTCAAACGCGTGCCTTTCAGTCTATCACCAACCTCCATCCGTTGGCAGTGCGATCGCAGATTCCCGCCAGCGTCCGGCAGGCCAACTCTCAGCCCCAGGCAGCCAGCACCGGCGAGCGATGAACTGGCGGGGGCGGACGTGGCGAGTCTGCAGCAGGGTCGCCAGGCCGATCAGCCGGGATGGGGAGGCTCGGGGGCACCATCGCGTCCGCGCCGGTCGTAGAACCGTGTGATGTCGATGCCACCACGCTGCTCCTCTTCGACCAGTTTCAGACGCGATTCGAGCTGCTCGACCCGCCGCACGAGCGATGGCAGCAGATTGCGACTGGCGTCGGCCACCCTGGGGCGAGGTACTTGAGGGTATCCCAGGTGCCGTTCGAGCGCAGAAAACAACAGCAGTGGGTCCTTGGACCGGTTCGCCAGCGCGATCTTGCCCTCCTTCACCCCCCAAAGAACGGGTGCCTCGGGCTCGGTTTTCTTCCTGCTGCTGCGCGACTGCCGCTCGAGATAATGTTCACTACGCACGTAAACCATGTCGGCCAGATCGACGATGCCAATCTGCCGGCGGACCGTCAGGATCCAGTCGCGCCAGTCTGGGTCGAAAATGGGGTCTTCGGCCACCGCAGCCAGCCCCCGATCGTAGCCCAGCCGGTTGCGGGCGATCGCTTCGAATTGGTAAAGAAAGATTCCCTGCGGAGAGGCGCCTTGGGCACGGTACTCGGCCTCGCGCTCCAGGATTTTCAGACCCTGGCGAAAGTCGAATCGCCCGCGCTCGTTTTCGGATTCGGCGATGACGAACGTCTGAAACGCCGTGAAGTAGTGTCCCAGCCGTGCCATCGCGGGCGCCATGACACCCAAGTGTCGCAGCTCGCTATGGAGAAACTCGAGCGCCAGGGGGAGTTTTGTGGTCGACAGCGCCTCCTCGCGCAGCGGCCCCAGCAGTTCTTGAGTCGCGAGGTTCTGCTGCATCCGCTCGGCCAGCGAGCGAAAGAAGTGCGCCTGCTCGATGTATTCCTCGCGCGGCAACGGCATGGAGTTCGGCGTCGTCACGATGGGCGGGGATGCGCGTAGCACCCGAGCGAAACAGGGGCCCGCCAAGCCCTCGAATGACGAGCTACGGGGCCACCTCTATAATGATAGCCGAATACCGGCGATCCCATGTGAGGACCCGTGCGGATGCTCTCGTCGGCCAGCGACCTAACTCGGAGACGCGAAATACCGATGTCGGGTGAATTCTCCACCATCGACGAAGCGGTCGAGGCCATCCGCAAGGGACGGGTCGTGATTGTCGTCGATGCGGAAGATCGCGAGAACGAAGGCGATTTCGTCTGCGCGGCCGAGTCGGCCACACCCGAGATCGTCAACTTCATGATCACCCACGGTCGCGGTCTGGTCTGCATGCCGGTCCTGCCCGACGTGGCCGATCGCCTGAAACTGACGCCTTCGGTGCTGGACAACACAGCGCCGTTGCAAACGGGTTTCACCGTTCAAGTCGACCACCGCACCTGCAAGACGGGCATCACTGCAGCCGAGCGGTCTTGCACCATTCAGGCCATCGTCGATCCGGCCAGCACGCCGAACGATTTCGTCCGCCCTGGACACCTGTTTCCGCTTATCGCCAAAGAAGGTGGCGTGCTGCGCCGCGCGGGGCATACCGAAGCCACGGTCGATCTCGCCAGGCTGGCCGATATGGCGCCGGCCGGAGTGCTGTGCGAAATCCTCGACGATTCGGGCGACCGCGCGAGTCGCGAGACGCTATTCGCCATCGCCAAACGCTACGATCTGTGCATTGTCACGATCGAAGAACTGATTCGTTATCGGCGGCTCCGCGAGAAGCTCGTCTACCGCAAGGCTGAAGCCAAGCTGCCCACGCGAAGGGGCATGGCGGGAATCATCGCGTACGGGGTCCGCTACGAGCCCCAAGAACCGCTGGTGGTGGTTTACGGCGACCCCCGAGCCGTCGACGCGCCGCTGGTGCGAATTCACTCGTCGTGTTTCACCGGCGATTTGCTCGAATCGCTGCGTTGCGACTGCGGCGACCAGCTGAACATGGCGCTCGATATGATCGCCGACGAGGGAGCCGGCGTGCTGGTCTATCTACCGCAAGAAGGCCGCGGCATCGGGCTGATCGAAAAAATCCGTGCCTACGAACTGCAGGACAAGGGCCTCGACACGGTCGAAGCTAATTTGCAATTGGGGTTCAAGGCCGATGCCCGCGACTACGGCGTCGGCATTCAACTGCTCAAAGACCTGGGGCTCTCCAAGGTCCGCGTGCTCACCAATAATCCCAAAAAGATCGACGCCTTCATCCAAGGCGGATTCGATTTGCAAGTCGTCGATCAGGTGCCGATTGTGCCGCCCGTCAACGAGCACAACGCGCGCTACATCGCCACCAAGCGCGAAAAGCTCGGGCATCAACTGCCCGAGCAGCCGTAGTCGACCGGTGGACGTCCGCAATTCATGTCCGCATCGCCGTTACGGTATGCGCAGGCGGAATCGTGCGGCGGAAAACCTTCGCTCGCCCGTGCTTTCCGTACCGTCCGCCAGGATTCTGTGATCTATATTTTGCCGGTCCTAGTGCGCGTCGCAGTGCGGTGCGTCTCAAGAGTGCCGGCAGCGCGGCACCGGCAGTCCCCCGGATGTCTCCCTTTTGGATGATCCACGATCCATGCTCGCTCGCCGTGCGCGCCTGTCAGTGCTTCTGCCCGGCTCCCGGTGGTTCTGCGCAACGCTTGTCGCCTTGGTGGTAACGGTCAGTGCGGGCAGCGCATTTGCCCGCGCCGTGGCACCCGTCGATCAGCGCGATTCGCTGGCCGTTGTTGGTCAACCGTCGCTATTGTCACCCGCCGCTGTCGCGCGCGCACTGGAGTGGGCACAACGACGTGGGCTAGCGGGCTCCGCAAGCACGTTGGAGCGGGATCTGATCGCCGACGTTGCGGATGGACGGCTCGATCGGCATCGCTTGATCGAGGCGTCGCTGATTGCCTGCGGCGTCGCCCGGCGCGCGAAGCTGGAGGCCTACTGCGAACGCTTCGATACCTACGCCTTGCGGTTTTCGGCCCGCGTTGAGCGCACATCGACGCCCGAACAGGCACTGCGCGCGGCGCTGGACTTCTTGCATGCGGAAATACTGCGCGGACCGTACTCTCTGGCTGCAACCGACATCCGCGATGTGCTCCACGGCGGACCGTACAACTGTGTCAGCTCGGCCGCGCTGTTTTGCTGCCTGGTGGATGGCTCGCCGGTTCCGCTGAACGTGGTCGAGATTCCGGGCCATACCTATTGCGTCGCCACGCTGCCGGGCCGTTCGTTGGACATCGAAACGACGTGCAGCGACTGGTTCAGCATGGCCGCCGGTCGGCAGATCCCCGCGCCAGGTGCTCTAGCGGCGTGGGAACGCTCGTCGCCGGCGTGGCAACGCATCGTGCCCACGACCGCGCTGGTCGGCATGGTTTACTACAACCGCGGCGTCGCGTTGCTCGAAGAGCAGGACTACTCGCAGGCCGCGCGCAGCTTTGTGGCCGCTCTGCACGTCGATCCTGAGAGTCGTGCTGCCTGGGACAACCTGTTGGCCACCCTCAACAACTGGGCCCTCGATGCGCGGCAGCGGGGCAAACTTTCGCTAGCCGCGGAACTATTGGCCGAGGCACACCAGCTCGATCCGGAACATCCGCTGGTGCTCGAAAACGCCCATGCGCTGGACCGAATTCGTGCCGAACGGTTGCTTCAGCAGGGCGAAACCGGCAGCGCCATGGCGTTGCTGGTCGACCGCGCGGAGTCTGTGGGCGATGCGACCGACTACGCCGCTATGGCCGCAGAACTCTGCCAGCGCGAGGCGTCGCGGCAGGCCGCCGCCGGGCGGTGGTCGGCAGTCCGCGATCTGTTCGCACTACTGGCGACACAACGCCTGCAGAGGCTCGACGCCCACAACACCGAACGCCAGTGGCTGCTCCAGATCGTCCCGCGCTCGGCGCTGCGATCTGCAGCAGCAGACGCTTATCTGAGCGACGCTGCACGGCGCTGGTCACACGACGAGCAGATTCGAGCCCTGGTCAAGGGACTCGCCGGCTAGCAGCTTGAGCGCGAATCGCAGAAGCTCCCAACTATTCACGCACGAAACGGTCTGGCTGTGTGCGCTGTAAGGATTGTTCGGCGCCGTTTTCGACGCAACTGCCACCTTCTGTGTCGCCCAGCTTGACGCGCAGCCGTTCGCGGCCTAAATCCAAGTAGTCGTCGTTCCGTCGCCTCATCCCATCGCGGCGGCGCGCAGATTGGCCTCTCGCTGACGGCGACTGCTGCTCTTCCGTTTTGCTTCGGCGCGACGCCGAGTCCTTCATCAGCGGATAGGCACTAACGTCGCCGCGCGCTCGCGCGTGCGACCGCGAACCGTCATCGAACCAATCAGGAGCCTGGCGAGCATGGCGACATTGGTGAGCGATCTGGCATCGGTCGAAGCGGCCCCATTGGCAGGCGATGAAGCAATCCGCGCCACAGCACGGCGGTTGCTGTCCGAACTCTATCCTCGTGGTCGCATGCCCGAACGCCGCAAAGAACAGCGACTCCCGTTTCCCAGCCTGGTCGTGTTGCATCCCGTCGACGACGATGGACACACGCCGCGGACGGAAACGATCGTCGTGTCGGGCAAGCATCTGTCGGAGAGCGGGCTGGGTTTCTTTCATCCCGAGCCGTTGCCCTATCGCCGCGTGGTCGCGTCGCTGGAATGCCCCGATGGCCAGTGGATCGCGTTCTTGCTGGACGTGAGCTGGTGCCGCTTCTCCCGCTACGGCTGGTACGAAAGCGGCGGGCGGTTCTTGCAAACGGTCGATTCACCGTTGGCAGATCAACAGCCGGCTGCAGTGTCGGCGATTGGCGCGGCACCACAAGCCTGAACGCGGTTGGGTTGCACGCGGCTGCAATGTCTTCAAGACGCCAGCGACTGCGGATCGTTCGCTCGGTTGGGCGCTGAACTGTCCGGATTGGCAGGCATTCCGGCGCTGACATGGGTCAGTTGCCTGCGGAGCGACTCGATGCGGGCGGGCGACCACCAGGCGGCGAATTCGGCCTGGCACCCAGCCAGCGCCTCGCACTCGGCTGTGGCAACCTGCTCGAGATGGTCTTGGACGAGTTGGCTGCAAGGCTGTTGTTTGAGCCGCTCGAACGTGGCGAACGCGGTGGCATGATCGTTCACCGCGCCCAGCCGTTCTTGCAGCGCTTCGACCTGGGGATAGACGTCTTGTCGCAAGCTGGGGTCGAGTCCTGCGGCCAACAGCTCGATGGCGTAGCGGAGCCGTTTGCCCTGAATGCGAAACGCGTGCAAGCTGCCGACGTCCGACTGACCTTGGTCGGCGGAGGCGAAGAACTCGTTCACCGCGTCGCCGAGACGTTTCTGCGCAAACGCGCCGTAGGTCATGTCGCTCTCCGGCGCTTGACCAACCGTGCCAGCACCATTCGTGCCCGGCGCTCTTGCCGCAGGCTGTTCGCGAAGACGCACGCGTTTGGCGAGCGCCTTGGCCTTATGCGCCAGATCCCAACGGGACAGCTTCCGCGCCATCTTGCGAATGGGCCGCTGGGCACTCTCCCGCTGCTGTTCGACCCACACCAAGAGTTCCGCCCATGGTTGTTCGGGGCTTTGGCGGGCCAATTGGACCAGCCGCTCGCCCAACACGTCGTAGTCGCGCGCGTCGCCGGCGGCGCGACGCAGCTTGCGCAACTTCTTGGTCATCACCGCCGCGCGATGCTGTGGTAGGAAGGCGGCAAACGTTTCCACAGCCGCCATGGCCCGCCGCGTCGACACGCGCAACTGATGCACGTACTCCGGCGTCTCGCCGCTGCGCTCGACGGCCAACGGCAAGTAATGCTGCACGAGATCCAGCCGCGAAGCGATCACCTTGCGCGCCGCTTCGTCGGCCTGCGTTGCAGGCTTCAGATCATCCAGCCACTTGCTCTTGCGCACCATCGCGTCGACATTGCATCTTGCGGTCGCGTCATGCATTCGCTGGCAGTTGGCCAGCCAGGGTCACCGCAGCCAGCTCCAGCGGCGCCGGCCGAGTCTCGTGATTCTCGCACTTGAAGAGCCCCAATCCAACGGGTCAGTCGGCGAAAGTTGCGAAAATCTCTGGCCGGCCGCGTGACGGGTGTGCCGGTCGTAGGGGGCTCCATTCGCGTCGCACCAGGGAGCAAATCGCCGTACTTCGGGGCGTTCGCAAGCAGGACGCCCGGGCGAAATGTTACTCACGAGCGGTATTCGACCGACTGCGGCGCGTAAACGGTGCGGCCGCCGTCGACGGGAATACAGGCGCCGGTCACGAAATCGTTCTCCAAAAGGAACGCGACGGCGTGCGCGACGTTCTCCGGGCTGCCTTCGCGTTTGACCAGGGTTTCGGCGATCACCTCGTCGCGCTCTTCCTGCGGCATGTCGTCGGGCAGCATCACGGGCCCGGGTAAGATTGCGTTGACTCGCACGCGCGGATTGCGGATGCCCAACTCGACGGCGAGGTTCCGCGTCAGCGTGGGGATGGCTCCTTTGGAGGGAAAGTAGCCCGCGTAGTCGCGATAGGTTCGCACGATCGCCCAGTCGCCCACATTGACGATTGCGCCACCTGTCTCTTGGGCGACCATGTGCAGCCCCACCTGTTGGCAGCAGAGGAACGTGCCCAGCGTGTTGATGTCGAAGTGCCGTCGTACGTCGTCGGCAGAGACTTGTTCCAGAGGCTTCGGTTCCCAGATGGCGGCGCAGTTCACCAGCGCGTCGATCCGCCCGAAGTGCGCGAGCGTTTGCTCGACCATTTGTCGAACTTGATCTTCGCGAGCAACGTTCGCCGTGACGGCCAGCGCGGGATGGCCCGCCGTGTTCAGTTCGTCGACGAATTCTTGCGCAGCGTCCGCCGAGCGATGCGCATGCACGACCACGGCGTACCCGCGTTCGGCAAGTTCCGCCGCTACGGCGCGTCCCACGCGCGGTGCACCCGAACCGGTGACCAACGCTACGGGACGCGCGGTACTGTCGGGCGACTCACTCACTTCGCAGCCTCGCTGCCCGATTGCGCATGAAACCGCTGGATCGAATCCCAGGCCTCCGCCGGCGATTCGGCGAACTCGAACAGTTCGAGATGTGCATCGGCGATCACGCCTTCGTCGGCCAGAAACCGGAAGTCGATCACCTGCTCCCAATAGCTGCGGCCGTAGAGAATGATGGGAATCTCCTGCATCCGCTGGGTCTGTCGCAGCGTGAGTGCGTCGAACAACTCATCGAGCGTGCCAAAACCGCCGGGAAACACCACCAGTGCCTTCGCCCGCAGCAGGAAGTGCAACTTGCGCAGCGCGAAATAGTGGAACTGGAAGCACAGCTCCGGCGTGATGTACGGATTCGGGTGCTGTTCGGCGGGCAGCGTGATGTTCAGGCCGATCGACTTGGCATCGACGTCGAACGCGCCGCGGTTCGCCGCTTCCATAATACCGGGACCGCCCCCGGTGACGACCACGTAGTCGCAATCGCCGTCGACCTGACAGGTCGAAGAGACCAGTCGGGCAAACTCGCGAGCGGCGTCGTAATAGCCGGCCTTCTCAAGCAGCCGGCGGGCGATTTGCACCTTGCGCGCCAGACGCGGACTCTGTGGATCGCCTGCCAGTTCGGCTTCGGCGCGGGCGAGCCTCTGCTCGCCGGCGCTGCGCTCGACGACCTGTGTGCCTCCGAAGACGACGACCGTCGATTGCACCTGCTGGTCGCGAAACGTCAGCTCCGGTTTCAACAACTCGAGCTGCATCCGCACCGGGCGCAATTCGGGCATCGCCAACAGCGCGATATCGCGTTCGGCCAGGATGTAGCTGGGCGAGTTCTGGATTCGCCGCAGGTTTTCTTGTTCGCGCTCAGAGAGTTCTCTCATTCGCCGGCTCCAACGTGACCTTGTCGCCCAGGCTGGGAATCTGCACGTCCCAACCGCGTGTCGAGCGCAGCTCTTCCGCGAGACTCGCTGCGCTATCGCGTTCGCCATGTGTCAGAAATACGCGCCGCGGCGATTCAAGCGGTTCGAGCCACCGCAGCAGTTCGCTGCGTCCGGCATGACCGCTCAAGCCCGAGAGCGAAACGACGGTGGCTTTGACCGGTATGTCGCGCCCGTGAATGCGCAATGTCTCGGCACCTTCTTGCAATCTTCGCCCGCGCGTGCCGGCGGCCATGTAACCCCCCAGCGCGATGGTGTTCCGCTCGTCGCCTAGGCGCCGTTTCAGATGATGCAGGATTCGTCCCCCCGTCATCATGCCGGACGAGGCGATGATCATCGCCGGGCCATCGACGTCGTTGATCCGTTTCGACTCGGCGACCGAGCGCGCCAGATGCACCGTGCGGCCACTGATCGTACCGTCGTGCCGCGCGGACTTGAGTTCCGTTAGATCGTGCTCGTGCGCGTGATCGGCATAGATGTCCGTCGCATCGACGGCCATCGGGCTGTCGAGAAAGATGGGCAGCTCAGGGATGTGATTCTGCCGCATCAGCACGTGCATCAGGTAGAGCAGTTGTTGCGCGCGGCCTACGGCAAACGACGCGACCAGGATCACGCCGCCGCGACGAATCGCATCGCGGACCGTGCTGGCCAACGATTCCAACAGGTCGCTTTCAGGATGATCGCGGTCTCCGTAGGTCGATTCACAGATCAAGTAGTCGCAGTCGGGCGGAGGCGTCGGATCGTGGTACAGCGGCGCATCGTAGCGGCCCACGTCGCCCGAGAACACGAGGCGTACGGCCGGCCGAAAGTTGCGCAGCTCCACTTCGACAGAAGCCGATCCCAGCAAGTGCCCCGCATCTTGAAAGCGGCACCAGATCGCGCCCGCCGGGTTGAACCACTCGCCGCGTTTGACGGCCTGCATCTGTCGCAATGCGGCGGACGCGTCGCGCGCGTCGAACAGCGGCAGCGCGGGCTTGTGCTTGGAAAAGCCCTTGCGGTTGGCGTAGTCGGCGTCGTCTTCCTGAATCTTGGCCGCGTCGAGTAACAGCAGTTCGCCCAAATCCAATGTGCCCGGCGTGCAATGCACCAGGCCCTCGAATCCCAGCTTCACGAGCCTCGGCAGGTAGCCGCTGTGATCGATGTGGGCGTGCGTGAGGACAACCGCCTGCACCGTATCGGCCGCGAAGGGGAGTTTGTCCCAGTTCATCAGCCGCAACTTCTTCAGGCCCTGAAACAGACCGCAGTCGATCAGGATCCGCGCGCCTTCGGATTCCAATAGGTACTTCGATCCCGTCACGGTTTCGGCAGCACCGTGGAACGTGAGGCTCGCCATAGCGACTCCGGTTGATTCAATGCGGCAGACGAATGTTCGTCAGTGTAGAGCGTATTTCAAAACCGGGTAGCTAGGCCCATTTGAAGCGTGCAGAAACGAATCGCACGACGACGACGGCCACCACCGTGCTCGCGATCATTGAGACATGGACAGCCAGCGAAGCAGCGTCCCCTTCCGGCCACAAGCTCGCAGGCAGGCGTCGGGAGGTGAACAGCCACAGGAGGGACAGCGGCACGAGCGCGCAACTTGCTGGGAGTCCTGGCCGCCGCGGGGCGAACCATTCGATCAAGACGCTGGCCAGTAGGATCGTCGCTGTGGTGCGCAGGCCAATCACCGTCGACAGCGCGAACAGCGCTCCGGCGAGAACCACTGCGCCACTGCGGCGAGGGATTCCGCCATTCGCCGCGCGCGATCTTGGCAAGCCATTTCCCAGCAGGGCAATCATCCCGGCCGCAATGGCGGCGGCGACCACGTGGATCACCGGCACCAGCCAGGCCCTTCCTTCGATTGCCTGCGTTAACGACTCCGCAGCGGAAAACAGCACAGCCGGGTAGAACAGAGGCGCGAACCCGGCGATCAGCCACGGCGCGGTCCACACGCTCGGGGGCACCCTCTGCTGATCCCACTCCACCAGTGCGACCACCAGCAGCGGGCAGAGGACGAGGAGTGCAACGCCGCAGCGAATCCACCGCAGCGGCTGCCAGATGGCGGCGGCCGCGTCTGCGATGCCCGAAAGGCCCGCGTCGGGCTGCAAGACTTCGATCCACACGGCCGCCGCAAACAAAAGCGCGGTGGCCAGCTCGACGAGCGGGTAGCGCGGTGAAATCGGATGGCGGCAGTCGCGGCAGCGGCCACCGAGAATCAACCAACCGAGCACCGGCACATTGTCGCGCGGCCGAATCTTGGCGCTACATTGCGGACAGTGAGAGCCGGGATGAACGAGACTCTCGCCACGCGGCAGGCGGTAGATGACGACGTTCAGAAAGCTGCCAATCGCCGCACCGAGCACCGCCATGTGCACCAACACCACGAAGCGGAGCGTCGTCACTTCGGCGGCCGCCCAGGGCATCCAGTCGCCTGCAAGAAGCGTGTGCGTCATCGGCCAACCGCGTCCGTGCCCGCTTTCACCCATGACTGCAAGACGCCGCGGCAACCGATCACGATTGAAGTGAGTTTGTTACGGGAACGACGGCATCCCGCGCCGTCGAGGCGGCAACCAACTTGTTGGCGCAAGCGAGCTTCGACTCGGGTGCCACTGGCCGCTTGTCGGCCAATGCGACGTATCAACCAGATCCTGTTGCGAGACCGACCTCGGTTCAGCACGGGCTGGCGAGCAGCCAGTGGCACCCTTGGGTGACCGGGATTGAAGCTGAACTCGCCAGCATGGCTCAAATGATACCGGCCAGCGGTCCACCGCGTACAGCCAGGGCATCGACGCGGCGCGTGACTTCGGGGTCTTCGACCAGCGGCGGAGCGTGATGCGGCTTGCTGCGGGCGTCGATCACCAGCGGCCCGCGGCAACCCCAATGCTTCTCGGCGGTGAACGCGCCGATGCCGTCGATATCGGCCGCAGGGTTGCTGCGAGTAAAAGTGACCCAGAGGAAGTTGTCCAGGTTCCGCGCCGCGAACTCGCTGTCGTCAACCAGCACGATCAACGGGAACTGGGACAAAGGATCATCGACGCCCACAGAGTTGCAGAACTCGCGGAGCGTCGGATCGCTCCGCCCGGGCTGCGCGGTTGAGGGCGGACCTTGCACGACGAGCACGCCCGGCAGTGCGACGCGGGGCTCCGTGAAACCCGGGGGTAGTCGCAAGCCCGACGGCGGCGCGCCGGGCAGTTCGCGCTTCGGCGGTCCGATGGCAGCGATGACAACTTTTGATCCCTGGTTCAGTGCGTCGCCCGAATAGTCGAGCGTGTCGATTGTCGTGCACGTTTGGAAGTGCAGGTCGCGTTGCCAGTCGCTCCGCGCGAGCAGGTGTTTGAGGAACGCGGCGATGTCGTGAATGGCCAGTTGCGGATCGTCCTGCCGCGCGATGATCAACAGGTACTTGGCCAGCGACATCTGACCTTGGCCGAGAATGGCGTTGGCCTGGGTGAGCAATTCCTGCGGCCGCGGCGACTGGGCGTATGGCGTGTATCGTTCGCTGCCCATGGCCAACAGCAAAGGATGCACGCCCGCAGCGTCGACCGCGTGTACGGCGTGCACGCCCGGCAGCACGCTGGGGATGATGGGGCCGGTCAGTTCGTGGATCAACTCGCCGAAGATACTGTCTTCTTGCGGCGGTCGGCCCACCGTGGTGAACGGCCAGATCGCGTCGCGGCGATGCCACACTCTATCGACCCGCAGCACCGGGAAGTCGTGTACCCGCGCGTAGTACCCCAGGTGATCGCCAAAGGGCCCCTCGGGAAGTTGCCGCTCGGGGTCGACGGTGCCCGAGATGCAGAAATCCGCATCTGCCACCAAGGGCAGTTCGCCATCGCGGCGGATTAAACGCACGCGGCGACCGCCGATCGCGCCGGCGAACGACAGTTCGCACAGTCCCTCAGGCAGCGGCATCACGGCTGAGAGCGTCATGCACGGTGGACCCCCGACGAAGATGTTCACCCGCAGCGGTTCGCCGCGGCGAATGGCCGCCGTGTGGTGTACGCCGATGCCGCGATGAATCTGATAGTGCAGACCGACCTCGCGGTCGCCCCGATACTCATTGCCCGAGAGCTGCACGCGATACATGCCGAGATTGGCATTCCGCCAGCCGGGCATCTCGGGATGCTCGGTGTAGACCTGCGGCAGCGTGATGAAGGCCCCGCCGTCATCCGGCCAGGAAACGAGCTGTGGCAGGTTGGACACACTCGTCGTGTTGGCCGTAATCGGGCCGCTGCGCACGAAGCGGGGTCGCATCCGCGCTGCTGCGCGCACGGCGGGCAGGTACTTCCAAGGCGCTTTGGCGATGGCGGTCGGATCGGCCTTCAATTCCACCAGTTGTCGCGCGGCGGCCAATGTATCGCGAAAGAGAAACCGCGCCCGCTCGATCGTGCCGAACAGATTGGCAACCAGCGGGAACGCCGAGCCCTTCACCCGCTCAAACAATATCGCCGGCCCGCCCGCCCGATAGACGCGACGCTGGATCTCCGCCGCCTCCAGCCGCGGATCGACTTCCTGCGCCAGCCGCACAAGCCGCCCATGCGCCTCCAAATCCTCAACGCATTCGCGCAAGCTGCGATAAGCCATGGGCGATTTCGGGCGTTTACAAATCCGGACGGCGGGGCGGGCAACTCATCTAACCGCAGAAGGCTGCGCGTTGATCACTCGGCCATTAACCCAGGGCCACTCGCTTGGGGCAATGGAGCCGGACGGTGCGAGTTCAAGAATCTCGTGGCGGTGCTCTCTCTTCGCTGCACATGGAAGGCGAAGCGTGTTGGGGGCCAATCCAGCCTTTGCGCCAGAAAAAGACGAGCATCACGGCAGCGACCAGAAACATTGTGAGCCAGATGATTGGGTAGGCCCAGCGCACGTGCAGCTCCGGCATGAACTCGAAATTCATGCCGTAGATGCCTGCCAGGAACGTGAGTGGAATGAAAATCGTGGCGACGATTGTCAGCACCTTCATCACCTCGTTGGTCCGATTGGCTACCGACGAGAGATAGGTGTTCATCATGCCGGTCACCATTTCCCGATACATTTCGGTGACTTCGGCCGTTTGCACGCAATGGTTGTAGGTGTCGCGAAAGAAGATGCCGACTTCTTCTTCGATGGTCGCGTGATCGCCGCGGGAGAGCGCGTGGATGGCCTCGCGCTGTGGCCAGATGCCGCGCCGCAGGTTGACCAACTGGTTCTTCATGCGGTTCAACTCGCCCAGCAGGGCCGGCGTCGGATTGACGATGACTTCGTCCTCCAGCGATTCGAGCCGTTCGCCGATCGACTCCAGCACCGGGTAGTAGGCGTCCACGACGTTGTCGATCAACGCGTAGGCCAGATAGTCGGCGCGGTGCCGGCGAATCCGGCCTTTGCCATCGCGAATGCGACCACGCACCGGGTCGAACACGTCGCCGTAGCGTTCCTGAAACGTCAACACGTAGTTCTTTGCCAGCACCACGCTCACTTGCTCCAAATCGATTTGGCCGTTGTCGTCGAGCCGTACCATCCGCACGATCACCAGCAGTTGGTCGTCGTAGGCTTCGCACTTGGGGCGCTGCGGCACGTTGACGATGTCTTCCAGCAGCAGGGGGTGCAAAGAAAAGGTCTTGCCGATCTGTTGAATCAGCTTCTTGTCGCCAAAACCCTGCACGTCGATCCATGTGATCGTCTGATCGTTGAACGCTTCCCGCAGCTCGGCCGCCTCGCTCACGTCATTTTCGTTGACCTGCTCGGGCGTGTAGCTGATGACGTGAATCCTCGGCGGCGGCGCTTCCTTGGGAATGACCAGCGTGCCGGGCCGCGCGCCGACTTTCGGATGTCTCTTGGAAAACAACGTACTCAACATCCGAATCCTCCCTGAAAGCCTGGGCCGTCTGGTACACGGCGGTATGGCGAGAGCGTTGCCTGGCCGATGGCGCGCGGCGCGCCGGCTCTCCTAGTCTTGATAGCGGTCACCGAGATAGCCGGCCAAGACGTCCTCCCACTGGGGGTGCTCGAGGCGACGCAACAGCACCTGATTCACACGCTCGCGCAAGGCGCTGTTCGCAGGTAAGGCAAAGGCGTAATCCTGGCGCTCAAACGTCGCAGGCAGCACGCGAATCGAGCCGGAATAGTTCTGGTGCGCGGCGTATCTGAGCATCGGCTCATCGTAGACCACGGCGTCGATTCGACCTGTCTGCAAAGCCGCCAGGGCCGAATTCAAGTCGTCGTAAGATGTGGCCACGATATGTCGTGTGCGGAGATAGCTCTCGCTGGTGGCAGCCGCGACCGTGCCGACGCGCACCCGCGGCAAATCGCCGGGGCCCGCGACCCGCGACTTCAATTCGGTGACGGTCAGCGCCGAGGTTACGGCCGCGGTGAAGCTCGCAATGATGAACAGCCCGGCGAACATCCAAACCAGCGCCACCATTCGACCTCCGGTCGATCGCGGAACCTTGTCGCCGTAGCCCACCGTGGTCATCGTGACGGCGGCCCACCAGATGCCCGAGACGATGCCGCGCCGCATGCCACCGCCGAAATCAGCCGAGTTCTGCTTGCGCTCGAAGAAGTAGACCAGCACGCCGCTGGTCAGAAGCACCGCCAGCAAGGCGACGACGATTTTCAAGAAAGTCGGTGAGAGCAGCGGCGCGAGCACGCTCCTCCAACCGGCCGTGTTCTGTTCACCGACCGCGATGCCAAGCCCGGAACTATAGAAGGGATGGCTGAAATCCAGTCGTTTCTCACGCTGGTAGTTGACCGTGATGGCCGCCACCGCCAAGTCGACTGTGCCCTCTTCGACCGCTGTGAGCATCTCTTCGAGCCCGAGTTCTCGGAACTCCAGCGCAACGCCCTGTGCCGACTCGCCCGGCCAGTCCGCGACCACATCACGCACCAAATCGATGCTGATGCCTTCCCAGCCGCCCTCGGCGTTCTTCATCGCGAATGGAGGTACCGCTCGGGTGGCAACCACGAGTCGGTCCGGCGCGGCCTGCGGCTCCTGTGCCAAACTGCCGGGTGCAGTCATCAGTAGCGCCACGAATGCGGCGGCGTTGGCGCGAAAGCAAGTACGTAGCCACGAATCGTGTTGCATCACTTCCCATCTTCGTACGCGTGCGCGGAGCGAAAGACGTTCAGTCACCCAGATAGCGATACACTAGGTCCTCCCAGCTATCGCTGGTGCGAAAACGCAGCAGGGCCTCGTTGAGAGGCTTTCGCAGAGCGCTGTCCGGCTGCAGCGCGATGGCGTATTCCTGCGTGTTGAACGAGACGGGCAGCACATGGATACCGTCGGCGAATTCGGTGATGGCCAAGTATCTGAGCAGCGCCTCGTCGTACACCGCAGCGTCCGACCTGCCGCGGACAACGTCCTCCAGCGCCGCTTCGGCGGTGGATTGGGTGCGGAACGAGATGCGACGTCGCCGGAGGTAGTCGGCACTGGTGCTGTGTTCTACGGTCACGGTGCGCACGCTGCGCAAGTCACTCGGACTGGAGATGCCAATCTCCAATTGCCGCACGGTCAGCACCGAAGCGATCACCCCAGTTAGCAGCGAGAGCAGCAAGATGCTGGCCAACATCGTGCATCCGGCGACCAGTCGCCCCCAGGCCGTGACCGGCACGATGCCCTTGTGTCCCAAGAGCAAAATGATCGACCACCAGACACCCATGCCGATGCCCTGGCGGCGCAGTCCGCCAAACATGCTCTCGTTGCGCTGGCGTTCGAGCAGCCAGAAGAGCAGGCCGCACACCACGACAACGCCCATCGTGACGGCCACGATGTGCAGCAGTCGCGTCGAGAGAATGTTGCGCAGCAGCGCCCAGCTACTCGCCTGGTGATTGGTTGAGACTGCTATACCCAGTCCCGTGGAAAAGTGCGGATGGCAGAATTCGACGCGCGCATGGCGGTCGGCCGTCACGCTGATAGCCGCCACAGCCGCGTCGAGTTCCCGCGATGAGAGGGCATCGATCATCTCGTCGAGCGGCACTTCCCGAAACGAGTACTCCAGATTCAACTCGTCGGCCAGATGCTTCCAGAGCTCGATGCTGATCCCCGTCCAGCGGCCGTCTGGATTCTTGAAGGCGAACGGGGGACTGTGTTTCACCCCCACCAGCAGCGGCGCCGGGGTATCGGCCTCTTGCGCTTTGGCAGCGAGCGGCTCGACGAGCAGAATCGCTAGACAACAGATCGCCCGTGCAAGAAACATTGTCCATCCGTGCATCTGGCGCTCGTGCAAGTTGCTGCGGCGCCCGGCAGTGCGGCGTTCGCAACGGGCTCTCGATGTCCGTTCTTGCCACACACAATAGACGAGTGAAGCCTGGCGCGTCACGCCGGCATGTCGAGGTCCGTATCTGCGAGACGTGACTTCACGCGAACACCAGCCGCAGCGATTGCAGCCGCTGGGCCGTGGTTTCCATCAAACGATCTTCGGCCGCTTCATCGGCGGCTTCGTAAGTGACCGAGAAGCGGAGATACGCGCCGGCGTCGTCCCAGGGCACCGTGCAGATCGAGTGCTCGGTGATCAGGTACTGGCTGGCGGCTTCGCCGTTCTCGAACGACGGACCGCCTTCGATGCCGCGGGGGCTGGGCGTGTAGAGGAAGTACGTGCCGCCAGGCATGCTGCATTGAAATCCGCAGCGCGTGAGCGTGTCGACCAACTTCTCCAGGCGTCGCTTGTACTTGGCGCACGTATCGCGGGGAATCGAATCGTCGTCCAGCGCGACGACGGCCGCCTTTTGGACGGCGATGAACTGGCCGGAGTCCGTATTGTCCTTGATGTCGGCAAATGCGCGCACGATCCGTTCGTTGCCGGCCACAAATCCGATCCGCCAGCCGATCATGTTGTGGCCTTTCGAGAGGCTGTGAACTTCGACGCCCACGTCTTTTGCGCCCGGCACGCTCAAGAAACTGGTCGGCGGTTGCTCGTAGCTGAGCATCGCGTGCGCCGCGTCCTGCACCACGACGATGTTGTTCTGACGGGCGAACTCGATGACTTCTTCGTAGAAACTGCGCGGCGCGAGGGCGCCCGTGGGACTGTTGGGATAGTTCAGCACCAGAAGCTTGGCGCGCGTCAGCACATTGGCGGGGATCGATTTCAGGTCGGGCAGATAGTTCTGTTCGGCCACCAGCGGCAACTTGAAGACGTGGCCACCGTAATAGCGCGTGTGGGTGCCCGCCACCGGGTAGCCCGGGACGGTCATGAGAGTCACGTCACCGGGATTGATGAAGGCAGCGGGCAGGATCGCCAGAGCCGGCTTGGAACCGATGGCGTGATTGACTTCCGTTTCCGGATCGAGTTCGACACCGAACCACCGCGCCATGAAGCGCGCGGCCGACTGTTTGAATTCTGCAATGCCGTTGTCGGCGTAGCCGCGGTTCTCGGGCCGGTTGATTTCGGCGGCCATCGCGGCGCGGACGCTCTCGGCGGCCATCTCGTCGTTTTCGCCGATGCCGAAGTCGATCAGCGGGCGGTCGGGATGTTCGGCCAACGCGCGACGCTTGGCGCGCTTAATCTTTTCGAATTTGTAGATCGCGTCGCTCTTGCCGTAGTTGGCGCCGCCGATCCGCTCGGCGAACAGGCTTTGGAAATAGGGATCGCTCATCGTGAAGTGGCCGGTCGGGAGATGGAGACGATGGGGGGCCGTCGCACTGGCAGCGACAATTAGCTGAAACCGTTCGGGGGCGAAAGGCTCGCGCTGCCGCACAGGAAAACGCTGCAAACTCTCTAGCAGCAGTCACATAGGTCACTCGTCGCTGCCAGAGAATTCGCGGCACGTAGCGTAGAACAGACCCCGGCGATCGGCAACCGGCGCGCAGCTAACCTCGCCGCTGCTATCGACATAAGCCGAGTGTGCGCCGACGAGAGGTTGGCCCTACTTGGCTCTCAGGTGGCCGGACGCGGCGCCGCTTTGGTATACTCAAGCCCCACGCCGTGTGTGGGACGCCGCACCGCCTCGCGGCTTCCACGCGCCGAAACATTCCCGCTGTATCGCCTCGCGGCGCCATGAGCGGCCGCGACGGGAGATCGCGCCATGTTGACGATTCAAGGCCGGGCCAATCGCTTTTGCGACGGCGTCTCGCGACGCAATTTCCTCAAGATCGGTGGTCTGGCGCTGGGCGGGATGTCGCTCAACCAGATCCTCGAGGCGCAGGCCGCAGCCGGTACGCAGCCGGGCTCGCACAAGGCCTGCATCATGATCTTCCTGCCCGGTGGCCCTCCCCACCAGGACATGTGGGACATCAAGACCGAGGCGCCCTCGGAGATTCGCGGCGAGTTCAACCCGATCGAAACCAGTGTGCCCGGCATCGAGATCTGCGAGTTGTTTCCGCGGATTGCCGGGATGATGGACAAGTTCGCCGTGATCCGCTCGATCTACGGCTGCGACGGCTCGCACTCGTCGTACCAGTGCAACAGCGGCTGGCCCAATCGCGGCAACGACACACCGCGGCCCTGTCTGGGATCGGTGCTTTCCAAGCTTGAAGGCCCCGTCGACCGAGCCGTGCCGCCGTTCGTGGGCTTGGCCCCGCGGATGGGTCACATGCCGTGGGCCAACGCCGGCGAACCGGGTTTTCTCGGTAAGGCGCACGCGCCGTTCAAGCCCGATGGCGAGGGCATGAACAACATGGTGCTCCGCGATATGTCGCTCGATCGCATGAGCGATCGCAAGGCGCTGCTGGCCAGCTTCGATCAGTTTCGCCGCGATGCCGACGCCAGTGGCATGATCGAGGGGATGGACGCCTTCACCGAGCGGGCCTTCGACGTGCTGACCAGCAGCAAACTGCTCGAAGCGCTCGACATCGAACGGGAAGATCCAGCGCTGCGCGATCGTTACGGCCGCGGCGTGAACGAAAACAAGAACGACGGCGGTCCGCGGCTGTTGGACAACTTCCTCATCGCGCGGCGGCTGGTTTCGGCCGGCGTTCGCTGCGTGACGTTGGCCTTCTCGCGGTGGGACTGGCACGGCAACAACTTTGGCCAGGGACGAACCGAAATGCCGATGCTCGATCAGGCCACCAGCGCGCTGGTCGAAGATCTCGAGCAGCGCGGGATGTTGGACGACGTCTCGGTCGTGGTGTGGGGCGAATTCGGCCGCACGCCGCGGATCAACGCCGGCGCGGGCCGCGATCACTGGCCGCAGGTTTCCTGTGCGCTGTTGGCCGGTGGCGGGATGCGAACGGGGCAGGTGATCGGCTCGACCAATCGCCTGGGCGAAGTTCCCAAGGATCGTCCGGTACACATGCAGGAAGTCTTTGCCACCCTGTACCACAATCTGGGCATCCATCCCGAGACGACCACGATTCCCGATCAGGCGGGCCGCCCCCAATACCTGATCGACAAGCGGCTCCCGATTCCCGAATTGGTCTAGCCACCGGTCGCCGGGTGGCCCTCGAACCTGCCAAAAGCTCCTTCTCCGCAACCGCCGGGCCGGGATCGCCGGTTTTTCCAGCCGGAGCTGTCTTTTCGCTTGACGATCGCCGCCGGCAAGTTCATGCTCAGCGTGGGGTGCGCGCCGCCACGCTGCCGGGCCAGAATCCCTCACGCGTCGGGCTAACCGCCGCCCACTGCAAGGCTTGCGGAATGGATCGTGAGCCGTCGCCGAGTCGCTTTTCGGGCCAGCTACGTGCGCCCGCTGCGCTCGCGCCGCATCTCGCGCTGACACGCGGACGATGTCCGGAGTGACATCGTTCGCTCACCCGATTCGATCGCGACACGCACCGGAGCTCGTGCGATGACGACCAAAGTCGTGGCGGCCAACGTCAAGCCGACCAAGATCCATCTGGAAGCGATGGGCGCCTGCCAGCTCAAGTGTCCGGCGTGTCCGACGGCGACCGGCGCGATCCGCCCGACCATCGCCAGCGGCTACCTGCGGTTCGAGAGCTTCAAGAAACTCGTCGATGAGAACCCCACGGCGAAGCACATCGAGCTGTCCAACTACGGCGAGATTTTTTTGAATCCGCAACTGCTTCCGATCCTCGAGTATGCCCAGCAGAAGGGCGTCAAGCTCACCGTCGACAATGGCGCGAATCTCAACACCGTCAAGGACGAGTTGCTCGAAGGCGTCGTGAAGTACGGCCTGCACAGCATGACCTGCTCGATCGACGGGGCGAGCAACGAGACGTACGGCATCTATCGCGTCAAGGGCCACTTCGACACGGTCATCGCCAACATTCGCCGCATCAACGAGTTCAAGCGAAAGTACAACTCGCGGTTTCCCGCGCTCACCTGGCAGTTCATCGTCTTCGGGCACAACGAACACGAGATTCCCCAGGCCCGCGAGCTGGCCCGTGAGCTCGATATGGAGTTCAAGCCCAAGCTCAACTGGGACGAAGACTACTCGCCGGTGAAGAACCGCGAGTGGGTCGAACTCGAAATCGGCAAGTCGACCTCGCGCTCGGACTACAAGGAAGAGACGGGCGTCGATTACTCGCGCGGCATCTGCCACCAGTTGTGGCACGAACCGCAGATCAACTGGGACGGCAAGCTACTCGGCTGCTGCCGCAACTTCTGGGGCGACTTCGGCGACAACGTGTTCGAGGCGGGTCTGGAAAAGGCCCTCAACAACCCCAAGATCAAGCATGCCCGGGCGATGCTGATGGGGCAGGCCGAACCGCGCGACGACATCCCCTGCACCACCTGCGAGATCTACATCGGGATGCGGGCCGACCGGAACTTCATCACGCCGGCCGAACTGTTGCAGCAGCGGACGCTGTGGAACCGTATCGACGAGTTCTCCAAGACGCATCGCCGCGCCTACCGCGTGATGCGTGCCGCCTATCGCGCCACCGGCGCCCGCCGCCTGCTGCACTGGTACATGCGCCGCAGCGCCAAGCGCGCGCAAGCCAACGGCAACGGCTCGACCACCTCGGCGAGCTGACGCTCAGCCGGTGCCGACCACTTCCGCAATGCGTTCGGTCGTCACCGGCTCGATCACGCCGCGTTCGCAGATCAGGGCGCGGATGAGGTGGGCGGGGGTGACATCGAAGGCCGGGTTGTAGACTTGCACACCCTCGGGCGCCGTCTGGCGGCCGAATCCGTGCGTGATCTCGCGAGCATCGCGCTGTTCGATGGGGATCTCATCGCCGCTGGCGAGCGAGAGATCGAACGTGCTGGTGGGGGCGGCGACGTAGAAAGGGATGTTGTGCGCTTTGGCCAGTAGCGCGACCCCGTAGGTGCCGATCTTGTTGGCGGCGTCGCCGTTGGCCGCAATACGGTCCGCGCCGGTGACGACGGCCTGTACCTTGCCTTCGCGCATGACTTGCGCCGCCATGTTGTCGCAGATCAAGGTGGCGTCGATGCCGCGCTGTGCGAGCTCCCAAGCCGTGAGCCGCGCGCCTTGCAAGAGCGGTCGGGTCTCGTCGACGAATATATGCAGCAGCTTGCCTTCTTCATGGGCGGCAAAGAATACGGCCAGTGCGGTGCCATAGTCGGCTGTCGCCAGGCCACCGGCGTTGCAATGCGTGAGCACGCCCTGTTTGTCGGAGAGCAGCTCGGCGCCATGTCGGCCGATCGCGCGGCACATGGCGCGGTCTTCCTCGTGAATGGCGACGGCCTCGTCGAGCAGTGCGCGGCGAATCTTGGCAGCTGAGCTTTGGCCGCGCAAGGAGTTCGCCTTCTTCTGCATCCGCTCGATGGCCCAGAACAGGTTGACGGCCGTAGGGCGACTCGACGCCAGGTAATCGGAGACTTGTTTCAGCCGGATGAAAAACTTGTTCTCCGTCTCGGGGGCTTTCTGCAAGCCAATGCACACGCCGTACGCAGCCGCGATGCCGATGGCCGGCGCGCCACGAACCCGCAGTGCCTTGATGGCTTCCCAAACAGACTCCATGTCACGGCAGTCGATTTCGCGAAACTCGACGGGCAATAGCGTCTGATCGATGAGGACCAAGTGTCCGTCGACGTCGCCCTCCCAGCGAAGCGTGGCAGGTGGAGAAGTCGTCTCTTCGTTCATCCGGGCCTTTCCGAGTGGGCACGCACCGCCAGGGTCGATGGTGCGAAATCCGAGTCTTACGCGCCGTCCCAACAGCGCGCGCTGTGGCGTACTACGATCGGTCACGAGTCGCCGGAAGGCAACTCCCCGGCGACTACGCTACTTGCCGGATTGCACTCCCGCTTCAAGTTGGGAACGTCACTGATGTTTGTCGCTCGACCATCTCCCGCGAGGCGTGCGCGACCATCTGCGGCAACACACCAATGTGCAGTTTGCGTCTGGCGATTTGGCGGTCCGCAGCAAACGATCATCGGACGTCGGCAATCGGTGCGGACACCCGCCAATGGGGAGATTTTGCTTGACCTGATCGTGGGGCGCGCGATACTCACGCGCACGTTGGCGGTTCGATCGGGGGGTGTGCCGCCACGGGACTGTATCTGGAGGGACTGCCAGCCTACGCTCCTCGCGACTGCGCGACGACGCAGTCGGCCGAGGACCTGCTTCACACAAAGGAGCTGCTAGTGACCCGGAAACAATCCTCTGCGGATTGAGGAGGCGGCGCTGCCACAGATGGTGGCAGCGACTGATTCTGGGACCTGACTGTCGAACGTCTCCCGTCGCGAGTGACGAGGGGCTGGGGGCAGCAGCACTAGCGAGCGAGGAGTGTGAAGCATGAACAGGACGAGCGTTGTCCTCTGCATCTTATGCGCCGCGGCTTTTGTCGCGGCAGCTTCTTCCGTGTGGGCCGACGAAGGGCCACCCGATCCGATTTCGATCGATCGCGCTTCGCCCTCGATTCTTCTGGGTGGCAACACGCCGGGCGACATCTACGACATGCTGCCGGTGCCGGCTTCGGGCATGGGTTGGGATGTTGGTGGCCCCGGCCCCATTATCCACGTGGCCGATACCACGTATGGCCTGGGGCCGCTCGATAACAACGACGCGCATTCCAATGGCGAGGTCAATCCGAATGCCGTCCAATCGCTCTACTTCTCCGGCGACGATAGCCGCGACATGCTGCCCGGCGATGTCTCGATGGGAGCGCCGGGAACCGACTACAACCATCAGGCGCTGCTGGGACAGGCGGCCGGCGACCGGTTCATGGTCAACGGGCTGACGACTCTTTCGCCCGCGGCCGTGATGGGCGGCGCGGGGCCGGCGGGAATCGTGCCGGGTGGCATTCCCGGTGGGCTGGGCAACTTTCCCGTCAATCTGCTGAGTGCCAACCAAACCCGCTATAACGAAATCCCGTCGATTGGTCCGGGTGTCTCCAACCCGTTCGTCGCGCCGCCCGGCTTCACGGCGCAGGATGACATGGACGCGCTCGAACTCACGCCGTTCGATTTGTCGATCATTCCCGACGGGATTCACGACACGCCCATCTACTTCAGTCTCGATCCTTTTAGTCCGGGGCTCTTTGCCAGCCCGGCCGATATTCTCGTCTCGCCGCCGGCAACGGCCGGTTACACCATCTTCGCCGGATCGGGGCTTTTGGGTCTGGGCGCCGGCGACGATGTCGACGCGCTGGCCGTGTGGGATGTGGCGGGCGACCTGGCGGCGAGCGCGGGCGACTTTGCGCTGTTCTCGCTGACGCCGGCATCGCCGACTCTGCATGGCCTGGACGGCCTGCCCGGCTTGGCATTTGTGGACGACGACGGCATCAACGGCGTCGACGATCTAGGTGAAGTCGGCCTGGGAGACGATCTGTCGCCGGCCGATATCTTCGTGACGGATTTTTCGAGCGCCTTCACCCTGTTTCTCGCTGCGCCCACCATCGGGATGTTGGCAACCGACAATGTCGACGCCATCGATGTGGAACTATTCCTGCAACAACCACTCGAAAATGTGCCGGAGCCGACGAGTTTCGTCCTCTTGGCACTGGGTGGCATCGCGCTGTTGCTCGCGCGTCGGCGCCGCCGAGGTTAGAGTTTCTCGCTGTCTCGTACTGGCTGCCCGATCGATCAGGACTCGGTCGGGCAGCCTTTTCTTTGTTGCAGCCCAGCGGCAAACCCATGATTGCCGCGAGCCGGTAGCCACCTGGGGCGCGTACGCTGAGACAGTTTTGCACTCGTCGGAAATCGCGAGTCAAAAGTTTGCGCGCCGCGGCCGCTGGGGCAATCGGCGGTGGTTCGGGTTGGTTCTGGGTGAGCCGCTGCCGGTTTAAAACCCGTAG
>CALKYM010000107.1 GCA_938003525.1 uncultured Planctomycetales bacterium | reverse complement strand
ACTCCTCCCGTCGCAACACGGCAACAGACGTGATTGCCCCCAGTATCGGCCAGGGGGCAGGGGTGGGCAACAAAGGGCAATGCACTTCGGCGAGTGTGTGCGAGTCCGTTGGCGAGTGACCATCTCAGCAGGGGACGCAAGCCGCTGCCTGCCGGCGGGCAGCAACGCACTTTGGCGCGCTGATGCCCAAGCCGTTCGCACGGTGTGCGGCTCCTGCAATTGCAGCGCGCCGTCGAGGTGCGAGATTGAGAGGTCTTTTTGCTCACCAAGTCGAGGAATGCCGCTTTCGAATCGTGCCTCAGAGGCGCGGAAACACGTCAGTTGGTGACGACGGCGCAGCCGCTGCGCCCATCTGAGATCGCCTTCTGCGCGCCACCGCCCTGGCCTCATCTTCCGGGTCACCAACTGCCCCACCGATTTGCATGGAGAGTTGAATATGGTGGTTGAATCCGTGCCGGCCGTCTCCCACTTCCAGTTGGCCGACCTGGTATTCAACACCGAACGCCACGTTGCCCGAGGAATTGTTCCAGATCAGGTTCACCCAGCCATTCTGCGAGCGGCGGGGCTGGTCTCCCATGGCCGCCGTCACGTCGGCGAACGCGTACCCATAGGCGACGTTCGACCAAAGGTTCTCCAACCAGAAGTGCTGATAGCTGGCAAACCCGCCCACGTTTTCCAACGCATTGAGCGACCCGGCCAGAGGCCCGGCTGCGACCTGGGCGCCGTTGAGCCCGAAGATACGACCTCCCGCGCCTTCGCCGGCGACTCCACCCAGGCGGACATTGTTGTCGCCCCACGTCTTGAAGCGCGCGTTCCCTGAAAAGCTGACGGCGGACGTGTGATGCTCGTTCATCAATGTGTCTTCAAATATGAAATGCCGCACCAGAATCGCCCCTTGAACGCTCCCCCAGGCATCCAAGGGTTGATAGCGAACTCTCGCAACGAAGTCGGGTATTCTAGATAGTCGAGTGTCATCAGTGGCGACGAGCGTGTAATCCTCGGTATTCGGATTCTCTATGGCCGCGCTAATCAACAGGCCAATTCCGAACAGCCGCGCATATTGGAGCTGTGTTGTCTTTGGGTTTTGGATAGAGCCTGCGACATTGCCCATGGGCACGATCGTTTGCGGCAACGTTCCACTATCCGTGAACGAAGAATAGTAGTCGCCTCCCAAGAGATTGCCGACACGCCCGTAAATCTGACGAAATTCCAATTCGTCGAAGCCGACGGATTGGATGTCCATGAATACCTGCGCCGTGACGCTCGGGACCTGTATGTCGGTCGCCAAACTAGCCTGCGACGATTGCATTCCGAAGACGCCGTTGCCGCGTGCCTCCTCCGACCCTTGGAGCGCAAAACCCGTCGGCGACAAATCGTCTCCCGGATTGCCGGTATCGTACGTCGCGTCAAGTTTCACGTTGGGCAGCAATCGGAACACGGCCAAAGTGGCGCCCGTACGTCTCGACGTCGCGAGCGCAAAGCCCGACCCGAAATCGGAGCGATTGTACGCTTCCTGCGACAACATGCTGTTCGGATTGAATGCGACGGGCAAAGGGAGTGTCAAGGTAGATACATGTGGCGAAAATGGTAGGCCGTAAACACTGTAGTTTCGCTGATCCCGCTGCGGAGCGAAAGCGCTGCCAGACGGCGACATGAGCGAATACGAACGCTTATATGCTTGAGCCAACGCCTGCGAGCCCGTGCTGACCAGCACTACGCAAGTGATCGAGACGGCCACAAGACGCTTCATAGTTCTACCCATGTTCTCTTGTGTATCTGGTGATGTTCTGTGAACGCTACTCACTCACTGCAATTGATCATCGGCCGCGCACCGTCCTGGAACGGCCACTTTTTCTTTGTGCATACATCGAAAAGCGGCGGCAACGCGCGGTGCGGTCGAATCTGTGTGAAGGCGAAACGTTTGTGTCAATCGTTCGTGGCGAAAGAAGGTCTGCTAGCAGAACTAGCAACCAAATGCACACACACGGCGCGCGTGTCGATGGATACCGTCAAGACTTATTCCTACCTGCGCGGCTCGCGACCCGGCGAAACGACGTAGTGGGTCGCGGTGGACCGTGGTGGCGTCACCGCCGATCCACTTGTGGCACAGTCAGGAGTAGGCGACCTCCTCATCGTGTCGCGCGCCGGGGTGCAGGGACGGTCACGCCTGGCTTTCAGCGTTCGCCCCGCCCGGGCCGGGTAACCAACGACCATGGGCTAGCCGTCCCGCTTCTTGTTGGCTGGGGCATTCGCGACTCGCACGCGCAACCGCTATCCTTGTTGCTCCCTTCGAGCTGAGGCGGAGCAACGCGACACTTGAGAGAATCAGGAGGTCAGGCACATTCTCGGCTGCGGCGTTTCTCGCAGAGCGATGTTTGCGGGCCGAAAGATGAGCCAGACCCCGCCTTGTGATCGGTTACCCGGAGACACCCACACCCATGTGGCTGGGACTGCACGTTGCTGATTGGATTGTGCTGGCGGCGTATCTCGTCGTGGTGACGGCGTTGGGGGTGATGGCCTATTGGAAGGTCTCGGACCGCTCCGACTACTTCATGGGCGGGCGGCGGTTCGGCAAGGTGTTCATGATGTTCTTCGCCTTCGGGGCGGGAACCAGCAGCGAACAGGCGGCCAGCGTGGTGGCCGGCACGTGGCGCGTGGGGCTGGCGGGCATCTGGTGGCAGTTTCTCTGGCTGTGGGCCACGCCCTTCTACTGGCTCGTGGCTCCGGTGATGCGGCGGATGCGGGCGCTGACGACGAGCGATTTTTTCGAAGCCCGCTTCAGTCGCTCGACCGCCACGCTGTACTGCCTGTGGGGCATCGTCATGGCCATCGTGTTCATCGCCGGTGCGCTGTACAGCAGCGGCAAGATGGTCGATGCCCTGACCGGCGGGCAGCTTACGACGGTGGCCGACGATTCGTTTCTCAGCGACTACCGTTTCGTACCCACCGTGATTCGCGTCGACGACAAGAATCCGCTGCCCGAGAACGTGCGTGCCCTGACGGAGAGTGACGGTGCCGGCCGCGTCGTCGTGCTGCGGCCCATTCAAGGCTACGAGATCGCCATCCTGGGCATCACGGTGTTGTTCGTGATCTATGGCATGGCCGGCGGGCTCGGCGCGGCGGTGTGGACCGACTTCTTGCAGGGCATACTCACCATCACGTTTTCGTTTCTGCTGCTGCCGTTCGTGCTGAGTCGGATCGGTGGTTTCTCGGCGCTGAATCCCGCCGGCGAAGACCCAATCAAGCCGGGTATGTTCGATCTGGTGGCCAGCGCCGAAGTGGCCGCCAAGCTCAACAGCGAGCCGATCACGATCTTCTACGTGTTCATGCTCTCGCTCACCGCGCTGACCGGCATCGTCGTGCAACCACACATCATGGGCGTGTGCGGCGCGGGCAAGACTGAGTTCGAGGGCCGCTTCGGCTTCACGTTCGGCAACTTCATCAAGCGGTTCTGCACGATCGCCTGGACGTTCACGGCGCTGGCCGCGTTGGTCTGGTACTTGGGGCCCGAAAGCCCGCTGCGCGACTCCGAAGATCCCGCCGAGCGCGCGACGTACGAGCGCCTCTCGGCCGTCGTCTCGCCCGACTATGCCGAGTTGCCCGACGAAGAGCGCGCCGAGCTGGATGCTTACGACAAGGACTTTGCCGACCGGCTCTTCGGCCGCGCGGCCTACGACATTCTGCCGACCATCGCGCCGGGTCTGGTCGGATTGCTGTTGGCCTCGCTGTTGGCCGCTATGATGAGCACCTGCGATGCGCAGATGATCGTCGGTAGCGGGCTGTTCACCGAGAACATCTATAGGCAGTTCTTTGCCCAAGCCCGGTCCGAGGCGCACTACGTCTGGGTAGGACGTTTTGCGGGATTGGCCATTGTGCTCGCCGCGCTCATATTACAGACGATGTTCACCGACGTGATTCACGCCTTGCGGGTGATCCTCAAGACGCCGGCCATGATCGGCATCAGTCTCTGGTTCGGCGTGGCGTGGCGTGGCTGGACGCCGGCCGCGGTGTGGGTATCGAGTATTGCGGCCACGGTTGTGTGGGCCGTGTGCGATTTTTATCCGGAAGTGTTGGAGCGCGCCGGGGCCGACTTCATGCTCCGCGAATCATCCCCGGGGAAGTTCGTCGCCGTCGACGCGTGGACGATGGCGGCCTTTATGAGCGTCGGCATTCTGGCGGGCGTCGTGACGAGCATCTTCACAGGCCGCACTGAGAAGACGAAGCTCGACCACTTCTTCCGCCTGATGCGCACGCCGGTGCGCCCGGGCGAAAAGATCGCCGAACCGTGCACGTTGCCCGACGATCCGGAAGAGCCCGTTGCCAAGCTGATTGATCACCCCGACATCGAGATCCCGCGGCCGACGCGTCTGGACATCTTCGGCTTCGCGGCGGCCTGGCTGTGCGTGGCGGCCATCATTGCCCTGACGTACTGGCTGGCACAGCCGAGCTGATTGCCTCGGGCGTGGCGTTCTCTGCGTTCTGGCCGACACCCATCGCCGCCAGTGTGCTATCGACGTTCGCGCGTCCGCGCGCGAGACTCGTGCGCGTGCGCTTGAGCGTGGCCAGCCACAGCCCGCCGTAGATCAACGGAATCGGCGACCACCACAGGTCACGGGCGGGAGAAATCCAGTTCACGAAGTGCGCCAGCGGGGTTGTGCTCAACACCGGATCCGATTCGTAGTACGCGCCGGCAATAAAGGTCGGCAGCAGGAGCACGAGGAAGATGATGATCGGCAACATCCAGCCGCCGGTCGGCGCGGCGAACACGCTCCATTGATGCGTTGAGCCGAAGGACAGAATCAACAACGCCATCGTCGCCAGAATCGCGGCGGACTGCGGACCGGCCGTCGACCAGTCGCCCGGCATTCGTCCGACGTTGGGTGCCATGACCAGCGCGACCGCAAATGCAAGTCCCACGACGGCGTAACCGACAATCGCCGTGCTATTGGAAGACCGCTCGCCGAACAGAGCGTCAGCCACTGCCGGCCGTTGCCCCTGAAACCGCCACACCCAACTCACCAGGCATTCGCGATTGGGCGTCGTGGTCCAGATCATCAACACGCTGGCGACCAGGTGGATGGCGGCGAATGTGGCGAGCTGCGCTTGCAGCGATCCCAGCGCAACCGCTTCGTGATAGATCATCGCGGCGACCAGCACGTCGAAGACCGCGAGGATCGCGTAGGTTTCGCCCTTGCTCAACGTAGGCAGCAGCGGAAAGACCAACTGACGCTGCATCGCGCGGAGGATGAGCATGACCAGCGTCAGTTGCACGACCGGTGTGACGAACAGGTAAGGAATCTGGATCCCGAAGAAGTCGAAGTAGTATTCCCAGGGCGTGCCGCGAGTCACACCCACGACTGCCAACAGCGGCGTCCACAAGCCCGGCACGGCGGCCAGCAATTGGTTGTTGGTCTGCAGCGCGCCGGCCGTCATCCCGAACATGGCGTACATGCCGAAGCCAAAAAGCGCGAGCACGCCGGCGGCCGAAGAGTTCTTGGCGGCGCTCGCATCGCCTTTGATCTCCAGCGGCTGCATCAGGCCGATCGCGCCGACCAACAGACTCGACGCCATCACCGACACGTACATCAACAGCAGCACCGGCAACGTGGTGGCACCGAGCGACCAGCAGAAGACGCCCAGCGGCACGCTGGCCATGGCGAGCAAGTAGGCCCAGGCCGGTTCGCCCAGAAGTTTGCCCCACAGGATTTCTCGCGGGCTCAGTCCGGTGGTGCGTTGAAAGTCGAGCGTGCGCGTCGTCACTTCGCGCCGCATCGATGTATGCGTCGACTGCAGCGCGCCGAAGCACGACACGGCCAACTGCGTGCCAAAGATGACACCCAGGTAAATGCGCGGCCAGGGCCAGTTGGCTTGCGCCGCAG
>CALKYM010000106.1 GCA_938003525.1 uncultured Planctomycetales bacterium | reverse complement strand
ACGTCTTTGACCAACAGCGACCAGGGAACCTCGCGGCCTTCGACCAGCGACTGAAACATGCCGAACACGTCGGAGCCCCACTGCGGCTCATAGGTGAGCAGCGAGCCCGGCGCGTGCAGCACGCCCGGCGGAATGAGCCAGCCGGTGCCGCGCTTCAGGCGGTAGGCCTTGGAGAGATCGAGAATGCCGTTGTCGCCGAGGGACCAGTCTTCCAGGCATTTGCGAACCTGGGCTTTGGTCGTGCCGGGTTCCAGTCCCATGAACGTGTAGGCAAAGTTGTTGTCGACGTTGTTCAACTGGGGCGGGAAATAATAGCTCTCTGGCTTACCCTGCTGCCCGGTGAGCTTGGCGTGTTCGAAGCCCTGGTGCATGTGGTGCGGGATGGGTCCCATGTTGTCGAAGAACTTCGAATAGATGGGCCACCGCTGATACTCGTCGAACATCTTCTGGCCGATGAGTCGCGGTCCGGATTCGGCCACGGCGTCGGCCAGCAGAAACCGCTGGGACTCGTGGACGACGTAGCTCAGGCCTTCATCGGGTTCGCGATTCTCGTTGGCTGCCTCGGTGGTACTGGCAAACCAGCGCTCGTCGATGCCGCCGCGATGCGCGCCATAGGCATACCAGTCATTGGGCGCCAGCTTCAGCCGCTTGCCGGGATGCAAGAAGCTGCGCGGAACCCAGTTAGGCATCAGCCGCAACAGGCCGCCGCCAGCATCGAGCGCGCTGCTGAGCGCCGCGGAGACGTTATCTTTGGGCACGGATTGGATGGAACTGGTGATCATCGTTGAAACCTTGTCCGCCACGAGGCGATGGCAATGTTGTGAAGTCTCCAGAGAGCGGCCGCCGCCCATTGTCCAGCGCGATTTTCCCCCGCCGAGTCGGTCTTTTGTAGTGCACGCGCAGTGGGGTCGCAAGAGTCCGCAGTGCGGGAGATGGTTGTGCCGCAGGGCGCGAATCTCGCTCAGTGAGCGCGCCGCACTCTGCACGCGTTCAGGCTGGCGAAGTGCCGTCCGCGAACCTACATTCAATTGCTGATTGACCCGACACGGTGGAGACTTGCAGCGGAGGCCGCGCGATGGCCGGGCCAAGTTGGCTCTTGTTGGATGATGAGAACGAGGCGGACATCGAATCGCTCGACGTGAGCGAGAGTGACGTGAAAGGCGCCGGCGGCGCCTTTCGCGTCAGCAAGCGACGGCTGTCCGGCGGACGCCGCGATGGAGTCGATGTCGTCGAACTCGACAATGGCGCGATGAGCTGTGTCGTTCTCCCGACGCGGGGCATGGGATTGCACCGCATCCGCGCGGGCGATCTCGAACTTGGCTGGCAGTCGCCGGTCCGCGGACCGGTGCATCCGCGGCATGTGCGTTTGTTCGAACCGTCGGGGCTGGGGTGGCTCGATGGTTTTGACGAACTGCTGTGCCGTTGCGGATTGGAGAGCAACGGTGCACCGGTGTTCGACGACAGCGGAAGATTGACGTATCCGCTGCACGGCCGGATCGCCAACACGCCCGCTCATCGCCTCGAGCTGCGCGTCGATGGGGATGCCGGGACGATCGAACTGACGGGCGAAGTCGACGAAGCCCGCTTGTTCCACAACAAGCTGCGACTGACTTCGACGATGAGACTGAAGTTAGGTGAGCGGCGTGTGGCGATCGAAGATCGGGTGACAAATCTTTCGGCGGAAGCCGGAGAGCTACAGCTTGTGTATCACACGAACTTCGGTCGACCGCTGTTAGAAGAGGGCGCGCGGGTGGTGCTGCCGGCGCAAACGGTCGTGCCTTGTACTGCCTGGGCGGCTGAATGTATCGAGGGCTGGGATGTCTATGGTCCGCCGCAGCCGGGTATCGCAGAGCAGGTGTACTTCGCCGAGTTGGCCAAGGGCGCCGACGGTTGGACTGAAACGCTGCTGCGCAATCGCGCGGGATCGCGCGGCGTGAGTTTGCGATTCGATGCCCGTTGCCTGCCGACGTTCACGCTGTGGAAGAACACGCAGGATGCCTGCGACGGGTACGTGACGGGTCTCGAGCCGGGAGTGAACCTGCCCAATGCCCGGCCATTCGAAGAAGCGCAGGGTCGCGTGGTGAAGCTCGACCCGGGCGAGTCGCGGTCGTTCTCCTTGGAGATCGTCGCTCACGGAAGTGAGAGTGAGGTCAGCGATGCCGAGGGACGGATCGCTGCCTTGCGAGGCGATGCTGAAGTGATCGTGCACCGCTCGCCGCAACCGACCTGGTCGCCGGGCTGAGGCTGCAGATCGCACGACGAGTCGCATTCGCTCAAAAAGAGTTACGGCGAGAGTGTCGATGGGCTGCGTCGCGCGAAGAGAATCTGCGCCCAGCGGCGGGCGCCGGGTTCAGCGATGGGGATTAGCAGCAGCACGGCTGCCAGCCGGGCGATCCAGCCGATGGTGAACTGCACTTGATAGTGGTCGACCGTCCACGCGCCGAGCACAAAGGTTTCCCGTTGGGCGAGGAAGTCGAACCACCAGCCGCCGAGCACCGTGCTGGCGGCATACGTCAGACTCGAACAGGCTAACAGCAGCGCGAAGTAGGGCGCGTTGTCGGTCGACGGTGCCAGCCGCAACATCAGATTCGGCCGGCAGACATTGATGGCCGCGTAGGCCGACCAGAGCAGGTACGCGGCGACGATCCAGAAGAGACCGTGCCGCGGGTCAAACGTCGCCACGAGATAACACAAGGGCCCGCAGGCCACGAGTGTTTGGGCCAGGATTAAGGTCGGCCGGTTGCCATGTCGGTCGCTGAAGGGGCCCGCCCAGGCCGCCATGCCCATTTGTCCCAGCCGCATGCCGGTGCGAGCCAGTGCCAGCGGCAACAGTTGCAGTCCCAAGACTTCCCGCGGGAACACGCCCTGCGCCACCTGCGTCACGCCGTTGGCCAGCGAGAGCCAGCAGGCGTAGGCAATCAGCCAGCGGTAGCGCGCGTCGCTCAGTGGCGCAAGCAGGCGGCGCAGCGCGTCGCCTGCCGCTGTGAATTCCAATACGATCCTGCGCGTGGCCGGGATGCGCGCTAGCGGGAAGAGCGACGCGATGAGGAGACTCGCGCCGATGCCGGTGGCGGTCGCATAGCCAACCAGCCGCCGCTCGGGATGCGCCTGGTTCCAACGGTCGACCAGCCAACCGCTGATGAGCAACGTGGGGATCAACAGCGCGAGTTGATAGACCTGGCGGCGGCCGAAGTAGCGGCCGCGCACGCGGCGCGGCACCAGATCAGCCAGCCACGACCAGAGGGCCACCGTGCCGACCGCTTCGAGAAGTTGGTGCGCGCAGATCAAGCCGATGCAGGCCCGTAGTAGCCAGGGGCCCGGCGACTCGGCGGCGGCTAAGGCCAGCGGGACGATGGCCAGCAAGACGTAGGAAAGCGCGAGCGATTCCAGACAGGCACGCCGCGCAGTGCCGCGCTGCGCCATCCAGCGCGGCGCGACGAGCTGTAAAGCACCCAGCGCCGTGGGCGCGGCGAGCACAAGACTCAACGCCAGACCGGTGGCGCCGAGATCTCGCGCTAAAAAAACCAACAGTGCGCCGCTGGTGAGCCCGTTGCCCATCGACCACAGCACGCCGTTGTAGTAGCCAAGCACCAGCGCGCGGCGGCGCGCGCGAGGGTTTAATCGAGGTGAGGACTCCCGAGACATGCGACGTAGGGTAGGTGCAGCTTACACTACGTGGCAAGCGGCTCGCCGCACGGAAGATC
>CALKYM010000105.1 GCA_938003525.1 uncultured Planctomycetales bacterium | reverse complement strand
CTGATGTTGAAATGGGTGCCAATCTCCCGCACGGTCGGCCCGTAGCCGCGCGAGTGGATCTTGTCACGGATGAACTCGTAGACCTCACGCTGTCGTTTCGTCAGTCGATCGAAATCGGCCATCCTCAGATTCCTTCCCGTGGGCTTTGCGCGATGCTCGAGGCATTGGCCCGCCGGCCATTTGGGGTTTGCTCGCGTCCGCACCCACTACGGGAAGTATAATATACGGCTGTATACGTGCAACAACATCTGTACAGTATTCGGCAGAATGGCGACCGGAGGGTTACCCCGTCATGCGGCACGCGCGCAGACGGGACCCTTAGGGAAAACAGGGGGGCTGCGGATGGCAGCTGAACCGCATCGCCGTTGCCGAGCTGACGCAGCGCTTAAGAATGCGAAGAATGCAATGAATGGGCTATTTTATTCCGCTGCCAGGAGGGCAGGGCCGGTCGGGACGCAGCAAAACTACGTCCGCGCCGTCGCTGGCGGCTAGCAACATGCCGTTGGACTGTTCGCCGCGAATGGTCGCCGCCTCAAGATTGTTGATCACGATGATCTGCCGACCGGAGAGATCTTCGGGGGCGTAGTGGCCGCGAATGCCGGCGACGATCTGTTTTTCCACCTCGCCGACGCGAATCTGTAGCAGAAGCAGCTTGTCGGCGTTTGGATGTTCACGGGCTTCGATCACCTCTGCAATCCGCAGATCGAGTTTGGCGAAGTCCTGGTAGGTGATCGTCGGCTTGTCGCCCATGGCGCTCTGAGAGGTCTGGGGCCCGTCTTGCTTGGTGCAATGATGCGCTTGGCGGCCGAATCTTAGGCCCCGCAGTTTGCGACTGTCAAACGCCCAGCTTGCCGGGATTTGTGCGACGGACTACCGTAACTCGAAGTGCTGCATGGAGATGCTCTCGGACGGGTCGCAGTCATGGCTGAAGTGCAGATTCCACCCGTCCGCCGTGGGCTGGGCTCGTCTCCAACAACCCTCTGCACGACTCTGCTCTTCGCGTATGTCGCCATCGCTCTTTGCCCGCGAGCAAGTGGCGAAGAGCTCTCGTTCGAGACCGCCCGGCAACTGGAGCTCACCGGCAAATACGCGGAAGGCGAAGAGCTCTACGCCAAGCTGGGCTCGGAAAACGCTGAGGCGGCCGCGCTGGGCGTTGCACGCTGCCTCTCGGCCATTGGTGAGAGTGAGCGCGCCATCCGCCTGCTTGAGCAAGCCGTTTCCAAATCGAAAGAGCAGGCGGCGAGCGCCGGCGTGGCGGCCCTGCTCTCTGGGCTCTACTTCCTCCGAGGCGATTACGACGCGGCTAGTCGTTGGGGCAATCAGGCGCTCGAAGTAGATGCGAAACATCTAGCCGCGCGCTGGATCCGTGCCGAGTTGCACCGCACGGCCGGCCAGATTGCCGAGGCTGATCGCGAGTACGAGCAGATTGTCGAGTACTACAACGCAAACGACCTTGATGATCCCGACCAACTCCGGGCGGTCGGGCTGGCTGCCGCTCAATTTGCACGCTGGAGACGTTTACCGGAACAGTTCCGGGTGCTGGTCAACGACCTGTATCGTTCGGCGCTCGATGTCGAACCCAACTATTGGCCGGCACACTACGAATCGGCTCGGCTCTTTCTGGAAAAGTACAACCAGGCCGAAGCGGCTCGACAGCTCGCCGCGGCCGAGGCCATCAATCCCCACGCTGCCGAGATTCATACAGCCTGGGCTGCATTGCACCTGCAGAACTACGATCTCGACGAAGCGCGCAGTGCCATCGATCGCGCACTGGAGTGTAACCCCGAGTGCCTGGAAGCCCGAATGTTGGCAGCCGACCTCGAGATGGCCAACTTCGAGGCGGCGGCAGCGTTGGCGATTCTTGAACAGGCACGCCCGCTGAACCCGGCATCTGAGGAGCTACACGGGCGGATAGCCGCAGCGTACGTCGTGTTAGACGGTTACCAGCCCGAGAACGGAGCTTCTCGCCTGGCAAAGCTGATCGACGAAGTCAGCGGGCGCAATCCGCATTGCGGAAGGTTCTTTTACACCTTGGGCGTGCGGCTGGAGGAGCGTCGCCAGTTTGAAGCGGCGGAACGTGCTTTTCGCGACGCGACGGACCGCTTGCCGGAGTTCATCGGGCCGCGCGGCGCGCTGGGCATGATGTACATGCGGTTGGGGCGCGAGGACGATGCGCGGCGACTGCTGACCGAAGCCTTTGAGCTCGACCCGTTTCATGTCCGAGTGCGCAACACGCTGGAAGTGCTCGATGTGTTGGCGGACTACGCCGCTCTCGAAACCGAGCACTTCCTGATCCGATACGACGTGCAGCAGGACGCTCTATTGGCCCGCTACATGGCGGACTACCTCGAAGAGATCTTTCCTCAGCTTTGCGAAACGCTCGGCTACACGCCGCCGGACAAGACCCTGTTCGAGATCTTCAGCACGGCGCGCAACACAAACGGCCACGGCTGGTTCAGCGCCCGTATGGTGGGCCTCCCCTACGTGGGCACCGTGGGCGCATGTGCGGGAACGATGGTCGCGCTGGCATCACCCAACGACGTTCGCCAGCCATTCAATTGGGCACGAGTCGTCAAGCACGAGTTCGTGCACGTGGTCAATCTCCAACAGACCGGCTTCAGCGTGCCGCACTGGTTCACCGAGGCGCTGGCCGTCTGGAACGAAGGCTATCCGCGTTCGCAAAGCTGGAACGAACTGTTGGGTCGCCGCGTGCCTGCGGGCGACGTCTTCACGCTCGACGACCTGAATCTGGGCTTCATCCGTCCGCAGTCGAGCGAAGACTGGCAAATGGCGTACTGCCAGGCGGAGCTGTATGCGGAGTACATGCTGGCCCGCTTCGGCGACGATGCGTTTGCCCGCCTGTTGGCGGCGTTTGCGAAACATCCGGCAACTCCAGCAGCCGTGGAAGCCGCCTTCGATGTTCCGCTCGACGACTTCGAGCACGGATACACCGAATACCTTCGCGAAGTTGCGGCGCCGCTGTCCGCTGCAGGCGGCGTTGCGCGAACGGTTGAAGAGCTGCGCGACGCGTTGGCCTCGAATCCGGATGATCCCGACGCGCTGGCCGAGCTCGCCATGGTCCACCTGGCCCGGCGCGCGTATCCCGAGGCACGGCGAATGGTCGATCGCGCGTTCGAGCAGGCGCCTCAACACCAACTCGCCAGCTACGTCCGCGCGCGGCTGCACCTGGTGGTCGGCGAAGGCGCCGACGCGCTCGCCCTTCTAGCAGCCCATCTTGATCGAGAATCGCCCGATGAGCGCTGCCTGGCCCTACTTGCCGCGTTGCGATTGAAATCCGGCGCCGCCGATAAAGCGGCCGAACTGTACGCGTTGGGGTATGAACGGCAGCCGTGGAACATCAAGTGGCTGCAAGGGCTCGTGCGAGCCCATTTGGCGACGGGCAATGACCGGCAGCTAGAAGATGCGCTCGAACAGCTTGCCGCGCACGATGCCGATGACGTCGCCGTGCGGATCAAGCTTGCCCAGTTGGCGCGCGATCGAGACGATGCAACGGGGACAATTCGCTGGGCTCGCGCCGCGATGCAGATCGACGTCACGATCAGCGAACCCCACGAGTTGGCTGCTGCTGCTTGTCTTCAGTTGCAAGATTACGTCGGCGCGGCCGAAGAACTGGTGGCGCTGGTTGAACTCGCAGCGGAGAATCCAGAGCTCCGCGACAAGGTCGCCGAACTCATCGCTGCAACCGGCGAGCCTGATTCTCTCCACGAGGCTTTGGAAACGCTTGCTGCACGAGGATCCGAGTATCGCCGCGGTGCGCAGATCGTGCTAGATTTGATTCCATGACGGACGCCAATCGCGACGCCCCGGGTGCTGCGCTCGATGGTCCCACGCTGGCCGGCTTTCAACAGTTGATTCGCCGGATGTACCTCGAAAAGGACGTCGCGCGGGGCGTCGACGCCACTTTCATGTGGCTCATCGAAGAAATCGGCGAGTTGGCCACCGCGCTGCGCGAAGGTACGCCTGACGAACAAGCCGAGGAATTCGCCGACGTGCTGGCGTGGCTGGCCACGATTGCCAACGCCGTCGACGTCGATCTCAGTGAGGCGGTCGAACGGAAGTACGGGAAAGGGTGCCCCGGCTGCGGGCAACTGGTTTGCGCATGCGACGATGCCGAGAAGCCCTGAAACGTCGCTTAACACGGCGGGTGTGCGATTGCGCAGCGAGTGCGCGATTCCGTTTGTTGCATCGCGCGCTGTTGGCTTTGGCAGTCCTTGCGTCGCTCGTGACTGCCGCCACTTCAGCGTCCGCTCAAGAGGCCGTCGATAAACCGCAAATCGTCGGTCTCCGCATCGGCTTCGGCGAGCACTACAAGCTGGGATGCTGGACGCCGGCTGAAGTCACACTGCTGGGCGCCGACCGCGACCTCGTGGGCATGGTCACGCTGCGAGTTGCCGATGGCGACGGAGTGCCCGTCGTCGCGCCGCCGCTTGACGGTCGGCCGACTCAGCTTCTCGCCGGCCAGACCACGACCGTTCGCCAGTTGATTCGGCCCGGTCAGGGAAGCGTCGAGATTGAGGTTCGCTTCACCTATGCAGACGGACGTCGTAATGTCCGCAAGACCTACAGTTCCGACGTTGTCACTCCGGGTCGTTCGCTGCCGCTACCGCTTACTGAAGGTGCGCGGCTTGTCGCGGCCATTGGTCCTTCCGTAGGCGTCGACGAAGCGGCCACGTTGTTGCGCGAACACGAAACGGCGTCCGCGCTGGAAACCGCTCAAGTATCCGTCGCCGACTTACCCACGCGCTGGTTCGGCTACGAGGGTATCGACACGCTGGTGCTCTCGACCAGTCAGCCCGAAGTGTATCGCCAGTTGGTGCCGGGCGATGCCCGCCACCAGGCGCTGTTGCGATGGGTCGAAATGGGTGGGCACGTCGTGCTGTTCATCGGCGCGAACGCGCCGGAGGTACTCGCTCCGGATGCGCCGCTGGCGGCGTTGGCACCCGGGAGCTTTGTCGAGCAGGTCTCGCACCAGGGTTTCGATGCTGCCGAAATCGGGGCCGCATTGGAAGCCTACAGCGAAACCAACGTCCCCATTCCCGGGCTTGCCGTCGCCGATGCCACTGAGACGGGCTTCGAGATGCCGCGACTCGAAGGGTATGCCGGTGCCGTCGAACTGGCACACGACGAACTGCCACTGGTCATCCATGAGCCACGCGGCATGGGCGTGGTGACGTTCGTAGCGATGGACTTCGATCGCCTGCCCATCGCCGGTTGGAAGTCGCGCGGCCACGTGCTGACGAGGCTGCTCGACATCGAAATCCCCACAGAAGATGACCTGACGGAAGATCAGCAAGTGGGATTCATGGTCTACGGCGCCGTGGATCTGGTGAGTCTGTTGCGCAGCGGCCTGGAGCAGTTCGAGGGCGTTCGCTTGATTCCGTTTTGGGTCGTGGCCCTGCTGGTCGTGGTCTACATCATTCTCATCGGCCCGGTCGACTACCTGCTCGTGAAGCGTGTGCTCAAGCGGATGGAGCTCACTTGGATCACGTTCCCGTTGTTCGTGATTGGCGTCAG
>CALKYM010000104.1 GCA_938003525.1 uncultured Planctomycetales bacterium | reverse complement strand
CGTTCGCGCAGGGCGGCGACTTCACTTTGGCGGGCCCGCAGATCCGGACTCAGGTTGGCCGGCTCGAACCGCTCGGGCTCTAGAAACAAACGAGCCGCGTGGGAGAGCTGTTGGTGACGCGCGATCTGCTGCAAGAGTCGTCGCGTCGTGCGATCGAGTTCGTGTGCGCGGCAGAGCTCTCGGAACAGGCCCCGTGGGTTGTTGGTCCGCTGTGGCTGCTCGTTCCGCTGCATCCATCGCGACAGGAAATAGAGCCCCACGCCAATGGCGACGACCACCGCGATGACGGCAATCAGATCGGAAGCGTGGAACTGCGCGGCGCGGCCGCGAAATCCCGAGCCGAGATTGCGAAAGATATCGGACTGTGCGAACACGATGGCCGCGCGGTCATGTGGCATCGTTCGCCCCCTCCTCAGCAGCATCGTCGCGCTGATTGGCCGTCGTCTGACTGGCTGGTAGAGCCGCCAGTGCGCTTTCGGCAGCTTCGCGCACGGCCGGGCTCGTATCGCCGGCAGCCTTGACCAATGCGTCGCGCGCCGTGCTGGTTACACACTGGCCAAGTGCTCGAACCGCATCGTGCCGCACCATGTGATCTTCGTCTTCGAGCAACTCGATGAGCTGCGGCTCAAAATCGTCTGCCGCCTGCATGGCCATCACCACCGCCAATCCGCGAAGACGCCGTGTGCGCATCAACGACCCCAGTTCTTCAACCAACCGCGGCTGCGTCTCCGGATCGACGCGCTTCACCAGTGCGCCCGTGCTGCGCTGGGCTTGCTCGTCCAGCGACTCGAAGGCCGCCAGATACCGTTCGAAGCGAAACTCCGGCAGGCTTTCGCGCGCCGCCTGTTGGACTGCCTCGTGCGGGCTCTCGAGCTTGGCGATCAGCGTCGCCAGCGCGCCTTGCATACCACGCTGGCGAAGTTGCCTCAGGACGTTGGCCTGCACTTCCGGATCGTCGTCGTCGAGCGCCCGTTGCGCCAGGGCGTTGGCCTCTGATCCTTGGAACTCGGCCAGCCGTGCGGCGGCGGCGCGGCGTCCGCCGGGACGCCCCTGCTGTAGCAGATACTTCACCGTCTTGAATGCCTTCAGCCGCGCGATGCCGGACGCCAGTACAAGCTGCACCGCGCAGTGTTGCCCCTCGTCGTCGAGCTTGGAAAGGACGCCCACGCTGGGCGATGCCCAGGCGATCGTTTCAATACGTTTCAGGTTGGCCTCGGTCTGTTCGCTTGGAGCAGGCCCGGTTTTTGCCAGCAACTCCCGGACGAAGACCAGGTCTTTGCGGCGACCAATGATGTTCAGTGTGGCCAAGGGCGGACGATCGTCGTCGAGGAAACTGAGCAATAGCCGCATCACGCCTGCCAGGCGGCTGTTGGAGATCACGTCGACCAACGACAGGTAGGCCGCGTGATGCAAATCGCCCAGCATGTGACGCAAGGCTGCGTTCTTCCGCCCAGCCAGCGTCAAGAACGCTTCGATGGTCTCCACGCGCTTGTGCTGGCCAAAACGTCCCACCGACTGTTCGAGCAACGTCACCACGTTGCGCCGCACCAGTTGAGGATCGCGGCGTTCGGCGTAATCCCGCGGACCCATCGCTTCTTCGTAGAGCAGATCGCACAGCGCGGTCAGCGTCTGACACATGAGCTGCGACTGGCTGTGCGTCGGATCTTCGACCGCCTTGATCAGCGGGCCCATCAGGTCGTACTCGCGAAACGAGATGATGGCCTGGCAACTGTTGGCGCACATCTGCTCGTCGCTGCCGACGATGCCTTCGCGCAAGACCTTGGAAAGACGGCCGCGTCGTTCCTGCAGGATTGTCCGCCACCGTTCGTTCACGGTGTGCAGCCGGCGGATGATTTCGCGCCCGCCCACCACGCTGCGGCGATCGAGAATGGCCCTTAGCGACCCCTCTTGAACGTTCGGGTACACCGATTCGAGAGCCGGCACCAGCGCATTGACCGCAGCTTCGTTCTTGGTGCTGGAGAGCACCTCGAAGGTAGTCGCCAATCCGGTCATGGCTGGTGCTTCTGGGGGATTTCAGGCTGCGGTGGTTATGATGGTCCTCCTCCAACATCGGTCATGACAGCTTGTGACTTCACCGCAACAGGCAAACTCGCCGCGAAACCCCCAGCTTGAAACGGCCGATCACGGCCCGCTTGATTTCCCCCAGAGCTTGGCTGACACTGGACGATAACGGGCACTGAAGCACCTAAGTGCCTCAACCACATAGATTTGGCATCACACTGCTGCCACCCCTCCGGAGCGAATCCATGCCACCGCCGGCGGCCGACGATGTACTGGATCGGGAATTCCTGGTTGTGCGGGCCAAACTGATCGAGGTGGCTGCAGCGCTCGACCGGGTGGACCGCGCCGATGGCTCAGTCGCGGACGATGCCCGGATGAAGACCATCCATCAGGCGATTGAGACGCTCAACCGCGACACGCCCGATCGCGCCGAGCAGATCCAACTGCTGTTTTCGTTAGCCTACGACCACGGCTGGCGCGACAAGTTCGGCTTGCTGGCGCGCGACTGACGGCCGCAGCGCCGGGATCGAGTGACCGTCGCAACTGTTCACGGGAGTCCGACTGCGATGTACTACGTCGACCCACATATCCATATGGTCTCGCGTGTCACCGACGACTACGAGACGCTGGCCAAGATGGGCTGCGTAGCCGTGAGCGAACCGGCGTTCTGGCCAGGTTTCGATCGCGGCAGCGTCGATGGCTTCCGCGACTACTTTCGACAGCTCACGGAGTTCGAGCCCAAGCGCGCCGGTTGGTACGGCATCCAGCACTTCACGTGGCTGTGTATCAACGCCAAGGAGGCTGAAAACGTCAGTCTTTCGCGCGAAGTGATCGCGATGATCCCCGAGTTTCTCGATCGGCCCGGCGTGCTGGGGATCGGCGAGATCGGCTTGAACAAGAACACCAAGAACGAGGCCACGATCTTCCTGGAACATCTTGATCTGGCCATGCGGACCAACGAGCTGATCCTGATTCATACGCCCCATCTCGAAGACAAACACCAGGGCACGCGGATGATTCTCGACATGCTCTGCGATGATTCCCGCATTGAGCGACATCGCGTACTGGTCGATCACGTCGAAGAGCACACCGTGCGACCCGTGCTCGACGCCGGTTTCTGGGCCGGGATGACGCTCTACCCGGTGACAAAATGTACGCCGCAGCGGGCCTGCGACATCATCGAGACGTATGGCCCTGACCGGCTGCTCGTGAACTCAGCCGGCGATTGGGGCCCGTCCAAGCCGACGGCCGTGCCCGACTTCATCTTGGAGATGCGCCGCCGCGGTCACCCGGAATCTCTCATTCGCAAGGTTGTCTACGACAACCCGCTGGAGTTCTTCGGCCAAAGCCGCAACTTCCACTTCACACCTCCCGAAGTCCCGGCCGACGCTGAATTCCAGGCGTAGTCAGCAGGGGAGGGCGATCGACTGCGGAGCTTGACGAACTGCCAGACAATCGAAGCGGCCCCGTCATCCCTGCACGGCCGCTGGTTCGTTCGCCGGATCATTCGCCAACTGCCGCCGCAACGTTATGATGCCCCCAGCGGCACCGCAATCCACACCTCGTGCCTTCGACCTGCCCACGCATGCCTTCCACGAAGCGAAAACGTTCTGCTCCACGGCGCACGGCTGCAGCCGCACCAACCACCGACGTTGCGCCGCAGCGTGTGCAAAAGGTACTGGCAGCGGCCGGGTTTGGCAGTCGACGCGCGTGCGAAGAGCTGATCGAGACGGGACGGGTCACGGTCGACGGTGAGACCATCGCTGAGTTGGGCGAAAAGGTCGATCCTGGTCGGCAAGATCTTCGCGTCGACGGTCAGCGCGTCCGCGTGCAGCGTCACGCCTACTACGCCGTTCACAAGCCGCCCGGTGTGCTCTCCACGAGCCGCGACCCCAGCGGGCGCCCGGTCGTCATCGACCTGGTGCCCGTCCGCGGCCAGCGACTGTTCGCCGTCGGTCGGCTGGACAAGTCGAGCGAGGGACTGATTCTGGTCACCAACGACGGCGAGTGGGCCCAGCGGCTCACCCACCCTCGTTACGGCGTCGCGAAAACCTACGACGTGATGGTCGCCGGGCAGATTCAACCCACCGCCGCCCGCGACCTGGAGCGCGGCATACGACTGGCTGAAGGCCTAGCCAAGGCCGAACGGGTGGTCATCCGCCGCCGGACGGCGAAGAGCTCGCGGCTGACGATCGTGCTCCGCGAGGGGCGCAATCGCGAAATTCGCCGTTTGCTGGCCCGCATCGGTCACAAAGTGCTCCGCCTGCGACGCGTCGGTGTCGGTCCGCTGCGGCTGGGAGCCCTGCCGCCGGGCCAATCGCGACGCCTTACCGAGGCAGAAGTCAAGTCCCTGACGCGGGCCGCCGGGCGCGCATCGACGCGCGACGACGACGAACAGCACCGTCCGCTCAAGGCGAAGCGAAGCGGTTCTGCACGCCGCGCGGCCGGGCGCGGTTCGCGAAAGCCTGCGGCGGCCGCCGGGAAGCGGCATGCGGGTTCCCGACGCGCGGCACGTCCGAGCAAGAAGGCCAGGCGGGGATGATCGACGAAGCGTCGCAAATCGCCTTTCCAGATCACGCCGTGCAGCAGACGGTTCGCATCGAGCGCAATGAGCACGTCGCCCGCGACACCTACCTGCTGCGGTTCGAGTGCCCCCCTATCGCCGAGCGGATCCTGCCGGGCCAGTTCATCATGCTGCGGCTTGCGCACTATGACGATCCGCTGCTCGGTCGGGCTCTGGCACTCTACGACGTCGTCCGCGATGGACAGGGACGCGCAATCGGACTCGACGTGATGTACGTGACGATGGGCAAGCTCACGCGGCGGCTGGCCGATTTGCAACCGCAGCAGGAACTTGAAGTCTGGGGACCGTTGGGCAACGGTTTCGCCGTTGAACCGTCTGAACACCTGGTGATGGTCGCTGGTGGAATCGGCCAGACGCCGTTTCTCGCAATGGCCAAGGAACATCTTGGCCGGGAAACCTACGGCGATCCGCCACGCACGCCCGGCAGCTCGCCACGCGTCACACTCTGCTACGGCGCGCGAAGCGCCGGACATCTTGCCGGCGTCGACGACTTCCAGCAGCTCGGCGTCGATGTCCGCATCAGCACCGACGATGGGTCGGCCGGACATCACGGATTTGTGACGGCCCTGCTTGCCGACTTGCTGGAAACAGAACGCCAGGGCGTGAAAGTCTACTGCTGCGGCCCAGAGCCGATGATGGCGGCCGTCGCCGCTCTGGCAGCGCAACACGAAGTGCCTTGCCGCGTGTCGTTGGAATCGCCCATGGCTTGCGGCCTGGGCATCTGCTTCAGCTGTGTCGCCCGCGTCCGCGATGCCGACGGCACCTGGGACTACCGCCGCACCTGCGTCGAGGGTCCAGTCTTTTCAGCCCACCAGATCGAATTCTAAACCGCAACCCAGAGCCACTGACAATGGACCACCGGCAAGCGGCAACATTTCCTAGGCAGAGGCCTGCAGGGACTTGATCTGAGAAGCGAGCCGCGACTTGGTGCGGGCTGCGGCGTTGGCGTGAATCACGCCTTTGGCGGCCGCCTGGTCCAGCTTCTTCATCGTGGCCGGGAAGAGCGACTGGGCCTCGTCCGCGTCGCTAGCTTCCAGCGCCCGGCGCACCTTCTTGACCTGGTTGCGAACCGCCGAGCGGATCGTGCGGTTGTGGAGTCGTCGGGCGATGTTTTGACGGAGTCGTTTCTTGGCGCTTCGGGAAGTCGGCATGAAAGTCGTTCTCGTACGGTTCGCGGTCGCCTGCGACCACCGGCTCGGATTTAGGAAGACCCGCCATTCTCGCGGAACTCGCGAATCTTGTCCAGCAGGGCCGAGACGTCGCGGTAGCTGAAATCGTGTCCGGCCAGGTCGGTGGCGAATTTCTCGGCTGTGTCCACGTCTTTCAGCCCCCAGGCCAGCTTCGCAGCCCGGTACATGGCCAGCTTTTTCTGATCCAGTTCGCGCTCGTGAATGGCCTCGACGGCGGCTTCGTAGTTGCTCATGGCGAGCTTGTACTGCTTGATCTGCTGGAAACACTCGCCTAGCGCGAGCAGGACGGCGCCTTTCCGCTTGGGGTCGCCCCGCGCCTCTTGCAACTCGCGAATTGCGTCGTTGAATTTACCCGCCAGCTTGAGACGCAGGCCCAACTCGTAACGGTAGCCGAGGTTGGTCGGATATCGCTGCGTGCGGTTGCGGTAGACTTCGAGCTCCTTGTTGTTCAGCGAAACGCGGCTGCGCTCGTACTGCTTCTTGGCCTCCTCATCCGAGTCGCCGGAAAGAGCCTTCTGCGCCGCTGAGACCTTCTCTCTCAGGGCGCGGAGCTGGACGTCTTCCAAACGCTCACGGATATCGACCTCGCCGTCTGAAGCTTCCAGCGCCCGCTGCAAAACCGCTTCGGCCTCGTCGTAGCGGTCCTTGCTGATGTGCAGGTCGGCCAACTGCAGGTAGTTGGAAGTGTCGCTCGGCTCTTTGCCGATGGCCTTTTCGAGTTGCTCTTCGGGAGTTAGCCTGCTGCCGCCCGCACCCTGGCGTTCGGCCTGGGCCATCTTGTCGGCCATCACCTCGGTGCTCGATTCCGCGTCCTCGTAGCCACCTTGATGGATGGTTTTTTGTACGGTCAGATCGCCGATGGCTCGTTTGGCCTCTTCGTCATCCGGATTGGCCTGCTGCACACGGTGCCAACAGAGAATCGCCTGATCGAACTGCTCCTGCCGCGCCAATGCCCGACCGCAGAGGCGGTTCAACTCCGGGTCCTTCATGTTGGCGTCCAACGCCGTGCGGAGATACAACAGCTCGCAGTCGTCGTACTCGAGCTCCTCGCAGGCTTTGGCCATCGCCGCCAGCGTCGAGGACTCCCAGGGATTGAGCTCCAGCACGCCCAGCCCCGCTTTGATCAATCCGCGCCAGTCCTTCTGCAACTGGGCCTTCTTGACAGCGGTCTTGGCACCCGCGCCTTTGACCCCGGCAAAGCGGCTGCCTTTCTTGTTGTTGTTGTATTTCTTCTGCAAGTTGCCGACGAAATTCTGCGCGTAGAGCAGATTGCGGGGGTCGCTGGCAACGCACATCTTGTAGAGCTGCGTGGCGTAATCGAAATCGCCCTTGCCCGCAGCGCTGCTCGCGCGCTGAAAGCACTGTTGCAACTGCTGACGTTTGCGGGGGGAGAGTTCCCCGTCGCCGGAATTGTCGCTCGACATGGCCGCTCAGTAGCCCAACTGGGCGATCGCTGGAAATCCGGACGGCAACGTCCATCCGGCAGAATTCTCTTCCCGTACCCCGTACACTGTATCGTAGCAGACGAACTTGCAGCGGTATACCAACGCCTCTCGCGCAACCGCCGCACACCGCTGGACTTAAGACAGCAGCCCGGCAACCCAAGTCAACGCGCCGACGATCCCGAAGCGCCAATCAAGAAGACGTAAGGCCGAGATGGCACCGAGCACGCGCGGACGGGTTTACCTGGTTGGTGCTGGCCCCGGCGACCCGGGGTTAATCACCTTGCGTGGCGTCGAATGTCTCCGCCAGGCCGACGTCGTGCTCTACGACGGCCTAGCCAATCCGCGCATCCTCGATCACTGCCGCCAACAGGCAGAACGCATTTCGCTGGGTCGCCATGGCCGCAGCCGCATCGTGCCGCAACAAGAAGTTCATGAGTTGCTGATCACGAACGCACGCGCCGGGCGCGCGGTCGTCCATCTCAAAGGCGGCGACCCGGCGATCTTCGCCCGGCTGGCCGAAGAGGTCGCAGCGCTCCGCGCGGCCGGCGTGCCGTTTGAGGTCGTGCCCGGTATCACTGCGGCCTTGGCCAGTGGCAGTTACGCGGGAATTCCGCTGACGCACCGCGATTTCGCCTCGGCAGTCGCCTTGGTGACGGGTCACGAAGGGGACGGTAAAGAAGAGGACACCCTCGATTTCGCTACGCTGGCGAGCTTTCCCGGCACGCTCGTCATCTACATGGGCGTAACCACGGCCGGACGATGGTCGCAGCAACTGCAGGACGGCGGACTTCCGGGTTCGACGCCAGTCGCACTGGTCCGGCACTGCGCTCAAGCCCAACAACGGGTCGTGCGGTGCAGGCTCGAAGAAGTCGCTGACGTGCTCGACCAGAAGAAGACCAGCGGACGGCTGCGACCGCCCGTCATTGCCATCGTCGGCGAAGTGGCGCAAGTCGATAACCAGATCGATTGGTTCGTTTCGCGACCGCTGTTCGGGCGAAAGGTCGTTGTCACCCGCCCCGCCGATCAGGCCGGGCAACTGCGCGACATCCTGGAGACTCTGGGGGCGGAAGTCCTGTTGGCGCCCGTCATCGAAATCACGCCGCCGACCGATTGGGGGCCTGTTGATGCGGCACTGATGCGACTCAATGACTACGACTGGCTCGTTTTCTCTAGTGCAAACGGCGTGCGCTACTTCTTCGATCGATTGCACCATTGTGTCCAGGACGCCCGATCGCTGGCGGGAGTCAAGCTGGCTGCCGTGGGGCCCAGCACCGCGGATGAACTGGCACGATACCAGCTCCGCGCCGATCTCATTCCCGACGTCCATCGCGCTGAAGCTCTAGCCGAAGCCCTCACGCAGGTGGGAGGCACGCGGTACCTACTGGCGCGGGCGAGCCGCGGCCGCGAGACGCTGGCAGAGGAGCTAGCGGCGGCGGGAGCAGACGTCGACCAGATCATCGTTTACGAGAGCCGCGATGTCTCCGCACCCGAGGAAGCCGTGGCGGTCGCGCTCGAAAGCGGTGAGCTCGATTGGATCACCGTGACGAGTTCGGCCATCGCGCGATCGCTCGCGCGGCTCTACGGCGAGGCCCTGCACAAGACGCAGTTGGCGAGTATCAGCCCAATCACCAGTTCGACGCTGGGTGAATTGGGACTCCAGCCGGCCGCCGAAGCATCGCCGTACACGATGCAGGGACTGTGCGACGCAATCCTGGCGGCCGAGTCGGGCGCACAACTTAGGGACGAGGGCTGAGCCGCCGGCGGCTTCAAGTCTGCTGGCGGAGCGTCATCCAGCTCAGATAACCCAGCGCACCCGCCGCGCCGACGAAGGTGAGGTCCATCACCAGGCTGATCTTTCCGAACGGCATGCCGATCGCCAGATCGAGCCCAAAAACGAGCAGGATCAGCACGGCCACGACCAGTCCGGCGATGGTCAACGCCCTCGACATCCAGCCCTTCCCATGCCCCTCAGGTGCGGCAAAAGCGCTGCCAAACTCTTGAGTATAGTTCACCGGTTGAGTCTGTCATGGCGTGTCGCGACAGACCTGACGGTCGCAACACCTCTGCGGCCCGCGCGCTTCGAGACGCATCCCGGTCGAGGGAGAAGGGCGTTTACTTCTGCAGAATCAGCTTGCCGGTGCGCGTCTGCAGCAGTCGATAGATTTGCCCGCGATGCTGAATGAGTAGCTCGCGGCGCCCCTGAAAGAGATCTTCCGAGGCGACGGTGCGCATCTCGGAAAGCGCTGCCTCGGGGCGTGGTGGATTCGGCTTGGGAGTAGCGTCGTCGCTCATGTGATCTGTAGCTGGAACGCCCTAGCGAGGCCACAGAGTACCGATATTGAGACTCAGTGTCAAATTTTTCGGCCTCTCCTCATCGCCCGACCTCCGAATCCTTGCGCAAAAACCTACTGTCAAACAGCTTGTGCGTGGACATCGCGTCTCGAAAGCGGCTCCCGCAGATTGTTGACAGGCCGCTAGCGGCTCCGTATAACCAGGAGCCTTGAGAGTCGTTCTCAAGAATGTATCGAGCTAGCCAGCTCCCTATCGCTTGGCATCCCCGCCGGGCGCTTTCGCCAGCCAGGCTCGCTGAGACCGGCGACGAACTGCGGACGTCCCGCAGTCGGCTTGGTCGAGTTGTCCCGCGAGCGTTCGTCCCAGGCTGGCCAGTGAACTTGATCCTCGCCCGACGGATCACCCGCCAACCGCGCGTTGTTGTTCGGCACCATCGTCGACGACGTGCCCTCCAGCCCACGACGCGAGCGCTCCGGCGCCTCACGCGTCGCTCGCCAGAGGAACCGGTTTCGCACCGTCCGTAGCTGCTCGGCGTTCGAGCGGCCGGCCTGGCATCGTGAGCGAGACAACGGCGAGCTCTTCGCGCTCGGCGAAGCGCTCTTGCACCGGCATACCCATGCCCTAGCGAAAGGGAACACACACCATGCGCAAGCACCTGATTGCACTCTCAACCTGCCTGCTGACGTTGGCCAGCGCGACGACGCTGCTGGCCGGCACCATCATCACGCGCGACGCGGACTTCGACCGCTGGAACTATCCATTCAACTCGAGCCCTGGTCTTCGCAATCTGGCGTCGACTTTCGGAGCGATCGGCGGAGGCGCATTCGACGACTTCGACGGCCAATTCCTGGTGGGCTTCGAGCTTTCGACAGACCTCCCGGCGCTCGGTCCAGGTGAGTCGTACCTGGTGCACTCCGTGCAGGTCACGGCCACGCACAGCACGGGCGCGTTCGCGTACGACCCTACGTTCGACAACTATGCGACCTATCTCGATGCCAGCGATCCGGACTTTGTCGCGGATCACGACGCCGGTCGGCCCGTTGAGCTCTGGGGCGCGGGATTACGCAACGGCTATTCCAGTTTCGGTTTCGCTGGTCCGTTGCCACCGACGGCGCCGCCCACCTTCAACTCGGGTAGTTTCTTCGCCTTCGCCGATCCCACGCTGGTCGACGTTCGCAACGCCTTCGCGTTCGACCCACTGCTCGGCAACGTGTCGAACGTGATCACCGATCGTTTGCTCACGGCCGAAGCCTGGGCCACCGGAACCGTTGCCGGTCTATCGCCGGGCGCCCCAGTGGCAGAAGGCGTTCCCGGCGTGTCGACGGGATCGACATTCACCTTCGATGTCGATCTCAGCCGCCCGGAGATTCTCAGTTACATCGAGACCGGTCTCGGCAACGGCCAGTTGTTCTTCACGATCGCCTCGCTACACGAAGCCGCGCAGCAGGCCGGCGGCACCAATCCCAATTTCTACACAGGCAACAACTTCGACCCGTTTGCCGTGGAACCGACTCTGACGATCGACGTCGAAGTTGTTCCCGAACCGGCTACGGG
>CALKYM010000103.1 GCA_938003525.1 uncultured Planctomycetales bacterium | reverse complement strand
GCCAGCATCGATTCTCTCTCGGGAGTTTTTAATTGGACGCCCGCTGAAGCGGACGGCTTCGGCGTGTTCAACGTCACCGTGCGGGTGACCGATGACGGCACTCCGGCGATGGACGATTTCGAGACCATCTCCATCACCGTGAATGAGGTCAATGCACCCCCAGTGCTGGACTCCATCGGCAACCAGAACGTTGATGAAGGCACGCTGCTCACGTTCATCGCCACGGCCAGCGACCCCGATCTGCCCGCCAATCAACTCACGTTCAGCCTCGACCCCGGCGCTCCCGCTGCGGCGAACATCAACCCGCTCTCGGGAGTCTTCACATGGACGCCCACGGAGGCAGACGGCTTTGGCGTGTTCAACGTCACCGTGCGGGTCACCGACGATGGCACACCGGCGATGGACGACTTCGAGACGATCTCCATTACCGTGAACGAGGTCAACGCGCCGCCGGTCTTGGACCCCATCGGGAACCAGAACGTCGACGAAGGTTCCTTGCTAAATTTCACGGTGACGGCCAGCGATCCTGACTTGCCCGCCAACCAATTGACCTACAGCCTGGATGCCGGCGCTCCCGCGGGAGCCAGCATTGATGCACTCAGCGGCGTGTTCACCTGGACGCCCAGCGAGTCAGACGGAGGTGGCGTATTCAATGTCACCGTGCGCGTCACCGACGACGGTACACCGACGCTGGACGACTTCGAGACGATTTCCATCACCGTCAACGATACCAACGTGGCGCCGGTGCTCGACCCGATCGGAAACCAAAGCGTCGATGAAGGATCGCTGTTGACGTTCACAGCCACCGCCAGCGATGCCGATCTTCCGGCCGATCAGTTGACCTTCAGCCTCGGTCCGGGGGCGCCCGCCGGCGCAAGCATCGATTCATTGTCGGGCGTGTTCACCTGGACACCGGACGACAGCGTGGTCGGTCCGGTGTCGATCGAGATCATCGTCGCCGACGACGGCACACCGACGATGAGCGATTCGGAGACCATCGACGTCACGGTCAACAACGTTGCGCCGACGGCCTCGATTGCCGGCACGACGGACATCTATCGCGGCGAGACTGTCACCTTCACGCTCACGGCCAACGATCCATCGCCGGTCGATCAGGCGGGCAACTTCACGTTCGAGATCGACTGGGACGGCGACAGCATTGTCGACGAGAACGTCGTGGGGCCCTCAGGCAGCACGGTGCAGCACACCTTCAGCGACGTGGTGAGCACAAACATCCAGGTGCGCGCCACCGACAAGGACGGAGGCACCGGCAGTTTCGATGTCACGCCCTACACGGTGAATCCTTTCGTGCTGCGACCCGATGGCGGGGGCAATACCGATCTGATTTACGGCGGCACGGAACTGCTGGACGGCATCTTCTTCTTCGGCAACCAGTCGAATCTCATCGTCTTCACGCAGATCGAAGCGCTGGCGCTCGTCGAGCGGTTCGATAACGTCGGCAGCGCGGTGACCGGCAAGGTGATCGTTTACGGTTACGGCTTCGATGATATCCTCGCTGCCGAATTCCTGCAGGGCGTGCCCATCGAAATCCACGGTGGCGCGGGCAACGACATCTTGGTGGGCAGCACGGAAGGTGACGTGATCTTCGGCGGCGAGGGTCACGACCTGCTGCTCGGCGGCGATTCCTTCACCGATGGCGACGACACGCTTTACGGGGGCAACGGCAACGACGTGTTGTTCGGCCACTTTGGTGCCGATCAATTGTTCGGCGAAGCGGGCGGGGACCTGCTCGTGGGCGATCAGTTCACGTTCACCAATCTCTCGCAGGGTTTCCTGCGCGTGCACCAGGAGTGGATCAGTGCCAAGCCCTATGCAACCCGTGTTGCCAACATTCTGACCGGCGGCGGGCTGAACGATCCCTACACACTCACGCCCACCGTGAACGTCATCGACGACGGCGCCGTCGATACGCTCGATGGCGGCCTCGGCGATCTCGACTGGTTCTTCTACACCTTCGGTCAGGACATCGCCGCCGATCCAGAAGCCGGTGAAACCGAGACCGACGCGGATCCGTGAGCCGCTCCGCCAGTCAGGCATCCACGACACAATCGAGTATGATGCCCGAGGCGACGTCCGCCCCCGGCCCGACTGCCTGCTTGTCATCTGCGGACCATCTCTTCATGCACCCCGGGTGAGCGCTCGCCATGTCCCCAACGACCGACCCGCCCACCGATTCAATCGAGGCGAATGCGGACGCTTCGTCGACTGCACGCCCAGTACTCACTAGCAGACGAAGCGCTGTCACCCGCTGGTGGCCGGCTGCGCTCATCGTTGTCGGCACCGCGCTGCTCACCGTGTTGGCCGTCTCATCGCCCGACATGCAGCAGCAGATGAAAGTGGTCGCCGTGCAGCTTGTGCCGGCCATCGGTGTACTGCTTCTCTGGCTCTGGTTTGTGTTGCTGGGGCCGCTGGCCTGGAGTCGCCGTTGGCGCATCGCGGCGCTGCTCCCGTTGGCCGTGGCGGCGCTACTGGTCCTCTTTCGCTGGGACGGCTTCAATGGCGACCTGTGGTTACAGTTTTCTTGGCGCTGGCGCCCGGCAGCTGCCGCCGAAGTGCGACCCGCTGAACCAGGCACAGTGCCAGAGCTGGCAGACTTGCGGGCCACGACGGCGCAAGACTTCCCGCAATTTCTGGGCGATGGGCGGCGCGGCGAGGTCTCCGGCGTGCGACTCGCGCGCGATTGGCAGAGCACCCCGCCGCGATTGGTGTGGCGCCGCGAAGTCGGGGCCGGATGGTCGTCGTTCGCCGTCGTGGGGCAGTTCGCACTGACGCAAGAGCAGCGAGATGCCGAGGAGTCCATCGTTTGTTACCACCTGCCGACTGGCGGGGAAGTCTGGCGACACCGCGAAGCCGCGTCCTTCGCATCGTTGATCGGCGGCGACGGCCCCAGGGCTACGCCCACCGTGGTTGATGGCCGCGTTTACGCCCTGGGCGCCACGGGCATTCTCTGTTGTCTCGACGGCGCGGACGGGCAACTCGTTTGGCGACGCGACGTGCTGGCCGATCATTCGAGCACCAACAGCGAATACGGCATGAGTTCCTCACCACTGGTGACCGATGGCTTGGTCATCGTCGGCGCGGGCAGCGGCGGACCACCACTGGCCGCTTATGACGCCGCGACCGGTGAGAAGATCTGGAGCGGCGGTCACGGCGAGATGAGCTATAGCTCGCCGACGTTGGGCACGCTGGCCGGCGTTCGCCAACTCATCAGCCTGAATGCCAACAGCGTCAGTGGTCACGATGTGACGACCGGGCGCACTCTCTGGCACGCAGCCTGGCCCGGCGAGGATGCCAAGGTGCCGCAGCCGGTCGTCTGGCAAGAAGACGCGCTATTCGTTTCCAGCGGCTTCGGAGTGGGATGCGCATTGTTCGACATCACCTTGACCGAAGATGACGAGTTTCTCGTGAGCGAGCGCTGGCGGAGCACGTTGCTGAAGACCAAGTTCACCACCGCCGTAATCCGCGCAGACCACGTCTTTGGGCTGGACGATGGAATCCTCACCTGCCTCGATCTGGCCACCGGCGACAGACGCTGGAAACGGGGACGCTACGGCCACGGGCAGGTGCTGTTAGTCGACGACGTGCTGCTCGTGCAGAGCGAATATGGCGAGGTCGCCCTGGTGGAAGCGCACGCCGATGGTTACCGCGAGCTGACCCGCTTTCAGGCACTCAGCGGCGATCGCAAGGCGTGGACCAACCCCGCTTTGGCCGGCCCGTACTTGTTGGTCCGCGACGACCGCGAAGCCGCGTGCTTCGAACTGCCCGTCGAAGCGTCTGCCGCCGCTCCAGAATGACCGGGACATCGGGCATTTCGCCCGTCGCACGATGAAACGATCCTTGACCGCGCGGTTGCGCGACTCGAAAATGGATGCATGATCGGGCGTCGCGCAACATGTTGTGATGATGGAAGATACGGCGTGCCGCGCTGCGGCCTCGGCGGCGCGAGCGGATTCTGCCTGTTCTTGGCCCTCTTGTTCGCGTGCCTGAGTTTGGGGCACCCCGCCCCGGCTGACGAGCCAGAACCGGAGCAGCTCGAATTTTTCGAGCGCCGCATTCGCCCGGTGCTGATGGACACCTGCGGTGAGTGCCATGCGGACGGCAAGCAAAGCGAAGCCGGGCTCGACGTCACCCGGCTCGAGTCTCTGCTGTCCGGCGGCGCATCGGGCCCGGCGATCGAGCCTGGCGATCCCGAAGCCAGCCTGTTGATCAAAGCCATCCGCCGCGATCTCGATGCCTCGGCGCACATGCCGCCCGAGGAAATACTCCCGCCCGAGCAAGTCGCCGACTTGGTGGCCTGGGTCGAGATGGGCGCTCCGTGGCCCGAAGAGAACGAGCCACTCGTCGACACGGCCGACGAAGAAACCTATTGGGCCTTTCGCCCGGTTCGATCGCCTCCGGTCCCTGATGTCACTGACACAAACTGGCCGCAAACGGCCATCGACCGCTTCATCCTGGCAGGGTTGGAGCAAGCGGCGCTCCGTCCCGCGCCATCAGCCGAGCGGCGTGAACTGCTGCGGCGACTAACCTTCGACCTGACCGGGCTGCCTCCGACGCCGGACGAGATCGAACGATTTCTGGCCGACGAATCGCCGGACGCGTACGCCCGTGTTGTCGAGCGGCTGCTGGCCAGTCCGCGCTACGGCGAGCGTTGGGCGCGGCACTGGCTCGACCTGATGCGCTACAGCGATACGAACGGGCTGGACAACGACTACAAGAAACCCAATGCCTATCGCTACCGCGACTATGTGATTCGGGCGCTTAACGACGACTTGCCTTACGACGTTTTCGTCCGTGAGCACGTGGCGGGCGACCTGCTAGCCAATCAGCGCACAAGCCGCGATGGCATCCAGTATCTCTCGCCGCAGGCCACCGCCTCGCTCTGGCTGGGAGAGATGCTCAACGCCCCGGCGCAACCGGAAGTGGCGCTGGCCAACGAGCTGGAGAACCGCATGGATGTGGTGGGCAAGGCGTTTCTGGGGCTCACGCTGGCCTGCGCCCGCTGCCACGACCACAAGTTCGACGACATCACCAGCGAGGACTACTACGCCATCGCGGGGATCCTGACGAGCTCGACAAACGTGCAGCAGTGCGTCGACACGCCGTCTCGTGGCGAACAGGTCGAGCGACTTCTCTCCGATATCGAAAACAACGCGCGGGCCCGTCAGCGTTTGCTCGACGACTACGACGTGCAGCGGGCACGGCTTGAAGCGGCTCTCGAAGCGGCGCGCTCGATCGAGACGCTTCTGATGGCGACCCAGCATCTTGTCGTCGCCGAGCAGGCTCCTTCAGGCGAAGCCATTGCAGCAGCGGCAGAGTCGGCTGGTTTGCCTGCAGAAGCGATCGGCCGCTGGACGCAGTTTTTGCGCGACGAAGAGCGGCTGACCGACCCGCTGTTCGCCGGCTGGACCAACCTGGTTGACGCACCTGAGCGCAGCTTTGCCCGCCGCCGGCAAGCATTGGCGCGGCGGTTGACGGCGATGGTCGAGCGTCTGGATGAATTGGCTGGCAACCGCGAACTGTTCGAAGACTTTGAGAGCGACGCGTGGCCCGCCGGTTGGCATGCCGCCGGAGCGGCTTTCGCCGCCGGGCCGACAACCGCTCTGCCCCGTGATCTGGTAGGGCATCAAGGCAACGGCGTGGCCAGCAGTCTTCGTTGGACGGAGGCCGCCACCGGACGACTCACCAGCGCGCCGTTCAAGGTGACCAAACGGTACATGACGATGCTCGTCGCTGGCGGCGATCACTACGACGACACCCGCGTCAACGTGATCCTCAACAGCCAAGTCCTGCCCGAGCCGGAAGATGTGGTGAAGCACGGTGCCGGCGACCACCACATGCGACGGCAGTGGTTCAACATGCAACCGTACCTCGACCATGAAGTGCAGATCGAACTAGTCGACGAAGCGCGCGGCGAGTGGGGACATCTCATCATCGACGAGATCAGCTTCACCGACGACGACCCACCGCCACCGGAGTTCTTCGCGTGCGACCCGGTCATTCTTGCGACGCTCGATGACGACAACGTCGCGACGCGTCGAGATTTGGCTGCGCGATACCAACAGCGGATTGTCGACGTGCTGGAGGATGCCATCCGGCAGGTCGACGACCTCCAACGCACTTCGGACGGCAGCGCAGAGCCGCAAGTCGTCCGTCTCTCCGATCGCGCGGCAGAGGCTATCAGCGTGTGGGCGCTGTCTCTCGGCTCGCCGCTCAACGCGCCCGCGCTCGAGACGTTGCTGGACGACGCGCAAGAGGCGCAGCTCGTCGAGCTACGCGAGGCGCAACAATTACTCGATGAAGCGATGCCGCGGTCGGTGCTCGCGATCACCACGGTCGACGATCGCGTCGCTGATATGCCGATTCACCGCAGGGGCGACCCCAATAACCTCGGTGATCCCGTTTCGCGCGGGTTCATTGCCGCGTTGTCCGACGATCCGAGGCCTGTCGAGTTGCAGGGAAGCGGTCGCCTTGAATTGGCCCACTGGATGGCGTCAGCCGAAAACCCACTCACGGTGCGCGTGCTGGTCAACCGGGCTTGGCTGCACCATTTCGGCCAAGGCCTGGTGCGGACGCCGGACAACTTCGGATTATTGGGCGAAACGCCCACCCATCCCCAGTTGCTCGACTACCTGGCAGCCGAGTTCATCCGTTCCGGCTGGTCGCTCAAACGACTGCACCGCCTGATCGTGCTCTCGGCCACCTACCAGCAATCGGGCCTGGTGACGACCGAGGCCCGCCAGCACGATCCGGACAACAGGCTCTGGCACCACGTCCCGCCGCGCGCGTTAGAGGCGGAAGCCGTCCGCGACGCGATGTTGTCCGTATCTGGCGATCTCCACGCGGAACTCTACGGCAGGCCGATCGCCACACACATCACACCGTTCATGGTGGGCGAAGATCTCCCGCCCTACTCGGGACCGCTTGATGGCGATGCGCGGCGCTCGATCTATCTGGAAGTCCGCAGCAACCACCTGATGGGCCTGCTCAAGGCCTTTCACCTCGAGCGGCCGTCGACCACCGTTGGGCGCCGCGATCGCTCGGTCGTCACGCCGATGGCATTGTCCCTGATGAATAACGAGTTCGTGTGGCTCGAAGCCCGCGCTTGGGCCGAGCGCTTGCTGGCCGATGGTTCGCAAAGCCCCGAGCAGCGCATCGTCCAAATGTTCGCCGAGGCATTTGCGCGGCCGCCGCGCGACGACGAACTGCAGACGCTGGTCGGATTCGTCGATGAACAACGGCACCGGTACGCTTCGCTCGAGGCGGGTGCAGAAGACGCAGGCGTCGAACAGGCTGTCTGGGCCGATGTGGCGCACGTGCTCTTCAATCTGGCCGAGTTCTACTTCGTCCGCTGAACGCCTCTGCCGCCTCTTTGCAGCTGGGCGAAAGGTGGGTCGTGACCCCGTGTTGCGCGCGAGTGAGTTGCGGTGCGGACCTCGCATCCGAAAGGGGCACGTGGCAGACTCGCGGCGGCTCGCTTGCGTCGCCCTCAGGCGAGGTTATCATGCTTTAGGAGCTATCTGACCGCTTCTCCGCTGCGCCGAAGTCGTTTCCAGTAGACGACTTTGCCGCCTTTGCCCGTCGCCGTCTGCCGCTCATGCGTCACTCTGATGCCCATCGCCGTAGCCTGAGCCGTCGCGAGGTCCTGTTCACCTCGGCCGCGGGTTTCGGCGGCTTGGCGCTCTGCGGGCTGTTGGGGTGCAACAGCCGCAACGCAGCCACGCCCGAAGCGACGGCGCGCGCGCAGCAAAGTGGCCCGCGCAAGAAGGCCAAGAGCGTCATTTTCCTCTTCATGAGCGGCGGCCCCTCGCAGATCGACACGTTCGATCCCAAGCCTCGGCTGCGGAGTGAACATGGCCAGCCGATGAAGATGGAGATGCCGGCCATCCAGTTCAACGGCTGCAACATCGTGATGCAGTCGCCGTTTCGTTTTAGTCAGTATGGCGAAAGCGGCATTTCGGTCAGCGAGATCTTTCCCGAAATCGCGCAGTGCGTGGACGACCTGTGCGTCATCCGTTCGATGCACACCGACCACGGCGAGCACGGCACTGCCAACATTTTCGTCAACACTGGACACGGCAACGCGGGTCGCCCCAGCATGGGCTCGTGGATTTCCTACGGGCTGGGCCGCGAAAGCGAAGAACTGCCGAGCTACATCGTGCTCGACAGCGGCCGCATCCCCGTGGGTGGCACGGCCTGCTTTAGCAATGGATTCCTGCCCGCAAAACATCACGGCACGATCTTTCACCACGGTCCCTATCCCGTGGCCGACCTGACGCCGAAGGAGCGCGACCCGAGCCTGCAACGCGCAAAGCTCGACGTCGTCCGCCAGCTCAATCGCGGCATCAGCAACCAGTGGAGCAGCGGCCAGGACGCCTTGGAAGCGGTCATCGCCAACTACGAGATGGCGTTCAACATGCAGACGGCCGTGCCGCAACTGATCGCCGCCGAGGGCGAGTCGGCCGCCACGCGCAAGCTCTACGGACTGGATGGGTCCGCCACGCAGGTCTTCGGTTCGCAGTGCCTGCTGGCTCGCAAGCTGGTCGAGCGGGGCGTGCCGTTCGTGCAACTGTTGCCGCCCAAACTCCCCGATCACGATCAATGGGATCAGCACGAAGATCTACCCGGCGGCCATCGCGACAACGCCCTGGCCGTCGATCGGCCCATCGCCGGGCTGTTGCGGGACCTGAAGAGTCGCGGCATGTTGGAAGAGACGCTCGTGGTCTGGGGTGGTGAATTCGGGCGGACGCCGATGGAACACACCAATCCCGGCGACAAGGTGGCGCGCACGGGTCGGGGGCACAACCAGTTCGGCTACACGATGTGGATGGCCGGAGGCGGCGTGCGGGGCGGCATGACGTACGGCGCGACGGACGAATACGGTTTCCACGCGGTCGAGAATCCCGTCCACGTCCATGACCTGCACGCCACGATCCTGCACCTGCTGGGCATCGACCACACGCAACTCACCTATCTCCACGGCGGGCGCGAGTTCCGGCTGACCGACGTCTTCGGCAACGTCGTGCACGACATTCTCGCCTGACGTGCCCGTCGATCGAGCGGCCCAGCGCTAGTCGACTTCTGCAGGCGAGTATCGAGCGAGCAAGCGTCGCAACGCGCCCGGTCGTTTTGAGGAAGGTCTCAGACTCTGCGCAGTATCGATCCACCGCTCGGCTGCTTGGCGATTCTCTCGCCGTGCCTCCAACAGCGCCGCCGCGTAGCAGTTGGCAAAACGCGGTTCGCCGTCTGCCGCGAGGGTGAAGAACTCTTCGGCGCGTTCGACTTCGCCCGAGAGCATTGCGCGGAAGCCTTGTGCCAGCGCGATATCGTCATTCTCGGGCGCTATTTCAGCCGCGCCTGCCAATCGCTCGGCTGCGACGTTGTAACGGCCTTCCATCAAGTCCATCAGCGACAGGCACACTTGGGCCTCGACGTGCCCGGGACTGAGCGACGTGCACGCCCCGAAAGACTCGCGTGCCAGCCCGAGTTGGAAAGTTGCGAGCCGCGCCAGACCCAACTCGAAGTGCGCGGCCGCATTGCCAGGGTCGGCTTGGATCAGCCGCTCCATATGCTCTTGCCTTTCCCGAAGTTGTGCCAACGGGTCCGGAAGGTGGCGCGGTGGTACAGTGAACTTCGAGTACTGTTCGGTGCGGTCCTCGATGGCGCCGCTCCACTGAGATGCCCTGGTACCAAGTAGCGCCGAGACAACTGCTTCGACCAGCGACGCGTCATCCAGCAATAGCCGCACGTGCACGGCTCGTAGTTCCGGATCGCCGGGCGCGACGCTCAATCCCCGTTCCAGTTCGGTCAGCGCGCGATCCGCTCGATCTTGCCACAACAAGTAGTCGACCAACACGCGGGCCCGTAGCGCCCAATCGGTGTCGAGCCACAGGCGATCGAGATACCAGTCCTCTCTTGCACGCCGCGATATCACCGAGTCAGCCACGCGTTGGCGAAAGATGACCAGTGGAGAAGGTTGCTCGTCGCTGTCGTCGTAGAGAATCTCGTCGCCTTGGGTGTGTCGTGGCATGGCGAAATGCGATGTGAACTCGGCGAACGTGTTCCCGACCGAGACAAAGATCGCCTCTTCGGGCTGCGATTCGAGGGCCGCTACCGAAACATCGCGAAACGCCGGGAAGGTCTCGCTGAATCCGTTCAGTCCATAGCCGGACAGCGGCCGCTGGACGTAGCCCAGTTGTGGCAGTGCCATAAAGTGTGCGTAGGGGGTCGCCGCGAAGATCGGTGCATCGGGTTGAAGTTCTTCCAGCGTCCGCACCGCGTCCAAATTGGCGCGGTGCTCGGCCAGGTATTCGCGGCTCCGTTCCAGTACTGCGCCGCTGCGTGCCAATTCCGTACCGTGCACGGCGGCGACGTCCGGGTAGAACCGTCCGTACTGATTCGCGAGATTGAAGGCGATCATCCCCACAATCGCCACGACGGCCAACGCGCGCATCCGCTGCGCGACAGCGATCTGGGCGGACAGCAGTATCCACAGAAATGGAATCGTGCTCACCAGATAGCGGGGCAGGTAGATCAGTCGCGTGATCGCCAACAGCGCGGCCGCAATGAACAGCAGCGAAAACAGCAGCAGCCCGTGTGGTTCGACGAGCTTTCTCAATACATTTTTGCAGCGGCGCCAGGACACCACGTCGGTCTCCACAGCCAGCAGTGTGCGAATGTGCTGAGAGAGCAAGAGCGCGCCAAACACGGCGGCGACACCGGCCAGCACGACCAAATCGCCCGACCAATACCAGGCCATCACCAGTCCCGCGTCGCGTGCGCGGTGCGCGGTGTCAAGTTGGCTCTGGACGTGGCCGCCCCACTCGACGACGGCCCATTGGGCAACCATCGAGAGCAGGAGCAATCCGCAGCCGATCGTCAAACGCCCCCTTCGTCGATCGCCGCGGTCCGCGACGAACAGCAGGGCGAATGTCGTGGCCAACGCAGCCGCGGTGTAGAGGATTCCAGTCGCTTTAATCGCAAAGGCGGCCCAGGCAGGCAGCGCGGCCAGCGCATACTTTTGTTTGTGAATGGTCCAGGCGGCCAGCAGTCCACAGGTCGCCAGCGGCAGCTCCATGCCCAGCATGTCGACCTGTGCGCTGAACAGCGGAGTCGTGAGCACGACGCCGCCAACCAGCGCGGCCGACAGGGTCGGCAGCACGCTGCGCAACAGCGCGAACAACAGCAGCAGCAATAGCGCCGCAGTGCAGATCGTGAAGACGTGGTAGACGACGATCGCCGTTGCCGCGCTTCCGGTCGCCACCAGCAGCAGCGCCACCAAAGTCGGAAACACGCTCGTCACATAGCAGCGGGCGCCTCCCTGCCAGATCGGTTTTTCGTCATGCCATAGTCGCAGGTAGTCGAAGTCAGTCTCGACCAGAAAGGCCGCTTCGGTCCACAGCCCCAGCGCATAATCCCAGTAAGGTGGCGAGTGCAGAATTTCCCACCGCCAGACAAGCAGCCCACCGGCCACCCCCGCGAACAGCAGCGCCCAGATGAACCAAGGCCAGGGGCGATTGTCGACCTGGGTCATACGGTCGACCCTTGCGGTGACGTGCGCGAGTGGCTCAAGAGCGCCCTCTGACACGGCTTTCTGCGACAGGCTGGATCAAGCGACCTATTCGAGAGACGCAGCCAAGCGGCTGCGCCGCTGCCGAATACTGAGTTTCGGCCGAATCTACCGACCGCGCGCGACTCAGGGGTGAGCTGGGCGGGTTCGGGGAGTGTACAGCGGGAGTGCGGCAAGGAATTCGGTCGGGCGCTTGAGGCGGGGTCGTTTGGGGAAATATACTCGATCGTGGACGTTGCGCGCCGCCCGATATTCTGCTGCCGACTC
>CALKYM010000102.1 GCA_938003525.1 uncultured Planctomycetales bacterium | reverse complement strand
CACATCGTGTACGTACTGCTGTTGCCGCCGCCCTTCGTTCTCGGGCAGGGCGAGCCGCTCGTCGTTGTGCCAGAGCCAGTAAGGGTAGTGAAAGTGGGCGTGGACTTGCTCCAACTGGCCGACGAACACGTCGAAGCCTTGCCGTGTGACGCGGCCCGGGGAGTTTTCGTTGCCCAGGCCCCACTTGCCGAAGATGCCCGTGGCGTAGCCGGCATCGCGTAGCATTTCGGCGATCGTCACGTCTTCATCGGCGAGGTGCTTGCCGGCGCCATTGGCTCGCACAGGAGTGTGACCCGTGTGCAGCCCGGTCATCAGCACGCTGCGCGAAGGAGCGCAAACGTGTGAGCCGGCATAGGCCTGAGTGAATCGCAGCCCTTCGGCCGCCAGCCGATCGATGTGCGGCGTATGGATCTTCTCCTGCCCGTAACAACCCAGCTCGGCCCAACCCAGGTCGTCGGCCATCACGAACACAATGTTGGGCGGCCGGTCTTGTTCCCCGGCTGTGTCCTGCCCACGCGCCATCATGACGTCGACGAGCGGTAGTTGCACGAGCGCGGCGATCAGCATGACGGTACGCATGAATAGCTCATCGTGGCCGAGAAGGCACGACGTTCGGGCCGTGGAAAGTTCGCTCATCGGCTTCTTGCGTGTCGTGGTTGGCGAAGGGAATCCGGGCAGCGACGAGAGACCCTTACTTCGACCTCAGCTTTGCCAGTTCGTTCCAGAGGTGGGCGCTGGCGCGGATGCCGCGGTGGAAGTCGGCCAGAGAGAATTTTTCATTTGGGCTGTGGGTATTGTCGTCGCTGAGGCCCCAGCCCAAGAGCAGGGTATCGACGCCCAGCACCTCGTAGAAGCTCGACACGACAGGGATCGATCCGCCTTCGCGAATGTAGACCGGGGCCGTGCCGAAGCCGTGTTCGATGGCTTGCGCGGCTGCCGACATGTACGGGCTCTCCAGCGGGACGACGACGCCTGGCGCACCGTGAAACCCATTGAGCTCCATCTTGAGCCCCGGCGGGCAGCGTTCGGCCAGATAACGATCAAGCGCGGCCGCGATCTTCCGGGGATCCTGTTGGGGGACGAGTCGAAAACTGAACTTGCCCGTAGCTGCAGCCGGAATGATCGTTTTGGCGCCTTCGCCCTGGTAGCCCGACGCGATTCCGCACACATCGTATGATGGCCGGCACCAGCGGCGTTCCAGGTTCGAGTATCCCGCTTCTCCCGAAGTGCCGTCGACGCCGATTGCGCGTTGAAACGCCGCTTCGTCAAACGGCAGCGCCGCCAACTGGTTGCGTTCGGACTCTGCCAAAGGAACCACGTCGTCGTAGAAGCCGGGCACCTGCACACGGCCCTGATCGTCGACGATGCTGGCGAGCAATTGAGCGAGTGCGGTGGCAGGATTCGTCACGGCACCGCCGAAGCTCCCGGAGTGCAGATCTTGAGTGGGGCCACGGAGCGTGAGCTCGTAGTAGGCGATGCCGCGAAGTCCGTAGGTGATGGCCGGTTGGCCGCGCGCGAATTGTGCCGTATCGCTGATCACCACGACATCGCACGCCAGCGAGTCTGCCCGTTCGCGAACGAACTCTTCCAGGTGGGCACTGCCGACTTCTTCCTCTCCCTCGATGAGAAACTTGACCTGGATGGGCAGTTCACCCCGGCAGGCCAGCCAGGCGGCCGTGCTCATCACGTGCGTGAGCATCTGGCCCTTGTCGTCAGTTGCGCCCCGCGCGTAGAGGTTGCCATTGCGGCGTGTCGGTTCGAAGGGCGGAGAGATCCACTGATCGAGCGGATCGGGCGGTTGGACGTCGTAATGTCCGTAGACCAGGACGCGCGCTGCACCGGCAACCTCGGGCGTCTGCGCCTGGACGATCGGATGGCCGGCCGTTTCGTGCAACTCGACATCGAGTCCCCGTCGAGCGAGATAGTCGACGAGCCACCCGGCGGCGGTACGGACATCGTCGGCATGACTGCTCACGGCGCTGACGCTCGGAATCCGCAGCAGCGCGCAGAGGTCCTCCTCGCATTGCGAGCGACGTTCTTCGAGGTATTGCAAGATGTCTTGCATGGCAATCACACGTGCAGGCGGCCCGAACCTGGCACCACAGCTCGTGATAGCGGATTCTTTGGCAGGCTTGCGAGCCTACAATATACTGAGCGGTCGGCGTTGCAACCACGCAATGCGGCGCCGCGCGCGATGGTCGAAGAGTTGTCTTCTCGCAATAGATCGCCACGACCGTGTCCAGCGAATCAACACCTGTTGAAGTACCACAGAAGCGTCGCCGCAAGCGCAAGTCGCCACCGCGGCCGCGCCGCCAGCCGCGGTACAACGTGATTCTGTGGAACGACGACGATCACACGTTCGACTACGTGATTGAAATGATGCAGGCGCTGTTCGCCCACGAGCGGCCGATGGGGATGCAGATCGCCATGGAAGTGCATGACCGCGGCCGGGCGATCGTGTTGACGACCACCCTCGAGCACGCTGAACTGAAGCGCGATCAGGTTCACGCGTACGGCAAGGACGACGGCGTGCACAACTGCAGCGGCTCGATGTCGTGCACGATCGAACCGGCGCCGGGTGGCTGATGGCCGGTAGGGACACGGAAACGGTGGCCAACTCCACCTCAGCGAATAAGCCCCGCTCAGCCGCGTTGCGGACAGTGACTCTCGGCTGCAAGGTCAATCAATACGAGACCGAGTACGTTCGCCAGGGGTTGCTCACCGCCGGGTATCGCGATGCCGAAGGCGAGGAGGCGGCCGATCTGTGCGTGGTCAACACCTGCACGGTGACCGCCGAGGGCGACGCCAAGAGCCGGCAGACGATCCGCAGGCTCGCTCGACGCAATCCGGCAGCGCGGATCGTCGTGATGGGCTGCTATGCGACTCGGGCGCCCGAAGATGTGGCGGAACTGCCGGGCGTCGTCGAAGTAATTCGCGACAAGCGCGAACTCCCCGATCTGTTGGGTCGCAGCGGCGTGGTCGACGTGCCCGACGGCATCTCGCATTTCGGCCACCGGCATCGCGCTTATGTGAAAGTCCAGGACGGATGCCTGCTGCGGTGCAGCTTCTGCATCATTCCACAGGTGCGCCCGGGGCTGGAGAGTCGTGCTCCCGAATCGATCGTGGACGAAATTCGTCGACTCGTGGCCCACGGTCATCGCGAAGTCGTGCTGACGGGTATTCACCTGGGTCACTACGGCGTCGATCGAAATCGCGGCAAGCCCAAGAGCGAGTGGGTTCGGCTGGCGGGACTGCTGTCTCACTTAATGCAGCTCGATGGCGAGTTTCGCGTGCGACTCTCCAGTATCGAGGCGACGGAAGTCACACACGAGTTGCTGGAAGTGATGGCCGCGCATCCGAGGCGAATCTGCCCACATCTGCACATCTCGATGCAAAGCGGATCGGATGCCGTGCTGCGGCGGATGCGCCGTCGCTGGGGCGCGCGCCGCTTCATCGACCGCTGTCGTCTGGCGCAACAGATGCTGGACCGTCCCGCGTTGACAACCGACGTGATCGTCGGCTTTCCCGGCGAGACGGAAGCCGACTTCCTGGAGACGTGCCGGGGCGTCGAGGAGTTGGAGTTCTCGAAGGTCCACGTATTCCCCTTCAGCCCCCGCCGCGGCACGCCGGCTGCCGAAATGAGCGACCAAGTGAATCCACATATCAAAGCCGATCGCGCGCGTCGCCTGAGCGAACTGGCGACGCAGACTCGCTCGCGGTATTTCCGATTGCTGGCCGGGATGCAGCTCGATGTGCTCATCGAGCGCTACGACCCGTCGACGTCGCGCGCCGAAGGCACTGCTTGCCGCTACGCGCCAGTGTTGGTGAGTGACGCGGATCGAGCTGACGAGTCGATGCATGCCGGCGCGCTCGTCCCGATTGTTGCTGGACCGCTGCAGGGCGATTGCATTCAGGCGGCTGCTTGCGATCACCCCTCGTTGAGGTCGTCGTAAGTCTTTAGCTTTTAGCAGCTTGGCCGGTTGTGACAGCACTGGCTCGCCTGCCAAGTTCGCCTGGAACCGCGCTGCGCGGTTTGCTACACTCCCGCCCCGCGTTGGCGAAGCAATTCGGTCCTTCGCCGGTGTTCCCATCGCTGTCGCCCCCACGTTCGTGGTAGCCAGCGCGAGACCATCGCTGCCGGCGTCAGCCACTCGTCGCTCAATCGAACCAACTGTGAATCGACCCGCCGGATGCAGCAGCATCGTTGCGGGCCGCTCTGCGGAGGAGGATTACGCCGATGCGCGCGAGTCGTATCTGGATCGTCGCCACGGTCATTGCCGTCACCCTCGGTGGACCGGCTGTCGTTCTCGCCGAACCGGTGTGGCAGCGGATGAGCCTCTTCCGGCGTATCGAAGCAGACCCGGACCAGGAGTATGTGCTGACCGAGGATCAGGGTCCCTGGTTGATTCTCGCCGTGACTTTCCTCGGCGATGATGCTCCGCAGCAGGCGCACGACCTAGCCATCGAGCTGCGCAGGCGCTACAAGATGCCGGCTTACACCCACGTGATGAACTTCGACTTCTCGAAACCGGTCAACGGCCGTCTAGCCGATGGTTTTGGTCGACCGGCACAGATGCGGTATCGCCGCGATGAGGAATACCAGGAAGTGGCGGTGCTGGTGGGCGATTTTCCCACGATCGACGATCCGCTCGCGCAGAAGACCCTGGAGCGCATAAAGACGGCGCAGCCTTCGGCACTCGATGCAAAGTCGCGACCTTCCGCGCGGCCGCTGGGGATTTATCGTGAGCTGCAGCGACAGGTCGGCGCGGCCATCGACGCCTACAAAGATCGCGACGATGGGTCGAACAATCAGCGCGGCCCGATGTCGCATGCCTTTCTGACAACCAATCCCCTGTTGCCGCGCGACTACTACGTGCCGCCGGGGCTCGATCCTTTGGTCATCGAGATGAATCGCAACGTCGAGCACAGCCTGCTCGACTGCCCTGGGAAGTACAGTGTGCAGGTCGCGACGTTCAAAGCGAACAGCGTGATCGATCCCCGGCAGATTCGCGAGATCGAAAGCGGCACGAAGCAGCTTGACAGCCAACTCGCCGAAGCGGCGCAAAAAGCCCACGATCTCACCGAGATGCTGATCGCCAAGGGCTACCAGGCGTACGAATTCCACGATCGCTACATGAGCATCGTCACCGTGGGCAGCTTCGACTCACTGGGATCGCGGCGGCCTGACGGCAAGATCGAACTGATCCCGCAGATCCACCGCATCATGGAAACGTTCGGCCCGCAAAGCGCCTCGGGCGTTGCAGCGGTGGGCAACTCAGGTGTGCGTCCGCAAATGATCGGCGGCATTCAGCTCGATGCGCAACCGTTGCCGGTCGAAGTCCCGCGGCCCTCGGTCAGTGCGGAGTTCGCCCGTCGTCCCAATCTCTTGCGGCGTTGAGTTTCAGCCGGCGCGCGATTCTTCGTGTTCGATGGGCCACCGCGCCCGCTTGTCGGGCTTTGCATCCACGACCAGAATGCGGCTCTGC
>CALKYM010000101.1 GCA_938003525.1 uncultured Planctomycetales bacterium | reverse complement strand
GGCGCAACACAAGATCCCCCAGCCGGACGCGACGGTGGCCGACGCCGTCGGAGTGTAAGCGGGTATTGTGATCGGCGAATCGCTCACGACCCGCTCGTTGCGGCGCACACGGCGAGCCGCGCGGCGTCAGCCCGCGGATGCCCCCGATCAACCCCCGACCCGCTGAACGTATGCAATCTGCTGCATATGATCGGAATCTCCTTGATCGCCGGCTGCCTGCGCGTATGCTGGCCCTTGACCGTTGCCGGCGGTGGACTCTGGACACGCCACCCGCCGCCGTCTCCCTTTCTCCCGTGGAGACTTCACGCTCCGCTGCCGCACGCTTCAAGGAGGCCCCTCATGGCCGGCAACAAGAAGACCATCTCCTACCGCTACGACTCCGTCCGCAATCGCGTGGGCATGACTGATTCCGACGGCGGACGATTTACGTACGCCTACGATTCGGTCAACCGGATGACTCATATGGTCAACCCGCAGGGAGAGCGGACGACGTACGCCTACGATCCGGCCGGTCGGCGGACAGTCAAGAAGCTGGCCAACGGGACGCGCACCTCTTTCTCGTACGATGCCGCCGGCAACCTCACGCGACTCGCCAATCTCAAGAGCGACGGGACGACGATCTCCAGCTTCGATTACGACTACGACCGAGTCGGCAATCGCAAAGCCGTCGTCGAAGCGGACGGCAGCCGGGTCACCTGGAGTTACGACGCCACGTATCAACTCACCGGCGAACACCGCACCGGCAGCAACGCCTACCGGGACACGTACACCTACGACGCGAGCGGCAATCGTACTCTCAAGAACCACGATGGCGCCCGGACGACGTCCGCCTACGACGCCGCGAATCAACTGATCTACAGCGAAGACGCCTCCGGCCGGACAACCTACACGTTCGATGCGGACGGCAATCAGGAGGTCGTCGAGCAGCCCTCCGGCGACCGCACGACGTACGCCTGGGACTACGAGAACCGGATGACTTCGGCTCAACTCCCGTCAGGCGTCCGCAACACGATGGCCTACGAGCCGGACGGTCTGCGGGTGAAGCTGGAAGAGTCGACCGGCACGAAGAAGTTCGTGTGGGATGAGCAGAACTACCTGGCGGAGACGGACGAGAACAACGATACGCAGGTGGTCTACACCAACGAGCCGCGGCTGTACGGGAATCTGGTGAGCCAGCATCGCGGGAGTGACACCCACTGCTATCACTTTGATGCGATCGGTTCGACCAGAGAACTCACTGATGCCAGTGAGGTCGTCACTGACACACGGCTCTATGATGCGTGGGGTATGTTGCTGGCGAGTAGCGGTTCGACAGAGTTTCCGTTCACATACGCAGGGCAGCTTGGTTACTGTTTCGATCGAGAAGCCGTTTCGCAATACGTCCGTGCACGGTTCTATAAACAACATCAAGGACGGTGGGTGAGCGTCGACCCACTTGGCAACTGCGCGTCTAATAGGATCGCCATGGGAACCAGCTGCTACGTTCATGCCGTCAACAACCCGCTCATTCTAACGGATCCCTCAGGGCTTGACCCTTTTGAGACGTTTAGTACAAATGAGCAGTGTGGCGATTGGTACGTTGCTTGTTTGGAGCGCTGTAGGTTGAGAAACTTCTGGATCTGGTCGAAATTCACATGCTATCAGGAGTGCGGAATACAATACGCCGACTGTCTAGACTGGGTCAAGGAACTCGAATCGAAATTGCACAAATGTCCCCCTGCGGGGAAGACCATCGACAAGGAGGGCGGATCCCGTACGGGAACGTGCTCAGTTCCCTGGAATCCGAAGGGCGTGAATTGGCAATACGGCTGCTATTGCGGTGCTGAACCATATCCGCGTCGACAAAGCATTCCAGGGCCTATTGACGAGTTGGACCGTTGTTGCTGCGAGCATGACAATGACTACACAAAGGGCCAGATGTCAAAAGACGAGGCCGACACGCGTCTTTGCTGTTGTATTTCGCAGGCTCGCAAGGAACTCAAGTGCAATAGCACGCCGTGTGTTCAGGCAGCAAATCAAGTCGAAGCATTCTTTAGATGTCCGGTGTTGAAAGAAGGAGTTGACTGCGACGACTGTTTGAAACCGGGTGGTAACTGCGGAAAGACGACACTTACTATCATCGACAAGGGTGATATTGTGCCTAAAGCTCTCTGGTGCTAGGGGACGTCGAGCGTAGCAGTCCGGATGTAGGCGATGTGAGTGAATGCTTCAAGGATCTGAATGAGGTACTTGCTCGTAAGCCACAGTCGATAGGCAATTGTCAGCCATCTTGTAAATCAAGCGATTATGAAGCGGAGTGTGATTCTCCAACAGACACGAGCATTCTGGTGTGTGAAGCGATGGTCATACTTTCGATGCTGGGTTTCTCCAATCGCACGTCCCATATTCTTCGCCAACATGTCGCTGGCCGCTCCATTGCCGGGGTTTGAGTAAACTTATTTGGATCGGAATGGTGACTCTGTCCATAGGGAGCTTGATTGCAAGACCAACGAGCAGGAGCGGTCTAAGACAACTCGTACAACCGGTCGAGATGAATCGCGGTGTTGGCACACGTTTTTGCATGCGTTTTCTCGCACACAGGAGACTGAAATTGTGAACATCATTGACCAGCTTGCCCCCAGCGTGATTTCTGCGGACATCGCCGCTCAAGACCAAGCACGTTTCAATCGAGTTTTCGATGCCCGCAGTCAGGAGCCGTCTCGGAAGTTCTCACGATTCGCCAAGAGTGTTGCTCAATCATGGCGTTGTGTTTTCGTCACAGCATTCGTCGCATTTGGATGTCCGGCGCATTCGATAGAAGCGGGAGATCGTAGTCCTCTAAGGGTGGAATCAGATCCTAACGGAAACAAGGATATCATATCCGGGCTCGCTTTTTCTCCAGACGGGCAGCTGATCGCTGTGGCGTATGGAAGATTTACGGGGTTGCTCCAAGACCCCGTCCCTGGACAAGTCATACTCTGGGATGTCGAAAACGGCAAGCAAATGATGGCGTTCGAGGAATTCTTGGACGGAGTTAGTTGTGTAGTATTCTCACCCAAGGGGGAACAGATTGTTGTGGGGAGCTTTGACGGCAGTGCAAAAGTCATCGACATCCGGCCACCTCACAAGGTTGTAGCGACATTTGTTAGTGGAGCGGCTGTTACTTCGGTGAGCACATCGAGTGATGGTAGTACATTGGCAATTGGAGTAGCATTCGGCAAGCCTGATGAGAATGGTGTGAAACTGTGGGACGCCGGGAACGATTCGCGAGTGCGGTCATTGCCCGGCCATGCGAATGGGGCCTTAACAGTAGCTCATTCCCCAGATGCGAAGACAGTTGCATCTGCCGGATGGGACCAGGATGTCAGGATTTGGGATGTAGAGGCAATGAGTGAAAGACAGGTGATTCACGCATTGAATGGAATAACGTATAGAGCGATCTTTAGTCCTGATGGTGCTTTGCTGGCGACGGCCGGGGGAAAGCAAGAGCGCGAAGGCTTATGGACTCTGTGTCTTTGGGAATGCAGTCGGTGGGAGAAAGTCGCAACGTTCAGCGGTGAAGGCACGCCTCTTCATGATGCCGCGTTTTCACCAGATGGCAAGCTGCTTGCTGCTGCGTCCGATTCCGGTATTGCTCGACTCTGGGACGTCAGACAACGCCGAGAAGTCAAAGTCATTCCTGGTAGAATCTACCGGGTTGCATTTTCGCCCGAAGGTGAGTTGCTGGCAGCGGCGTCGGAGTCTGAGGTGGTCCTGTTGGATGTACGCCGTCTCGTAGAGTCGAAATGAATGAACGAGTGTGACTTCGAGGCGCGCATCGTTGGGAAATAGCGCGGCGAACTCGCATGGAAGGGATTGTCACGAGGCTTGGGAATCCGGGGCACAAACGACATTTGCGTATGACGAGGCGGGCAACCGGACGACGACCGAGAACGCCTCGGTGAGGGTGACGGCCCTCTACGACGGCCTGAATCGCCGTGACGATGTCAGCACGAAATACAAGGTGTGAGCCGCGCAGCAGGAGTGGGGTTCACAATCAGTTCTGGAACACCGTAAAATCGAGGCTGCGAGGCCCATCATGGGTAGTTCGATCAAGCGCGTGCAGTACCGTTACGATTCGGTCGGCAACCGTGTCGGCATGACCGATCCGGACGGGGGACGGTTCACCTACGCGTACGACTCGGTGAACCGGATCAGCCATATGGTCAACCCGCAGGGAGATCGCACCACTTACGCGTATGATCCGGCCGGACGGCGGACGGTGAAGAAGCTGGCGAATGGGACGCGGGCGTCGTTCTCGTATGACGCAGCGGGTAATCTCACCCGGCTGGCCAACCTCAAGAGCGACGGCACAACGATCTCCAGTTTCGATTACGATTACGACAAAGTCGGCAATCGTACGGCTGTGCTGGAGGCGGATGGATCGCGTGTGACGTGGTCGTACGACGATACGTATCAACTCACTGGCGAGCACCGTACCGGCAGCAATGCCTACCGGGACACCTACACCTATGACCCGGCCGGAAACCGGTTGCTGAAGATCCATGACGGCGCCCGGACCAGCTACAGCTACGATGCGGCCAATCAGCTTGAGTGGAGCGAGGACGCCTCCGGGAGGACGACCTACACGTTCGATGCCGACGGCAATCAGGAACTGGTGGTCGAGCCGAGTGGAGACCGGACGACAACCGCCTGGGACTACGAGAACCGCACGACGCTGGTACAGCTTCCCTCAGGCATCCGCAACACGATGGCCTACGACCCGGACGGCCTGCGCGTGAAGCTGGAGGAGTCGACCGGCACGAAGAAGTTCGTGTGGGACGAGCAGAACTACCTGGCTGAGACCGACGAGAATGATGACACGCAAGTGGTCTACACGAATGAGCCGCGACTGTACGGAAACCTGGTCAGCCAGCGACGGGGGAGTGAGAGCCATTGGTATCACTTTGATGCGGTCGGGTCGACGAGGCAACTCACAGACGACAGCGAGTCCATTACAGATACACAACTCTACGATGGTTGGGGGGTACTGCTTTCTGATACTGGGACAACTGCGTTCGCGTTTACGTTCGCGGGACAGCACGGATACTACCGCGATTCTGCAACCTCGGTGCTTTATGTCCGGTCGCGCATTCTTGAGCCAGTGATTTCCAGGTGGATAACCTGTGACCCAATGGGGCTAGCCGGCAACGCGAATCTGTATGAATACGTGCACAACAGGCCTCTACATTACATTGATCCTTCGGGACAGATCGCTGTTTCAATGGTAAAGTCCACACCTGCTAAACCACCGACATGTGGTGCATACAGCCGATACTTCAAGATGGCGCTCGCAGCCCCTGCCCCGTGCGATGGGTACATGGTTCAACGGGTTTCTTTCCTTGCGTCTGTGCAGTACTGTTATGACGTGCCATTCTTCGGATGCTGCTGTAGTCCGGCAGACTGCACGTACGTCAATTATTATGAAATACTGGGGGGCTTATCTGAAGGGCTTATTCCTCAAGGCGGAACCACCAACCCGTACACGGCCAAGAACGGCCACACGGACGTTCGGTCGCAGACTACTACATGGCCAGGTGCGATAACTAGTTTTATCGTAGTGTCGGAAGTCAGGTTTTATTGTAGGGATGACGTGGAAACGGGAGAATGGTGGGAGTCGCAGCCCGCAAATGATTATTCTGGGAATTGGGAGAGTACGTTTGGCACGCCGCAGTATCTGTGGAATAAGGATCCGAAAGAGGCGGGGAACACTACGCTTATCGCTGGTGCGGATTGTACGTGTGGAAGAGGTCAGGCAAACACCGTCGTTTTCGCAAATCCATCGAAAGTCCCATTTTTGATGTTCTCGTTTGAAGACCTCACCGAGCTACTTGAGGAAATGGCCGACACGTGCGAACGCTCGTCTTAATAGGGGGGCTTGTGTCTGTGGCGAGAATGCGAGGTTGTGACGACTCTGTGATAGCGTTATTGCGAGAAGTGCTTATAACAACATAGGAATAAGCTGCTGGCCGCAAGAACCTGGCTTCTGGTTGACAGGCGGAAGGGAAGCGAAAATGTGCGACTCCGGTATTGGTCATCACCCGAGGAAGGAGTCGTACCTATGAAACGCGTGTGAAAGCCGCGTTTAACGAAGTATGAGAGTGACCTTGCGGACGCACAATGGCGGATTTTGCCCCGTTTTTTTTGAAGGCCGCCGAAGCGCGGCCGGACGTAAAGGACTGCCTGCCTTCATCCAACAAACGCTCGGTCTTGTGATCGAATTGGTTCGGCGTCCGAAAGACATGGAAGGCTTTCACGTGCTGAGGAAACGTTGGATTGTG
>CALKYM010000100.1 GCA_938003525.1 uncultured Planctomycetales bacterium | reverse complement strand
ACTTGGATCCGCGGATTGACCTCGATGAAGTAGAACTCGTTGGTATCGGCGTCGACGAGGAACTCGACGGTTCCCGCATTCTGGTAGCCGACTTCGCGACCAATGGCGACAGCCGCGTCACACAATGCCTGTCGAACCTCTGCATCCAGATTTGGCGCCGGCGCGATCTCGACGACCTTCTGGTGCCGCCGCTGCACCGAGCAGTCGCGCTCGAAGAGATGCAGCAGGTTGCCGTGTTGATCGCCGAGCAGTTGAACTTCGATATGCCGGGCCCGCTGGATGTACTTCTCGACAAAGATGTCGGGGCTGCCGAAGGCCGTCATCGATTCGCGGTGAGCCTCTTCATAGGCCGCAGCGAAGGCATCGGGTTCGCGCACCACGCGCATGCCGCGTCCGCCGCCGCCGTGGGCCGCCTTGAGGATCACGGGGAAGCCAATGTCTTCGGCGAACTTCTTACCTTGCTCGGCGTCGCGGATGGCACTGCCGCTGCCGCCGAGCACCGGGACGTTGGCACGCTCGGCAATCTTGCGGGCGGAGATCTTGTCACCGAGGTTTTCAAGGGTCTGGACGCGCGGGCCGACGAAAATGATGCCCGCCTCGTTGCACGCTTGAGCGAACTGGGGATTCTCGGAGAGAAAACCGTAGCCGGGATGAATTGCATCGATGTTGTGCTTCTTCGCCAGGGCAACAATTGACTCGATGTTCAAGTAAGCCTGCAGCGGCTCGCCGGGCTTGCTGATTTCATACGCTTCGTCCGCCTTGAAGCGGTGCAGCGCGTAGCGATCTTCGTGCGAGTACATCGCGACCGTGCGGATCCCTAATTCGTGGGCCGTGCGAAAGATGCGAATCGCGATCTCGCTGCGATTGGCGGCCAGAAGACGACGGATGGGAGTCGACGAGGGCGTCTGTGATTGATCGGCGGGCACCGGTCTGCCTTTGGAACTGGGGACGATTCGGGTGGTAGGCGAGTTTGGAATGTGGTCGATGATCCTGTTCTTCGGCCCGCGCGACAAGGTCCGCTCAGGTTGACGCGGCGATTACGCCGCGGGAACAGGTGGTGAAGGAGGCTTGAAACCCGCTAGGCACAGCGATTCTGCCGACAAGTAGTATCGGGCTGAGCAGTTGCCGCAAACTACACGGCGAACGCCAAGTTGCCGAGTCGTGTCCCCGTCGCCTGTCGCTCGCACATCGCGGCCCTCCTCGAATAGATGGTCGGCGTCGCCCGTCGATGTTAGTACGCCGCCCCGATCGCCCATCGTCGGCTAGCCGTAGAGGCCACCTTGTTCTCTAGCATTCCAGGTGGACCAACCTGGGGTGAAGATCGAGTTCCAGGCCTCCCGGAGCGGCAAATTGCTGGGCAAGCCAGCAGTGGCATCCGGAACCAAATCGAGTGAGGTCATAAAACGTGATTGAGTCTCATGCGATTGGCTCAACGTTCGCTCAGCTCACGTCGAGTGTGACCTTGTCGACTTCGTTCCAGGTGTAGCCGCGGGGATTCCAGAAGATCGATCCGTCGATCGGTTGGCTGCGGCCCAGGGCATCGACGGCCCTCGACCAGATGGTTTGTTGTCTGGGGACCAGCTCGACGGTTGCCTGCCAGTCGTACCAGGCATAGGCGCTGTGCGGCACGGTCAGCTCCGCTCGCCGCCAACTACGTCCCAGGTCCATCGACAGCTCGACCGCCACCAGTGGCGAGCCGCCATCGTTCCAGGCGACGCCGGAGATGATGTTGGCTCCGCGGTGGACGCTGCTGCGGTTTGTGGGATTCAAGATGCGGCTGTTGATCCGCATGTCCCAGTTGGGGTCGCTGTTGTCGAACGTGAACTCGTATTCAGTACCGGGCCGAATAGGCCGTTTCGGCGTGCGATACTTCTGTGCCTGAAAGAGATTGTCGGTCTCCTGCGACTCGAGCCGCAGCCGGGTGACCCATTTCACGTTCATCGTGGCATAGTAGCCCGGCGTGACGAGCCGCACCGGCCCGCCGTGAATCGCCGGCAGCGGCTCGCCATTCAAATGCGTGGCCAGGACCGAACGCTCAAGCGCCACGTGGAGTGGAACGCTGTGCTCGAAGTCGGCGTCGTGTGGGTTGTCCGGACCGTCGGCACCTTCGGCCGTGAGGAAACCGGCCGCCTCGTCGATCGAGACTCCGGCCGCTTCGAACACTGCCGCCAACGGCGCGCCGCCAAAACGCACGTTCCCCACCGCGTCGCGGTCCCACTGTGTACCTAGAGTCTGCGCCGAACGCGAAAACATCGAGCGTCCATTGCCAGAGCACTGCAGCACCATTTCGTGCTCCACGTGATCGAGCCGCACGAGCGACGCTGCATCGACGGCCCGCGGTTCGCCAGTGCCAGCGACAATCTCGATCTGCCAGCCGGCGAGCGGGCGTGGATCGAGATTCATCAGCTCGGGCCGGTCGAAGTTGTTGCGGACGAAAAGCAGTTGTTTGCTCGTCACCCGATCCTGACGCAGCAGCCGGTCGGGTGTCCCCATCACGACCGGCCCGTCCTTGTGCACGAGCAGGCGGTCGTCCTTGCCGCGGACAAGTTGACTGGGCCGCGGCAGGTCATCGTCGGCGCCGAAAGCAACCAGCGAGCGCGTCGAGGCACTCGCCAGCGCGCCGGCCGTGCCGATCAAGAACCGCCGTCGGTGGAGGCCGTTTGAGTTGTGCATCCGCGCTACCTCTCTCCGCACTAGTCGGGAGACTCGTGATCGGCGCCTATTGCACCATGCCGGCCCAAGCCGGGCAATACGACGTTCTAGGCAGCCGAAATGGGCAAAAAATGTGGCGAATCGTCGACAACGACAGCCACAAGTTTGCGATTGAGGATCGACTACGGCGCGGCGGGACCGCTCGGGGATGCGCCCAAATCAGCGGGCGGAACTGCGCCGTCGCCGAGTCCGGCGCGCTCGATGAGAAACGCATGACGCCGGGTATCCTCGGCGTGCAAGTCGGGAGATGGCTCGTACATCAACAGCAGCGAGAGCGAGTAGTTGACGGCCTTGCGCCACTGCTGTTGCTGCGTGTAGAAGATGACGACCGCGCGTACGTATCGGGCCGATCGTGGCTGGCCGCGGAGGGCCGCCAGCAGCTCGCGCTCGGCGCTGGCAATCTGGCCGAGCGTCTGATAGGCGAGACCGAGATTGTAGTGCGCGGCCGCGTTCGACGGATCGTGCTTGACCGCGTCGACCAGCGCGGCGGCTGCCTCCTCAAGCCGTCCCTCTTGCGCGGCCAGCAACAGGCCCAGCGCGTAGTGCGCCTCAGCATGATCGGGCACTTCGGCGATCGTCCTGCGCAAAAGTTGCTCGGCTTCGGCGAAGTCCCCGAGATCGTTGCGCACGACCGCGAGGTAGTAGCGCGACTGGGCGAAGCG
>CALKYM010000099.1 GCA_938003525.1 uncultured Planctomycetales bacterium | reverse complement strand
TCGCCAAAGACGCAAGTGCTTTGGCGCAGACAACCATCGTAGTGCTCCGCCGGATAACTCGCACCCGAAAATTACGCGTTGACGGGGCACTAGTGTGCCTCGCCGTCGAAGAAGCGGCCGTCCAGGTCGGCCTTGCCTTGCGCGATGTAGTAGGCGACCAGTCGACGACGCAGCTCGCGGGGGCTCAACTCGTCGGCCATCCATTGCTCGTAGAGATCGCTGTGGCGGCGGCACAGTTCTTCGAACCGCTCGCGCGTGGCCGGATCGTTCACTTGAGCGTCCGGATCGTCGTTACCGCCCGCCATGATGGCCTCGCGGGCGGCCAGAAAGTCGCCGCTGGCTTTGTAGGCGACTTCGTCCAGTGTTTCGACAACTGCCGCGGCCCGGGCAGCCGCGACCAGATCAGTCTCTTCACTCACGCCCGCCGCCTGCGCGAGCGCCCCGGAGAGCAACGAACTGCCGCTGGCGGCCTGCGCGACTTTCAAGCGTAATGACTGATACAGATCGTGCGAGGGCGCGAGCGTCCGCGTCTCCAGACTGGAAGCGAAGTGATCGAACACCGCCTGCTCGACCTCGCGGCGCGGATCGTACATTGGCCGGGCGCGGCCCACGATGTCGGACTGCGCGGCGAATAAGCCACCCGTGGGCGAGACGAAGTCCTCGCCAATCGACAAGCCCAGCGTGCCCAAGTTGTCGAGCAACTGCCCGCCGGCCGGATACTCGGGAATGGGGAAGAAGGCCTGCCGCGGCAGCTCCGTCTCCTGCGCGCAGAGCAACAGCAGGCCCGCGCAGTAAGCAGTGATCTTCTGGCCCTCTAGCGGCTGGCCGCGCAGGGCTTCGACGCTGGTGGTGCGGAAGTTGAGATCGAACTGCGTCGGATTACCGATCACGCGGCGGGCCACCTCGCCCATCGTCTCGGCGACCTGCTGATCCTGTTGCCGCAAAAACACATAGTCGAGCGTCCGCTCCAGGAAGGCATCGACGTTGGTGGCCGGCATCGTCGCGCCGCGCTCGGGCAAGTCGACGATCACCATCCGCCGCCGTCCATCGCCGCCCTCTTCGAGTGCGACGATGCCCACGTGCGTATACAGTCCCGGCGAGAGATCGGTGAAGAGGTTGTACGGCGATGGATTGCGCATCAGCAGCCAGTCGCCGGGCTGCACTTCGAAATGCCCGACGCGATATCGCGGTTCTTCGAGCCCGGTGGCGGCGCGCGATTCGAGCCAGGCGAGAAGTTCCCCGCGGCGATGGTACTCAGCGGCGCTGAGTTGCGCGGTTGCGATGTCGCGCAGCCGATCGATCAACTGGGCCGCCGTCGTGGCCGGATCGGGCAACGAGACGTCCCGCTCGGGTCGCGGATCTTGCGGCAACCCCAACGCGCGAATCGTCTCGACGGCCGCCACCACGGTGGCCGGCGTCGTCACGTCGCTCTGTAGGAATCGCACGATTCGCCAAAGGTGGCGATGATCGCCCACTTCACGAATCGTCTCGAGCATTTGCCGTTTTAATTCCGCCGATACGTACACCTCCTCGGCGTCGCCCGTGCCCTCGTCGAGCGGATACAAGAGGCTCGCCGCCACCAGTCCCGCGCCGGCGCTGGAGCGCGTCCGTCGGATAGCGTCGAGCAACTGCGCATAGCGAGCAGGCTCCTCGACCAATCGCCACTCGACCAGATCGAGCGTATCGGGATCGGACAACAAGTAGTGCAGCCGACCCGAGAGATCGTTCAGCCGCGCGACAACCCGCAGGAATCGCCGCAGCATCTCGCGCCGCTGCGAGCCCGCTTCAATCGCCGCAAACTCGCGGCGATGTTCGAGCGTCGCGTCGAGCAGGCGCTCAACCCGGCCGTGCGCATCCATCAGCGCCGCGCCGTGCGCCAACAACACATAGGCCGGCCAGTCCTCGTAAAGCTCAGCACAATCGACGGCCCGCTGGAGTAGGTCTTCGGCCGCTGAGCCGACCACGTCGACGACGCCTTCGCCGTAGTCAGCAGCGGCCGCCGGCAACGTAGACTCCAGCCGTTCGAGGGCCGTAGCGAGCTGCCCTGTTGGCGCTGGCGAATTCGTTTCTTCACCAAGCTCCGCAGCTCGGGCCCAAGTGCCGATCAGCCCTACGGCAACCAGCGCAACGCTCAAGTTGATGCGGGGAGAAACCACAACGGTCCTAGCGGCGGGGACACGATGTTCAATAGCGTAGTAAGGCGGGAAGAATGGCGGGACGCGGGTTTCGCGCAACTCCGGCCCGAGAGGCACACAGACACCACGAACCCGCGCACATGTGTATACCCCACAAACCGCCCCATCTCCACCGACTGCGCGTTTATCCGGGATTACCGGCTTGGGGGACAAGACATGTCGGCAGCCGCTAGAGTGCTCGCCCCTACAGCCCCCACGCCACCAGCATCAGGACGCCGTAGACGATGGCCATGAAGAGCACGATCCAGAGCGCGGTGCGGATCGCGTGGGCGAAGATGTGCGGCGGCTCTTCGTAGCGCGTGCCGGAGTAGACCAGGCTCACCGCTACGATGAGTGGCAACGCGTAGAGCGGATCGTAGGCGACGGCCAAAAGCGGTATGGCCGCCCACAGCGTTGGAATCATGGGTCGCTTTCTCGTCGGTACGCGCGCAACGGTCGGCGCGCAGCTCGGCTAGTGCCCCGTCAACGCGTAATTTTCGGGTGCGAGTTGTCCGGCGGAGCACTACCATGTTGTCTGCGCCAAAGCACTTGCGTCTTTGGCGAACGTTTCGCGTCGCCCGAATGAATCGGGCTGACGCTCCACTAGGGAGGCGGTTTCGAGTCTGCCGGCGGGCCGTCTTTCTCGCCCCGTTTGGCTTTCTCTTCCTCCTGGTCGTCTTCACGCACGTAGGCCGGGCCGCCCCAGGCGTCGTAGATCACCAGCACGTTCAGCAGCCCGGCGATCATGGTGTACACGGTGCCCAGCTCGAAGTAGCGGTGATACCGCCGGTGAATCTCGTTCAATTCGTCAGCGTCGCGCGGCGGCGCGTACCAGCCGCCCAACAGCGGTTCCGCTCCCGCGCGGGCGCGCCGCGCTTCGACCAAAGCGGGTAGCGCCGGCAGACCGACCGCAACCTGCGGGAGGTAGTTGTAGCGCTTGTGCTGGGGCGTCCACTGGGCATAGACCGCGCGGCCGTCGGCCAGCGCCAGCCCGTAGAAGAACGTCACCAGAATCAGGCACATGAACAGCGTGCCCTTGAAGTACCGCCGCTGATAAAAATGTCCGCCGCCCGGCCACAGCCAGGCCAACACGGCAGCCACCGTGGGGTTGCGCAAATTCACGCCGTGCGCCGTAACTGTCGTGGGAGACTCGCGCTGCACGCTGGATCTCGCGGAAAGCGATACTGGAGGAACGCTCATAAGAATTCGTCCCCGCTAGGTCAATCTTGGCCCCACGGTGACGATTCTCAGTGCGCGCAATTCTAACCCTGTGGCGTGGTTTTGCCAGCGCGACTGGGTCGGCCGGCGCTGGCCGCTCAGCTTCCGCGATTCGTCGTCCGCGAGCGGGCCGGCTACGATTCGAGGCGGCGGCGCTGCTGGCGCAGCCAGGGTGGTACAGCGATGCGAGGCCTCTTGTGTCTGAACGCTTCTTCAGCGAAACCCCCATCACGGGCCCGCGGGCCGAACTGCGCGGGGCCGAAGCCCACCATCTGACGCGCGTCATGCGCGCGGCCGTCGGCGCCGAGGTGACGCTGTTCGACGGCAGCGGACAGGAGTTTGCGGGGCGCGTCGCCCGCATCGACCGCGAGGGGGTCACGCTCGATATCGTTGCGGCGCGCGCAGTGAATCGCGAACTGGCTGGGCCCCTGCACCTCGGCGTGGCCTTGCCCAAGGGCGACCGTCAGCGATGGTTAGTGGAGAAAGCCACCGAGTTGGGCGCCACACGGCTCGTCCCGCTCATCTGCGAGCGCTCCGTCGCGCAGCCGACACCCTCGGCGCGCGCGCGGCTGGAACGCTTCGTCATCGAGGCAACCAAACAGTGCGGTCGCAACCGGCTGATGGAAGTCGCCGCACCGAGCACGCTCGAAGACTATCTCGCCACGGCACCGGCCGCCGCGCGCAGACTGTTCGCCCACGTGCCTGACGACCCTTCGGGCAGCGCTGCACAGACGACATCTCTCGCCGCCGCACTGAGCCAGGATGGTCACGCGCCCAACTATGAGACTTTCGTCGCCATCGGTCCCGAGGGCGGGTTCACGCCGACGGAAGTCGCGGCAGCTCACAAAAACGGCTGGCAACTGGTGTCGCTCGGGCCGCGCACGCTGCGAGTGGAGAGCGCCGCGCTGGCGCTGGTCGCCGCCATCGCGCTGCGAAAACGCAGCGACGAAGAAGACTGACTCCGCCACGGATCAGCAGAGCGGACTACTCCCCCGCCGCATCGTCGACCGAGGCGGCGGCGTCTTCGGAGGCGTCTCGCTCGATCATGCCGAACATATGCCCGCCGTGCTCCGTCCCTTGCCAGGTGCCGGCATAACGGTCGCCGTAGAACAGCACCCGGGCGGTGAACTTGCCGAAACCGGGCACCAGTACATCGGTGAGCGTGATCATCGGCGTGTCGCCGGCCCACTCGACGCGCAGCGGCATGGCGAACTGCATGTCGCGTCCTTCGTATTGAATCCGCGCCTGGAACACCCAGTAGCCGTTCTTGCCCTTGGTAACCTTCTCGATCACGTAGCGATCTTCGGTGAGCGGCTCGTCGGGACTGGCATCGTCGGTGAACGAGCCTACCAGCGTCACGCCGCTGAGCATCTCCTCGAAACGGGCTTCCAGCTCAGCCTGATCGGGCACAGCGGCAGCCACTGAGCTGGGGCTCTCGCGTTCCGCTGCCGGATCATCCGCCAGCGATTGACCAACAACCCCCAGCAACGAACTGCCGACTACTGCGGCCAACACCATCCGGGACAGCACCATGATCGCGTCCTCATTCGAGGGTTCTTGAAAGCACGCCTTCGACTATGTGCCCTGTGCCCCGCGCCAGCAGCGCAGCCGCACGACCCATCATATCACCGCGGGCAAGTCGGCGCGGCCAGGCTCACTCGGCCAGATTGCGCAGATAGCTGACTGCGTGCGAGATTTCCTCGCGGGGGTCTTCGGGACGTTGACGCTCGATGGTCAGGTAGCCGCGATAGTCGCGCTGCTCCAGGGCGGCCAACATGGCCGGATAGTCGACACTGCCGCGGCCCAACGGCACCGCCAGGCCCATGCCGCTGGACAAATCGCGGACGCCATCGTTGGCGCGGACGTGGGCGATCGAAGTTCCGACTTTCTCGATTACTTCCAGCGGACTACCGCCGCCGCGAACCAATTCACCGGGATCGAGATTGACGGCGATGCCCCCCTCGGGGATTGCGGCCAGCACCCGCGCCAGATCTTCGCCCGATTCCGCGCCGGCTGCAGTGGCTGCCAGCCGCGCGCCGGTCCGCTGCCCGAACCGGCTCAAGTCTCCCAGCACATCGACCAGCAGCGACCAATCCGACGACTCCGCCTGCGGCACGCGCCCCACGTGGTTGATCACCACCGCCGCGCCCAAGCGGTAGGCCAGCCGCATCGCTTCCTTGGTGCCTTCCACGCGGGCTTCCAAGTCGTCGCGGACGTGGTAGCCGCGGCGGGTCCGATACTCGAGCGCCGCGACGCGCAGCCCGTGATCGTCGAGCTGCTTACGAAGTTGCCGCACGGCCGTCTGGGACATGTCGCGAGAGCGAATCTCGCCGCGGGCATCGATCTCGACAGCCTCGACTCCCAACTCGCCTGCGACGGCCAGCGCGCGGCGCAGCGGCAGTCGCAAACTCTTCAATTGCACGCCAATCCGCAGCGGCAGCATGGAAGGTATTCCGGTCGTAGCGATTACCGGGGCGCGATTCGAGCCGAACCGCAAGGGCGACCGATGCTCATCGAAAGCCCCTCGTCCGCGCACCCTGCTGGCAGAATTAGATGTTTCCGCTGTTCGTCTCGCTGATTGTAGCGACCGCGCCCCTGGCCCCCAACGAGCCACGCTTCGGCGGCGCGGTCGAACTCTACGCCTGCGACTTCACCCAGGAAGTCGACGCGAACTTCGATGCCTGGCCCGACCATTGGGTGCGGCAGCGCGGTCCCGGCTATCCGCACTACGTGAAGATTGAACTCGAGCCGGATGTCCAAGCGCCCGCGGGCGGTGCGCTCCGCTTCGATATGAACGGTGGCGGCGCGGCCATCACCGCACCGCCGACGCCTGCCACGTCGCGGCATGGATATGTTGTCGAGGCGCTGGTGAACATCGAACAGCTCGTCCATGACGAGGTGTTCCTCTCGCTGTCATTGCTCGACGGCGAGCAGCAACCCATCGCGCGGTATCGATCGCCCGCACTGCGCGAAACGGCCGGCTGGCAGAAGCTGCGGCTGGGACCCATCTACAGCGACGACCCGCGCGTGCAGGCCGCCACCGTGGGACTGCATGTCGAACCGACGGTCGAAGACGACCTTAGCGGAACGGTCCGCTTCGCCGACCTGTGGCTGGGGCAGTTGCCCCACATGCGACTTTCGAGCAGCGCACCTTACAACCTCTACGACGATCCGGCGGCCATCGAGCTCCGCGCCGACATCACCGGATTGCCGCACGAGCAGTTCGCCGCCGATTGGGAACTGCTCGATCCGCTCGGGCGCCGCATTCAGTGGGACGCGCAATCGGTCACGCCCCAACGGATGTCCGAGACAGTGTCGGCGGCTCCTGACGTCGCCGGAGAGTCGGGCACTCCTGCCTCGCCGGCGTCCGAATCGAATGCAGCTCCGCCAAACTATCGTGACTCGCTCGCCTGGCAGCCGTCGGTGCGTCGCGGCGGGTTCTTTCGCGCGCGATTGACGGTCCGCGATCTGCGCGACGGGCATCAATTTGCTCGGACGATGCGGCTGGCCGTGGTCGAGCCACTGTCCGTCGCCGCGGGCCGCAGTCCGTTCGGTTGGACGCTGCCCGATGGCGCGGCGGAAGTGCCACTGGCCGATCTGCCCGACTTGCTGCATCGCGCGGGCGTGGGACACATCAAGTATCCGCTCTGGTTCGCCGAGGACGACGAACCGACGATCCGCGCGCTGACCAGTCTGGGCGAGCGGCTCGCCGTGCAGCGCATCGAGCTCACCGGTCTGCTCAACGATCCGCCGCCCGCCGTCCGCGAACAATTCACCACCACCGATGAGCTGACGGCCGCCGACGTGTTCGCCGGCAGCGTCGACCGCTGGTACCCGCATCTCGAATCCGTGTTAACGCAGTTCCTCATCCGCACGCGCTCCTGGCAGATCGGCGACGACCGCGACCTGAGCCTGGCCGAACTCGAAGATCCGACCGCCGTCGTCGCCGCCGTGAAGCAACAGATGGATGTCCTGGGCCAGGATCTCGACGTCGGCATTGCCTGGTCCTGGCATCGCGACTTCGC
>CALKYM010000098.1 GCA_938003525.1 uncultured Planctomycetales bacterium | reverse complement strand
CCTGGCCACACGCCGCGCCCACGATAGCCCAGCAGTGATCCGGTGCAAGTCGCCCCAAAAGCCACGCACGCATCGCCTCAAGACCCTGAGCCGGGGGCGTCAGCCCCCGGGTTGTGTACTGCACGGAGATGTCAGCCAATCCGGGGGCTGACGCCCCCGGCTCAGACAACTGTTTGTGCTCGCTACCAAACGGGCGTCACTTCCGCGCTGGGCGACCAAATTTGGCGTCGCGGCGCGAAGTCGTTATTGTGACGGCGCATACTGCGTAATCCTCACCCGTTCGCACCTGCCCGCGGTCATCACTCCCATGCACCGCCCGCGCTGCCCCGGACCGCCGAACCGCCGCGACTTTCTGCGCGCCGGGACGCTCGTGCTCGGCGGGTTGTCGCTGGCCGACGTGGCGGCCGCGCGCGAGACGTCCGACGATCGCTCCAACAGGTCGGTGATTCTCTTCTATCAGTGGGGTGGGCCTTCGCACCTGGAGACGTACGATCTCAAGCCGGAGGCGCCGATCGAATATCGCAGCGTGTATCGGCCCATCGCCACGAATGTGTCGGGCATCGAAATCTGCGAGCACTTCCCACGGCAGGCGGAGCTGGCCGACAAGATCGCGCTGGTCCGCTCGCTGCATCACGAGATCAACATTCACAACGATGCGGCCATCGAGGTGCTAACCGGCAAGCGACCGACGCAGCTCGACCCCACTTCGAGCGCCAAGAGCGAGCATCCCGACTTCGCCATGGTCGCCAGCCGCGTGCTCGGCCCCCATCCCGATGCGCTGCCGCGGTACGTGGCCATTCCCAACGCGCTGCACATGACGCGGCCCAACTACGTCGGCGCTGAACATACTTCCTTCGTCGTCGGCGACCCGGCAGGCGATGATTTCGCCGTCCCTCAGTTCGATGTGGCTACGGACCAAGCGCGCGATGCCCTCGACGATCGCCAGCAATTGTTGCGCCGCTTCGATCGCTGGCGGCGCGACCTTGACCTGCATGGCACGCTCGACGGGAGCGATCGTTTTCGCGAAGCCGCCTTCCGGATGCTCACCAGCCGAAAAGTGGCCGCCGCCTTCGACCTCAACCAGGAAGAGGAGAAGTTGCGCGATCGCTACGGTCGCCATCGTTGGGGACAGTCTTGTCTGCTGGCGCGCCGTTTGGCGGAAGCGGGGGTGTCGGTCGTCACGATCTACTCCAACACGCCCAAGAACGGCCCGCAGTTCACCAACTGGGACGACCATGCCGACAACGCCGGACGTCCCGGGCACTTCGCCGACTACATGGCGCGACGCCTGCCGTACATGGACCAGGCGTTGGCGGGGCTGATCAGCGACATCTACCAGCGCGGCCTCGACCGGCAGATACTCGTCGTCGCCGTCGGCGAGTTCGGCCGCACGCCGCGCATCAGCACCCGCTCGGCGACCGGCTCCACCGGACGCGATCACTGGCCGCAGGCCTACTCCGCACTGCTCGCCGGCGGCGGACTAAGGACCAGCCAGGTCATCGGCGCCACCAACTCCAAAGGCGAATACCCGGCCGAACGCCCCCTCACTCCGCAAGATCTGCTGGCCACCATCTACCGCCACCTCAGCATCAACCCCGCCCAAACCCTCACCGACTACGCCGGCCGCCCCGTCCACATTCTCCCCAGCGGCCAACCGATCACGGAGTTGGTGTGACTCGCCCGCATCGCGCTCGTGAGCTGCCTGCCACGAAACTCGGCGCGCACTTGCTGGGCGCATCGCGCGCGCGACGTCGCTAAGATACAAGGGCTACGTCGCCACGAGACTCCGAAGCTCGGCCCGCAGCAAGACGCAGCGTCACCCGAGCTTGCCTCGCTCGCACTTTCGCACTGCAGGGCCAGCCACTCATGGACCAGCCGCAGTTGCCGCGCAATCCGACGGGCTGGTACTGCGTCGGTCTGTCGCGTGACCTAAAACCGGGACACGTGCAGCGGTTCGTGTTGGCCGACCGCGAGCGGGTCATGTTCCGCACCCGCTCGGGTGCATTTGGTGTTCTCGACGCCTACTGTCCGCATCTGGGCGCTCACCTGGGCTACGGGGGCGAAGTCCGTGGCGAGTGTCTCCGTTGCCCGTTCCACGGCTTCGAGTACAACGTCGAGGGCCACTGCGTGTCGACGCCCTACGGCACCAAGCTGCCGCCGAAGGCAAAGGCCGAGACGATCTCAGCCCGCGACCGCAACGGGCTGCTGCTGGTCTACCATTCTCGCGATGGTGCGCCGCCAAGCTGGGAAGTTCCGATTCTGGATTGGGGAAACTGGTCACCCCTGCTTCTCAAACGTTGGCGACTGCGGGGACATCCTCAAGAGACCACCGAGAACAGCGTCGATGTTGGCCACTTCACTGAGCTGCACGGGTACACGTCCGTCGAGACACTGCGTGACGTGCATCTCGACGGGCCGCACCTTAATGCCAAGTACGCCATGTCCCGCGCGGCAGGATTCCTCGGCCGCGTCGTACGCACGGAATTCGATGTGCAGGTTTACGGCCTGGGCTATTCGCTCGTCGAAGTCGAAGTGCCAC
>CALKYM010000097.1 GCA_938003525.1 uncultured Planctomycetales bacterium | reverse complement strand
CACTTGGAGCGGCACTTCCGCGAACTGGAGCGACGCAACCCGACGCTCGCCGAGCAGGTCCGCGAATACTTTGAACACCTGCTCAACTGGGATTGCGTGAACACGGCCGACTGCACGCAGTCGACGCTCTGCGAGGCCTGGTTCATCGAGCTCTACGGCAGCATCTTTCCACCCGAGCGGCCCGTGCTCGACAAGTTCATCGAGAACCCGGACGAGAAGTTCGCCGCGCTGGTCGCCGCCGCCCGCAAACTACGCGATCTGTACGGCGACTGGCGAGTCCCGTGGGGCGAAGTGCATCGGATGCAGCGCCACCCCGACGTGGCCGATCTGTTCCTGATCCCCTTCGACGACAAGAAGCCCAGCGAACTGTGTGAAGCCGTTCCCGGGCTGCTCGGTTCGGTCTTCACGAACTTCTACACGCCGCCCATCAACATCCCGTTGGTGAAGACGGTGAAGAAGCAGTACGGCGTCGTGGGCACCAGTTATCTGGCCGCCTTCGAGTTCGATCCTGATGGAATCCGCGGCGCGAGCCTGACGCAGTTCGGCGCCAGCGGCGATCCCGATTCGCCACACTTCATGGACCAGACGCGACTCATGGCCCAGCGGCGCCTGAAGCCCGCGTTGTTCGACTGGGACGAGATTGTCCGCACGGCCAAGCGTGCCTACCATCCGGGCGAGTGAAGTGGCCGCCGACGGCAATTGGTCGTCGCCGAGCGACTCGCTCCAGGCGGCCTACCAATTTGCCAGACACCGCATGTTGAGCGGGCAGCCCACACCAACACGACTTGCAGAATCAACCAAACTCGGAGCCGAAGGATGACCTGCGCGACCTGCCTGCGGCAAAAGGTCTACGTTGCTGTCTGCGCGCTTGCGCTGGCGGCCCTCTCGAAGTCTTCCCTGATGGCCGACGACTGGCCGACCTATCAACACGACATCGCGCGCTCGGGCATGACGAGCGAACAGCCGCAGTTGCCGTTGGCCGAAGCCTGGTCGCATCGTTCGGCCGTGCCGCCGCAGCCGGCGTGGGACGAGCCGGCCACCTGGGATGGCTGGAACAAGGTCTTCCGCCTGAAGAATCGCGTCGCGTTCGACAAGGCACTGCACGTCATTGTGGTCGGCGACACGGTTTACTACGGCTCGTCGGTCGACGATCAGATATACGCGGTCGATGCAAAGACCCGCGACATTCGCTGGCGCTTCTACACCGAAGGTCCCGTGCGACTGGCGCCCACATTTGCCGAGGGTCGACTCTATGCGGGCAGCGACGATGGCCACGTCTATTGCTTGGCGCCCGACAATGGAAAGCTGATCTGGGCAGCGCGGATCGGCCCGCGCGACTACCGTGTGCCCGGCAGCGGGCGGATTGTTTCTCTCTGGCCGGTGCGGACCAACATCGCCGTCGTCGACGGGGTGGCGTACTGCGCCGCCGGTGTGCTGCCCTCGCAACAGGTGTACGTCACCGCGCTCGATGCGGCGAGCGGCGAGCAGCTCTGGCAAACCCCACTCGACGACCAACCCGCCCAGGGCTACCTGCTCGCCTCGCGCGAGCGGCTCTATGTCACCACCGGCCGCGGCCGCCCACTCGTCTTTGATCGCAAGCATGGCGAACGACTGCATTCAGCCTCTGGCGGTACCGGCGGAACGTATGCACTCTTGGCCGACGACATGCTCGTCTACGGGCCGAACAAGACGGGCCAGGTTTCGGCACTGGGGAGCGAGGGACGCGAGGAACTGGCCAGCTTCGATGGCAATCACATGATCGTCACGCCGATGGTCTCCTACCTGCACACCGACCGCGAGCTCTCGGCGCTCGATCGCGCCCGCTATCTGAGTCTGACCGAGCGCCGCGCGGAGCTGGCCCGCGAGAAACGCACGGTGGCCCGCAAGTTGGACGATGCGGAAGGTAAAGAAGCCGAAGAGCTGGCGGCCGAGTCGAAACGGCTCTCGGCCGAACTCGACCGCGTGCAGACCGAAATGCAATCGTGCATTCTCTGGCGGGCTGAATGCGCCGGGCCGCTCTCGCTGATTCTCGCCGGCAATACGCTCTTCGCCGGCGGCTCGGGGCTGGTCGTTGCGCACGACGCCCAGTCGGGTCGCCCGATCTGGAGTGGCCCGGTCAGCGGCAACGCCTACGGACTGGCCTTCGCGAACGGACAACTCTACGTCAGCACCGATCTCGGCACGATTCACTGTTTCGCGCCCACTGACGAAACGAACGTCGAAGCAGACGACCTCGCGGCGCAACTCGCCAACGCGGTTCCGCCAACACCCGGGCCCTTCACGAACCCAACCGCGCGACCCACGCCGGACATCGTCGGTCCGATCGTCGAGCCGCTGCACGGTGGTCGCGCCCGCGTCACCTGGCACACGCCACAGCCGACCACATCGTTAGTCGAAGTCGGTCGCGATGAAGACAGACTCAACCAGTACGGCGACGAGGAACTGAAAAACGACCATGCAGTCGAATGCCCTCTGCCCGCCGATGTCGAGTGGTACCGTTTGCGCGCCGGCGGAAGCGACGAGGCCGGAGAGGAGCGGATGACGGAGTTGTTTGAGATCGACCGCACGTTGAGCTATCTGCCGCCGCCAGCCGTGAGTGATGCCACACAAACGAGCGAGTCGCCAAGCAGCTCGCCCATCGAAGGACTGTTCACCGAAACAGGAACATCGCGCGGCTACGCGCTGGTCCTGGGAGCTGGCGACGGTCATGTCGCCGAGGTGCTCGCCCGCCACAGCGATCTGCACGTGGTCGTTGTGGAGGAGGACGCCGACCAAGCCCAGAACCTGCGCGAGCGATTGACTACTTCCGGCATCTACGGCCACCGCATTTGCGTGCTGAACATGTCGATCGACGCGTTGCCGTTTGGTCCCTATCTCGCAAATGTGATCGTGCCGCACGACGTGCTGCGGCGCGAGTCCGTCCCCGAGCTCGCGGATGCGCCGTCAAACTTCATGCATATGCTGCGCCCCTCGGGCGGCATGTACCTGCTGGGAATCGATAATCACGCAATCCGCGCGGCAGCGACAGCGCTGGCCGATACCGACGGGTCACTGGAAATCGTCAACGTCAATCTTTCCGATCACCGTTTCATCGCTCTCCGCCGCGGTCCACTACCCGGTGCTGGCGAGTGGACGCATCAGTACGCGGCTGCGGACAACACCGCGTGTAGTCACGATGCCCGCGTAGCCGGCGAGCTGGGTGTGCTGTGGTGGGGCCGACCGGGTTCGCGGGCCATGCCCGACCGGGGACCTCGCAATCCGGCGCCGCTGTACGCCGCGGGGCGGCTGTACGTGCAGGGCAATCGCACGCTGTTCGGTATCGACGCCTACAACGGCACGATCCTCTGGTTTCGGCAAGTGCCCACCTTGCGTCGGGCCAATATGCCGCGCGACGGATCGAACATGGTCGCCGCCGGCGACGTGCTCTACCTGGCGATGGGCGATCATGCCGTGGCACTCGACGGCGCAACGGGCCGCCGCCTGAACGTGTTTTCTGCCGCAGAACCGAACGGCGAGTCGTCCGTCGACTGGGGATTCCTGGCGCACACCGGCGAGCATCTCGTCGGCACGGCGTGTGTGCGCGGCGCGCAGTACTTGGGCGACCGTGGCGAGTGGTACGACGACACGCGGGCATCGAAGGTCGCTCGCGTGACCAGCCGCCGGCTGTTCGTCATCGACCCAACGGATGGCAGCGAAGCGTGGAGTTATTCGCGAGGCGCCATCGTCAACTCGACGATCACGATCGCTGACGGCGTCGTGTACTTCATCGAATCGCGGGATCCCGCAGCAATGGACTCCGACAGTGGCCGGCTGCACGACGAACTGTTGGGAGAGCTGCACTTGGTCGCGCTCGATCTGGCCGACGGCCACCAGCGCTGGGAGCGGCCGTATGACTTCAGCCGCTGCGAAAACATGCTGTACCTCGCCGCTTCATCGGGACGACTCGTGGCCACCGGTTCCGACTCCAATAAGGAGTTTCACATCTACGGCTTCGACGCGGCTGATGGCGAAGAACTTTGGCAGCAACACGCACCCGCCAAAAAGCTGCACCACAGCGGGCATCTATCGCACCCGGTGATCGTGGGTCAGCGCGTCTACGTCAACAAGCACATGCTCGATCTGGCCAGTGGAGAGGTGCTCGAAGTCTCCGACTTCGACTGGCACGGATGCGGCACCGCCGCTGCTTCGCAGGGAACACTCTTCCGCCGATACGAGTACCACGGCATGCTCGATCTGGCCTCGGGCCAGCGGACGGAGATGCTCGGCGTGCGGAGCGGTTGCTGGCTGAACCTGATCCCCGCCGGCGGACTGCTACTCGCGCCTGAGTCGAGCGCCGGCTGTTCTTGCAGCCACGCCGTGCAGACGTCTGTGGCCTATGTGCCGCTTAACGACCATGCCACGCAGCCCGCGCAGAGCGATCGCTGACGACAGTTTGATCTTCGACGCCGGGCTCAGCGACGTGTTATGCGCAGCCGGGCGAAGGCCAACAGCCCCAACGCGGCACACCCGGCCAAGACGATGCTCGAAGGTTCCGGCACGGCCGTATAGTTCCACGTCAGGATGTCGTGGTTCTGCACCGCACCACCCGTGCGGCCGCCAAAGCCGAGATACGTCAGGTCGTCGAACACCAGCGCGCCGGCCGTGTTCAGATCGACGTTGACGTTCGAGAGCACCGTGATGCCGTCGACGATCACGTCCAGATCGCCCGGCGCGTAGATCACGCGCGCCGTGTGCACCGAACCGTCGCTCATGTTGATCCCGTCGGAATAGAGATTGCGGGCGGCGATGTCGTTGCCGTTGGAATAGATGCGGATGAAGTTGTCGCTGGGGTCACCGGCGTTCTGAAACATGTCGAAGCTCACGGTCAGGCTGCCCGGTCCCGGTCCGGTCTCGCCGACGTTGATCGAATTGCCCAGCGACTGCGCGTTGAACGAGAATCCGTCGGCGCCGCCGCCGCCTTGGAAGCTGATCTGAAAGGTGAACGTCGTGTCGAAACCGAAGCGTGCGAGATCCAGTCCCGAGCGCCAGCCCGAGCCGTTTTGTCCGCCCGCGGCAAACGTGAGTCGCAGCCGCTGATCGAAGAAGCCGCCGCCGGGGTCGTCGGTGATCACGGCGTTGCCGACGAGGTTCATACCCGGCGGGGTCGAGCCGTTGGAAAAGTCGTCGAAGTCGTACGAGAAGATGCTCGCGGCGACCGCCGAATTGGCGACGACGAGCAACGCGACGGCAGCGAGAATCGCTGTGTGAAGTGAGACAAAACGAGTTGGCGACAGACTCATTAGCGGACTCCCACAGTTCGCAAGTCGAAATAGTGCACCGCGCTATGCTGCGGCCCACCGATCCTCCGGGACCGCCATACTATCAACGTCCAAACGACGCGCTGAGCGAAAAATCACAAAAAACACAGAGTTTGTTCTGAAACTGCAGTTCCGACCGTAAGTGCCTTTTGGAGAACTACTTACGGCATCGGGCGCTCCGCACGTCAAAACTCGCCTCCCGCGAGAGGGGAGAAGTTGCAGGTGCCGGAAAGGGGGCGTTGCGGGGTTTGAGCCGAGCCGGCTCACAGTCAGAACCGAGAAGACGTCAGTTCCACGTCGGCTGCCGCCCAGGCTTTCTGGAAGCGGCGCTTGGCATCGGCGGCGTCGGCCGTGTTTTCCTGGGCTATGAGACTCTGCCACAGCCCGAACAGTGCCCAGCCGTTCTCGCGATTGCGATCCAGATCGGCCCAATAGACGGTTTCGGCTTCGGCAGCGCGGCCGGCTTCGAGCAGCACTGCGCCCAGAATGTGCCGTGGCGGGTGGTGCCAGTCGTGCGGTTCGTTGTAGCGCAGGCCATCGTCCAGCCGCACGGCCGTACTCAGTAGCGCAACGGCCTCTTCCGTGTTGCCCTGCGCGGCCGCCAGCTCGCCAGCCAACACGTGGCGCGCGATGGCCAGGACGCTCCCCAGGGAATTGCCTTCAAAGATCTTCAGCGTCTCCAGCTCGGGTTGCCCGCTGAGCTTTTCGATCTGGTCGAGTTCGCGCGCCGCCGCCTCGAGGTGGCCCTTGCGCAGTTGCGCCACGCCGCGGGCATAGTGCCAGACGCCGCGATGAAAGATCAGCTCCTCGTCGGGCTGGGGCGATTCCATGATCGCGTCCCAGTGACCAAACCGCACCAGCGCGAACAGCGGCGTGGCGTAGAACAGATGCAGCGTGCCCATCATCGGATCGCTCAGCATCTCGCGATTTACCTTTCCGGCCAGATCGTTCGCGGCCTGGATGGCGACTTCGCTGCGGCCCTCCAACGTCGCAGCCGCCCACAAGAAATGAATGTTGTGCGGATGGTAGGCCACCGCGTAGAGTCCTTGTGATCGGCACTGCGTGATGTAGTCGTCGTCGGCGGCAATGGCCAGGACGTTGGCCTGCGAGGCCTGCGCGTAGCGGCCGACACGAATGTAAATGTGTGCCGGCATGTGGACGAGATGCCCGGCGCCCGGCGCCACGCTCCCCAGTCGATCGGCGGCGGCCAGTGCCCGCTCCGGAGTCTTGGAGGCTTCGACCGCGTGAATGTAGTAGTGCAGCGCGCCGGGATGATTTGGGTTAGCCTCGATCACTCGTTCCAACGTGCGCACGATCTCCTCGGCGTGATACTTCGGCATGCCGTCGCGGGTCCAGTAGTCCCAAGGTGAAACGTCCATTAACGCTTCGGCAAACAACGTGGCCGCGTCGAGGTCGTCGGGGTATTTCTTCGACAATTCCCGCATCGCGTCGGCATAGGCGGCGTCGAGCGCCGCCCGATCGGCTTCTGCGTTTGACGAGTAACGGGCCGCGAGCGCCGCGATATAGTCTCGTTCCTGTTGCGTCACATGATCTTGGCAGGCGATCGCCTTTTGCAGCACCGCGTAGGCTTCCTCGCCGGCCTCCGGCGTCATGGCCGCATTGATGTTGGGTCCCAACGCCAGCGCATGACCCCAGTAGGCCATCGCGCATTGAGGGTCGAGTCGCGCTGCTTCGCGAAACGCGCGAATCGCTTCCGCGTGGTTGAAACCGTAGGCCAGCCGCAACCCCTGATCGAAAAACTGCTGCGCTTGGCGAACGCTCGTGGTGATCGCGTGGTGATGATCGCCGAGATTCTCCAAGATCGGCGCGATGCGACCGTCGGGACGGACTTCCGCAGGCTCGTCCGCCGCAAGCGGCGCAACGAGCATCGCGACGGCGAGTAAGCTACCTAGTTGCGTGCTGCGTTTGCCAATCATGGGTGCCTCGCGTTTCAACGACCATCGCCGTGGGGAACGTCTACGAATGACGACCCCTATTCTTCGCACCCGCGCAGCCGACTGCAACTCCCTCGCCGCCGAGGAGGTGGGCATGTTGCTCGAAAGGTGCCGCACGCCTAGGAGGGCCGCCACCAGAAGGGCGCCAGGGAAGCCAGCGTCTCTTCAGCGACATCCCCATCGCCCAACTCATCGGCCACAGCGGCGATGGCAGATGCCAGCGCGCCATCGAACTCAGGCGAATCTGCGACCGCCGCATCACCATCGAGTGTTGAGTGTGCCAGGTTGGCGAGGGCGGATGCGGTCGTCGCGACCGCTGGCTGCGAGGTCGGATTTTCCAATGCCGCAGTCGATGGAGATACGGACAGCAACGTTGCGCCGCTGAGCGCTCCGACCAGACCGTCTTGCGCCGCACCCGCTTCGACTGTCGACGACCAGTAGCCTGCCAGGGGCAGCCAGCCTGGCGCGCCGCGATTCACTGGCGGCAGATCGGCCACGCCCACCGTGTTCGTATTGCGGAAGAAGAACGTGGCCGTCGCCGGATTGTAAACGCCCACCGTGTCGATTCCGTTGCCGTTCCAATCGCCCGCCAGCGGCATCCAGTTCACGATGCCATAGTTGAAAGCCGGCAAATCCGCCACGCCCGAGTCGTTGGAGTTGCGCAGGAAGAACGTGGCCGTGTCGGGATTGTAAACGCCGATGCTGTCGTATCCGTCGCCGTCCCAGTCTCCGGCGATCGGCTTCCAGCCCGGCATGCCGTAGTTGAACGGCGCGACGTCGGCCACGCCGGCACCGTTTGTGTTGCCGAGGAAGAACGTGGCTGTGTCGGGGTTGTAGACTCCGACCGTATCGATTCCGTCGCCGTTCCAATCGCCGACGACCGGCAGCCAGCCAGGCAGGCCGAAGTTAAACGAGACCCAGGGTGCGGCCGGCGCGACTTGCAACAGGAACCTTGCATTGGCCGGGTCGTACAAGCCCAGGTCCGAACCTCCATCGCCGTCGAAATCGCCGGCCACCGGCCTGGCGCCGGGCCAATCCAAGGGCGCCGTTTGGATATTGATGCCGAACGCTTCACCCAGCAAGAACCTCTCCGTGGCCGGATCGAACGCGCCAGCCCGATCGATCTGCCCCGGCGCGTCGCGGGCGATAATGCCGTCGATATGGACAATGCCCGATCCGCGCAAGCGTACGAACTGCGGCTGCCCACTGTTGGCAGTGCTCATCAGCTCAGCGCGTCCCGAGACGGGCGTGGACTGAGCCACCACGCTGAGGTTCGCGTTCAGCACCGCGGCACTGGGGACGCCTTGACCGGTGAGCGGCTGAACGGTGAACAGCGCTTTCCCGTCCCAGCCGCCGTCGAACGCGAGATATACTTCGCCTGCGCTGAGATTGAATTGCGCGGGCTGAGCACCCGGTACATGCAGGCGGCCATCTACGAAGCTCGCAGCGAACAGGCGTTCGCTCGATTCCAGGGCGACGAATTCAGCCCGCAGTCCGCGTTCACCGAACTGGAACATGCCGGCCGTTTGTCCCGGTGCCACGATCACGTCAGCAAAACGGTCGTTCAGCGGCGAGTCGACCGGCAGGCCGAAGCTGACCCGAGTGTCGCGGCCATCCAAGTACGGCGTCGGGTGCGTTTCGACCACGTCGTACGTGCCGGCGGGAAACACGAAGCCGTCGGCCAGTGACTCGACGAACGAGAAGTTCCCTTCGTCGTCGGTAGACATCGAGTACGTCAGCGGCCAGCCGGAATTCTTGCTGACCAGCGTGATCTCGACGTCCGGAATGCCCGATTCGCCCGTGTCGCGAAGGCCGTTGTTGTTCAGATCGGTATAGACGCTACCCGACAGCGCCGCCGCTTCGCCCACTCGGATGCGAACCGTGGCGACGTCCGACAGCGCACCAGCCGTGTCGCGGACGCGGTACTTCAACAATTCACCACCGGCAAAGGCGGGCTGGGGTGTATAGGTGAGCTCGCCAGTGGTTGGATTGATCGACGTCGTCCCGTTCGACGAACCACCCAACAAGTGCACGCTCGACGGATCGATGGACCCATCAGGATCGTGGTCGTTAGCGAGCAGGTCGATCACGACCGGAACACCAATGGGTGTCGCGGCGAAGTCGTCTGCCACAACCGGCGGCTGGTTCGGCGGGAGCACGTCGATCTCGACGATGGCCGTGTTCGACACGCTGCCGTAGTCGTCTTTCACCGTGTAGCGGAAGTTGTCGCTCCCGGAGAATCCCGGGTTGGGCACGTACACGGCATTGCCGGTGCCCGAGTCGACAAACACCTGACCCCAGAGCGGCTGGGCAGTTATGGCGACGGTCGTCGGATCGATCTCGCCGTCGCTATCGCTGTCGTTGGACAGGATGCTAATGAAGGCCGGTACTCCGATCCCGGTCTGCGCAGTGTCGTCGCCGGCCTGCGGCACCTCGTTCGGTTCGGGCGCTGCGAGAATCACCACCTCGCTGGTGAACGTGTACGGCGTGATGGAGCCGCTGGGCCACTGGAGTTCGATCATGAATGCGCGGGTGCCAACATCGGGCATGGGGACGGTGGCCGAGTAGGTGCCCGGACCCGTTGGCGACAACACGCTGCTCGACCAGGGCACACCCTGGCCGTTGCCCCAACGGTAATCGCGCGATTCCGTGTTTTCGGCCTGCCACAGTTTGACCGACGAGGGTGCGTTGGGCGTGTTGACGGTGATCGTGTTGCCGTCGGTTTCCCAGCTGTACTGCGGCAACTCCAGGTCGTTCACCAACGCGCGGAAGAAGACGGCCGCGCTCTCGACGGCATTCTGGTTCAGCCCGTGTCCGGTGTTGGGCACGTACCGCAAGTAGTTGTCGCCGAGCAAATCGTCGAAATAGAACTGCGAGGAATCCGGTACGAAGAACTCGTCGCCGGTCGAATGCAGCAGGAACTTCGTGTGCGTGAGCCGGTCGCGGTACTCGTACGGGTCGACAATCTCCAGCAACGCCTGGCCGCCCGGCGAGTCGAAGCGGTCGGGCAAATCGAAGGCCACATAGTCTTGCAGCGCCTGCGAATACCCTTCGACGATGAACTCGGTGACGCCTTCGTAGGCCTGCTTGTGGTGGGGCAGTTGCTCGCCGAAGTTCAAGAGATCGATTACGGCGGGCATGATGGCCGATACGCGCGGATCGACGACTGCACTCAGATAGGTCGTCCAGCCGCGTTTCGATCCCCCGGTAACGACAAAGTCGCTGACGCCGGCCACCACGTCCTGCACGGTGTCCATCGCCCGGACGGCCGACTTGGTCATCGGCAACAGCAGCGGCCACTCATCGGCCGAGGCGCTGGGATATTCGTCGAGGAATTTGTCAAAGGTGTACGCAATGATGGCGTCTTCGCTGCGCGTGAATGTCTCGTCGGAGAATTGCAACGGTTGGTTGGGCACGGTTCTCAACTGGGCCGTCACCGCGCCGGAGACGCCGGCGAACTGAACCAGTTCGTCCGGCAGCGATGCCGATCCGCCATTTGTGCCGCCGTCGATGATCAACAGCGCCGTGTCGTCGACCACAAAATCGGGAACGACGATGTAGAGAAAGTGTTGCCACTCGGTGCGATCGACTTCGCCGGGCGAACGCCACGTCTGCGAGGTCATGTCGATCGTGTAGGCCGTGAAACCCGGCACCACCGTGGTGTCGATGACGTCGTAACTGTACGTCGGGTCGAACGCGGCCACGTAGTCATCCAGCGCCGTGAGCAGCAGTCGTTGTTCGAGCGGTTCGACTGCACCGCCAACCAGACAGGTAGCACTTTGCGTGCTCACACGATGCCGTGACTTACGCCGGCGCGCGGCGCGTCCGGCCCAGCCGGAGCGAGTCCCCTGGCCCATCTCAACACCCCTCGAGCATCTGTTCCGTGCCCTTTGCCGCCGGCCATCCCCCGCTGTGCGCGAAGATGCTATTAGCCGGCGGCACGTCGTCATGCGGTAGGTAGGTTCCGCGGCGTGCGACGCACCGCGAGCATAGCTGAAACCACAGACCAATGCGAGCAGTTGGGCGAAAAGAACGGCCGCCGCTAACGCGTACAAGAGCGGTCCGCCGCTAGGCTTCGCGTGCCGTGTAGAGCGGTTCGATCACGGCGCCGTGATTGAGGCGCAGGGGTCGGCCTTGCAGGTCGACAAGCTCAGTCGCTGGATCGATGCCCAGCGCGGTGAGCACCGCGGCGCCGACGTCCGCTTGCGAAAACGCGCGCGTCTGCGGATAGGCCGCGATGCGGTCGCTGCGACCGATCACCTGGCCGCCGGCAATTCCAGCGCCGGCAAACAGACCGCTGTAGCAATGGGTCCAGTGATCGCGCCCCGGGCTGGTGAAGTGCGCCAAGTCGGGCGTGGGCTGCACCAGCTTGGGAGTCCGCCCGAACTCACCCATCACCACCAGCAATGTCTCGTCGAGCAGCCCGCTGGCCTGCATGTCGTCCAAGAGCGTCGCGAGCGCCCGATCGAGCTGCGGCAGCCGCTCTTGCAAGACGGGGAAGTTGTTTTGATGGGTGTCCCAGAAGGCGTGGTTCGCGACGTTGGCCTGTACGAGTGGCACGCCGCTTTCAATCAATCGCCGCGCGAGCAGTAGCGTCCGCCCGTAGCGATTCTCCCCGTAACGCTCCCGCGAATCGGGATCTTCCTGCTCGATGTCGAGGGCCCGCGACAAAGCGCCGGACGTGAGCACGCTGTAGGCTTCCCGCTGCCGCGATCCGAAAGTGCGCGTTTCGACATTCTTCGCCAGCGCATCTTGTGTTGCGCCCAGCGAGTCGAGCAGCGCGCGGCGTCGCCCCAGTCGTTCGATCGACATCCCGGCGGGCAGGTTCAGCGCGCCATCGACGCGATAGTCGTCCGCGTGTACTTCGACCCGCAACCGCAATGGGTCGTACGCCGTACCCAACAGTCCCGCGTCTTGCCCTGGATAGAGGCCGGTACCGGGATCGATGATGGCTTCAGGCAGCACCGCGCAGTTGGGCAATCCGGCTACACGCGGCAGCGCGTATTCGGCCGCAGCGCCCAGACAGGGCCAGTCGCGGCGCGACGCTGCCAGGGTGGCGCCCGGCGGCAACTCATCGATACCGCCCAGCAGTCCGTGTACGGCGAAGCGGTGATCGCCGAAGCGCGGGTTGCACGTCAATGTGCGGATGACGGCGTAGTGCTTGGCTCGCTGAGCCAGTCCCGGGAGATGTTCGCACAAGGCAAGCCCGGGAACGCTCGTGGCGATGGTGTCGAAGGCGGTGCGATACTCACTGGGCGCGTCGGGCTTGGGGTCGAACGTGTCGATGTGGCTGGGACCGCCGAACAGAAACACGAACAGCACCTGCTTCGCCGGCCGCGCACCTGAACTTGGCGAGCGCTCACTCGCGGTGGCTTGCGACAGACGGCCTGCGGCGGCCAGCGGTAGACCGAGACCCATGGCGCTGGAAAAACCCAACTCCAGGAAACTGCGCCGCGACGCGCCATTCGCGCCAGCACTCGTCGTCAGGCGCGTGATCGGCGGGCGGCCGGAAGTGCGGCGGCTGGCGAGTGGCCGTTGCATTGCGAACCTTTGCCCGGGCGGACGCCGCGCTACAGCAACTCGGCGATTGGCTGGCCACCCTCTTCGACAATCATTCGCGGCCGGCCACGGAAGTCGAGATAGGTGGCGTCCAACAGCACGCCCATGTGGCGATAGATGGTGGCCGCCAAATCGGCCGGCTTGACGGGCCGTTCCTTGATCTGTCCGCCCTGATGATCGGAAGCGCCGATCACCTGGCCATGCTGCATCCCGCCACCTGCCATGGTTAGCGAGCTGACGTAGGGCCAGTGATTGCGACCATCGGTACTGCCCTGAGTTCCGAGCGTCGGCGTCCGTCCGAATTCCCCCATCGCGATCACCAACACGTCGTCGGCCAGGCCGCGCGTATGCAGATCGTCGACCAAGGTCGTCAGCAGGTGATCGAACACCGGCAGCAGTGGTCGCAGTCCGTTCATGATGCCGCCGTAAGGCGGGATGTTGTCGCCGTGCGTGTCCCACGTGCCCGACGAACGGTGGTTGCTGAGCACGAGCGTCACGAAGCTCACGCCCGACTCCACCAGCCGCCGGGCCAGCAGCGCCTGCTGACACCACTCGTGCTCGCCGTACCGCTCGCGGACGGCCTGCGGCTCGCGCTGGAGATCGAACGCCTCTTGCGCTTTGGCGCCGGCAACAATCTCGACCGCCTGCTGCGAGAACGCGTCGAGTCCCACCAGCGATCCGGTGCGATCGACGTCGCGCCGCAAGTGATCGAGCTGTTCGCGCAACGAGGTGCGATCGGCGATCCGCGCCGTGTCGAGACCCGTGGGTAGCGCAAAGATCTTCCCGACGTTCATCGCATTGAACGGATCGTACCGCTTGCCAAGATAGCCGCCCCAGGCGATGTGCGTGGTGTCGCGCACATTCAGCGCCACGTAGGGCGGCATGGCCGGATGGTTCGGGCCGCGCAGCTTCGCCACGATCGAAGCGATGGCCGGGTACTTGTCTCCCTCGCGGTTCACGCGCGGGGCCGCTTCACGGTGGCCCGTCTGAAAGACCTGATTCGGTTGGTGATTCGACTTGTAGGGATCGACCGAGCGGACGATCGTCAGCCGATCCATCATGGCCGCCTGCTTGGGCAAGTGTTCGCACAGCCGCACGGCGGGCAGGGCGGTGGGAATGGTGGCGAACGGCCCCCGAACTTCAGGCGGTGCTTCCGGCTTCGGATCCCAGGTATCGATGTGACTGGGCCCGCCGGCCATCCACAACAGAATCACGCTCTTGCGGTTGCTCACCGGCGCATCGGCTGCTGCTGCGCGTCGCAGACGCAACAACTCGGGCAGACCGAGGCCAGCCATGCCCGCCAGCGAAGCCTTGAGCATACTGCGGCGACCGATGACGGCCAGCCCTTCGCGCTCTCTAGCGCGGAGGTCGGTGAAGGCGTTGTGCGCAGCGTGTTGGGCGGCGTGCAGTGAACGCATCGGCTCCAGTCCGCAGGGCCTGGGGATGGTGCGCGGAGGTGGGAATTCTGCAGCGGCCATCCGCCACCAGAACTGCCCCACACTATAACGGCGTCGCGTCGCGTCGCCAAAATCTTCGCCACGCGGAGTGAGTCGGCCGGTATCACGGCGCACGAATGCGCGAGTTGAGCCTCGCCGCGTCAGTCCGTCCGGCGTCGAGTTTTGCGGCGTTTTCTCGTATCATTCCTTCCAGTGGTACAGCTTGCGAAGGACCTCTCATGCCCCCGTTGCCCACGGCTTGTGTGATCGGCGCCGGCTCATCTGGCATCACGACCTGCAAGGCGCTGATCGAGCGGGACATCCCCTTCGATTGCTTTGAGAAGAGCGACGACGTTGGTGGCAACTGGTACTACAACAACCCCAACGGGGTCTCATCGGCGTATCGCATGCTGCACATCGATACGTCGAAGGTACGCATGCAATACCCCGACTTCCCGATGCCGGAGGAGTACCCCAACTACGCCCATCACTCGCAGGTCTGGAAATACTTTCGCGATTACGCCGATCGTTTCGGCGTCCGCGAGCGGGTGACGTTCAACACGGGCGTCGAGCGGGCCACGCGCCGCGAAGACGGTTTGTGGCAGGTGGAACTCGATTCGGGCGAGCGGCGACTCTACGACGCGCTGTTCGTCTGCAACGGACACCATTGGGATCCCCGCTGGCCCGAGCCGCCCTTTCCCGGCACCTTCGATGGCGAGGTGATCCACTCGCACTACTACCGCGATGCCGAGCCCTTCCGCGGCAAAAAGGTGGTCACGGTCGGCATGGGCAACAGCGCGATGGATATCTCCGTCGAGTGCAGCTACGTGGCCGACAAGGTCTTTCTCTCGCATCGTCGCGGGGCGTGGATTCTGCCGAAGTACGTACTGGGCAAACCCGTTGATCAGTGGGCCATCCCCTGGCTGCCGTGGCGGGCTGCCCGTTTCTTGATGACGCAGCTCGTGATCTTGCAGTGCGGCCGCGTCGAGAACTACGGCATCCAAAAGCCCGATCATGGCTTGTTCGAGGCGCACCCCAGCATCTCGACGGCCGTTCTCGACCGCATCGCTCACGGCGACATCGTACCCAAGCCGAACATCGCCGAGCTGCAGGGCGACCGGGTTCGATTCGACGACGGCAGCGTCGAAGAGGTCGACGTGATCGTCTACTGCACGGGGTACAAAGTTTCGTTCCCGTTCTTCGACGCCGAATTCATCTCAGCGCCCGATAACGACCTGCCGCTCTACAAGCGGATGTTCAAGCCGGACATCGACAACCTGTTCTTCATCGGTTTGTTCCAACCACTGGGAGCCATCTTCCCGATTGCCGGAGTGCAGGCCGAACTGGCCGGCGAGTATCTGGCGGGCCGATACGCATTACCCGCGAAGGAACAAATGGCGGCCGAGATGGAGCGCGAGCGGACGGCCATGTTCCGCCGCTACGTGAAGAGCAAGCGACACACGATGCAGGTCGACTTCGACGCCTTCCTGCGCGGGTTGAAGCGCGAGATGCGTCGCGGCGCGCGACGCGCGAAAGCGGCCGGCAACGCGCTGCCCGTCGCCGCAAGAGCCCGACAGATTGCCGCCGCCGGGGAGGTCTCCGCCACGCCGAGCGGAGCGGCGCGACTCTGACGCATTCGTCACGAGAGCGGGAACGCCCTCCACATGGAACCCTCATTCGGCTCCCATCGGGGTGCCACTGCTGGCTTGCCCAGCAGTGCTCGTTGCCAGCAACGCGATTCATGTCAACGGAGCAGGGAGCAATGTGGCGCTAGTGAGCGTCGTCCTTCGTTTCGATATCGAACACGTGGGCGACGAATCGCCGCAGGAGTGCCGCGGCGGGGGCGGTCTCGCCGCAGCGGTGGGCGAACTCTTCCAGCGTCATGCCGGCGATGCGTTCGACGTACCGCGGGTAGGCCCGCAGACGTTCGAGTAGGTCGTCGCGCGAAAGTTCAGGATGGAACTGCGTGCAGTAGATGGGCAAGCCGTCGAGGCAGTACGCCTGGTGGGCGACTTTTTCGGACGAAGCCAATAGCGTCGCGCCCGAGGGTAGTCGGTCGACGCAATCTTCGTGACCGGCTTGTCCTGTAAACGTGGCGGGCAATGCTCCGAAGACGGCATCTTCGGCGCCCGCCGGCGTGAGCTGCAGTTCGAGTGTGCCGATTTCGGCCCGCGACGCATCGTGTACGACGAGGCCCCCCATCGCGCGGGCCATGGCCTGAAAGCCCCAGCAAGAAGCGAACGTCGGTTTCGCTTGGGCACACAGTCCGCGGAGACCATCGAGGATGGGTTCGATCCAGGCCCCATCGTCGGTGGCCGAGTAATCGCCGCTGCCGCCGAGTAGCACGACGTCGATGTTTTCAAGCTGCTGGCGGCTGGGGAATCCCGTGAGCAGATCGAAGACGCGGATGCGGTCTTCCGGCACTTCGAGCGTGCGCGCGAACGACCGAACCTCGGCCGCGCGCATCGGATCGTCGGCGTTGCGCATCTGCAGCAACAGATATTGAAGTCGGGCAAACATGCGCGGGGAGTCCGACGGGACGCGAAGCCGCCGACTTTAGCAGCCGGCCGATCGCGGCTCAATCCGACGTGGCGGTCGACCAGTCCCGCGACGGTGACGTGCGGAATTCGGTCAGTAGCTTGCCCTGCAACCGAACGGCGACGATGATCAATGTGGTGGCCGAAGTTCGCGGTTGGCGGGTCGTCGCCGTGAGTCGGTCGACCGACAGTTGTTGGGGGCGTTCGTCGCCGCGCCGTTGATCGGGGGATGCGTGATGGCCCGCAGTGCCGAAGAGATTCTCGAGTACGCTCAGGCCGAGCTGATCAGGTACCGGGCGCAGCGCGAGCGCGTGCAGTCGACCTCCGACATGGTGCGCCCGGAAGACCTGTGGCCGGCCGCCTGTTGCCATGTACTCGAAGCGCTGATCGACTTCGCGGAAGGTCGCGAACCGGCCGCGCGCTGATGCGCGCTGTCTTCACACGAGCGCCGGCTGCGCGCCGGATCTATCGCCGTCGCGACTCGTTGAGAATGCGGTCGAGATCGGTCTTCAGAGACCCCATGTAGCTGCGCCACTCGGCATCGAGTGCCTCGCGATCGTCGCCGAAGGCTTCGTCGAAGAGATCGGTCAGCACTTCGCTGCTGAGGATCACGTCGGGCGGCATTTCGCCCAGGCGGCGATAGTACGTCATCAGTTCTTCGAAGTGCCGATCCATGAGAAAGTGCGTCAGCGCCCAGGCTTGCCCGTAACCGTGCAGCGCGGCGCCGATCGTCTGGGCGTAGTCGAAGATCTGGTCGCCGACGATGAAGTCGATGTTCGAGTGTCGCTTGTCGCGTTCCAGCGCGCGGTACCAGCGAATCCGTTCCTCGTTTACAGCGCCGATGCCAGCCCAGGTCGCTTCGTCGGGCGCTTCGAAGTAGGTGGCCAGCCCTTCGTGCACCCAGGAGGGAATCATCACGTCGCGCGGTAACAGCCCCGTGTTGCCGGCCAGTTGGTGCGTGCATTCGTGACTGACCACTTCGATGTCGCTGTTTTCCTGGCCCACTTCGACCAGTAGCTCGAGCGTACGAGCCAGGCGAATGATGTGTTTGCCGCCCGACACCCGGAGGCGAACCAGCTCGTCGGCCTCGTGCGAGAGCTGGCGTGAGATTTCCTTGAGGGCCTCGTACGTGTCGGTGCTGCCTTGGTCGAAAAAGAAGGAGACGTTGGTCTTGGAGTCCCAGAATCCGGCCGTGCTGCGCAGCTCGGGACCAATGCTTTCGGCGAACCGCAAATAGTCGTCGTGCTCGGCGAACAGCACCACCATCAACGGCCGCGTGGGAATCTCCAACTCGACGCCGCGCGAATAAAACTTCTGCAGGAAGGCTTCGTACACCATCTCGAGCAGTTCCAGTCGCTCGTCCGCGCGGGGGAGCTTGTGATTCGGAGACGGCTTGGCCGGCGTGTCGTGCAGCAGGATGAAATGGGCGCTGCGCTGAATCTTCATGTCCGCGTTGCGAACGGTCTGCCGCAGATGCTGTTCTTCTTCGGAGCTCTCTTCTAGCGGCCGTTCGAGACGCTCGGCCAGACGCAGTGCGCGGGTGGCTTCGGCGTGGCTGGCGTCGAGCTTCAGTGCTTCTTGGCAGCCTTTGTAGAAATCGTCGAGCTGCCCGTGGGCCAACGCCCAGCGCGCGGCTTCCATCACCTGGTCGGCGTCGCGCGTGCCGCGGGCGCGATTCAACATCCGCCGGCAGATCTCCTGGGTTGTCGGAACTTCATGGATGCGGACGTCTTCCAGGCCGAAGTGCAAGTTGCCAAATCGCGGGTGTCGCAGGCTCACGGTACGGCCCGGATGCACTGTCGTCGTGCCCTGCAAGACGATGGCCGCACCGGTGCCGGGGATGGTGTAGAGCACAAAGTCGGCGCACGCCGAACTGCTTGCGCAGACGCAGAGCAACAAGGCCGCGACGGTGCGTATCATCGTTGGTTCTCCGGTACGAAGAGCGAACGGTAGAGCGTTCGCGGGCGCAGCACCGGCCCCGCTCGACTGGCTTGTTCGTCGTCCTCGGCGCGAGGCGGCGGTTCGATAGGTGGGCCGGTTTGCGTGGGGAACTCGTCGAGCGCCGGCCCCACCGCAGCGACGTCGATGTCTTCTGCGCCGTGAATCGTGCAGAGTGCTCGAAAGACTTGCGAATCGACGTCCGCCGAAATCTGCCGCACCGAACCATCGGCCATCAGCACGATTGTACCGGTGGGATTGAGGCCCCGCGTGCCGAAGCCGCCGACCGGATCGAAGTGGGGCTGCCGGGCTCCACGCACGGTGGCGCCGCCACCCTGGACCCACGGCGCGACGATTTCTCCGGCGCCGAGCACCATGATCGTTTCGCTCAGCCCGTCGGTGATTTGATCTTCACGGGCCACATCGTAATAGCCGAAAACGCCGGCCCGCGGATCATCGCGCGGCAGAGCCGCGGCCAGCACATTGCGTCGATTCTCGACGCCGGACATGCCGACGAAGTGCGTCAGGCCGGCCTGATGAAACGGGTAGCCTTCCCACCGCTGGCGATCATCGAGCGGATTCAAAAACTGCGGGATGACGTACTCGCTCCACCGTTCGTTCGTTTCGTGCGTCCAGCCATGCTCGAAGTTGAAACGCGCGTAAACATCGTTCAATTCGAGGTGCGGCAACAGTTCGACGAGCCAACTGAACTGCATCAGCGCCAGCTCCTCGTCCGGCACGGCCCGCGCGCCGAAGAGCTTGCCGCCCCCAGCGCGCCACGCATCGATGGCCGCCGCCAGATTGCGACCGGTTGGTGTATCCGAGTCAGCGTCAGTGGGCACGGTGGGCGAACCGTCTGCGCCACTCTCGGCGTCGCCCGACTCGGCCGTTTCGGCCGGCGTACTCACTGCTGGAGCGGGCGTCGAAGCCGGCAATGTTTGGGCTGATGAACTTGTCGGCGTGTCGGTCGTCGCCGCAGGGGCTGCTTCTGGAGTAGTTGGTAGCGAGCCCGACGCTGCGATATCGGGCGGCTGCGCAGCGGCGCGCTGATTGGGTGGTTCGTCGCCCGAAAAGAACAGCACGCCCGCCGCGATGAGCAACACGACGCCGATACCGGCCGAAGTCGAGCCGATGGCGATATTGCGGGCGCGGGCGGCGCTACGCAGCGCGGGCATCGAACGTACCTGAGATGGGAAGGCGAAGTGGCCCTGGCAACGGGCGGCTGGGAGGCGCGGCCTCATCGATTCTGTCGAACGCATCCGCCTCGGGCAAGCAAAACATGATGCCCGCTCGAGGTGTATGTTACGCCGTGGCGGACATTCACCGCAGCAGGCGCGTGGAACACGTGGGAGCGTTATGCTGGGTGGAGAATCTCAAGCAGGCCCACACCGACAGGAACAGCCGCGTTTGCGCACTTCTGGACTGGTCAGTTCGATACTGCTGTTGCTCGGCCTTTGCACCGCGGGTTGCGAGCCGCGCGCAGGAACCACGACTTCCGGGCTCCCCGAAGAACCAATCGACACATCGCAGCTCGAATTGTCGGATACATCGGGAGCGCCGTGCGATCCGTTCGCCGGCGCTGATCACATCGTCGTGCTCTTGTTCACGGCGATCGATTGCCCGATCTCCAATCGTTACGCGCCGGAAGTCGCGAGGCTCTGCGAGCAATACTCCGAGCGGGGCGTCGACTTTTGGCTCGTCTATCCCCGCCCTTCGACGACAGCCGAGGCGGCCGAAGCGCACCGCCAGGAGTACGCCTATCCGTGTCCGGCGTTCCGCGATCCCGATCGGGCGGTGGCCCGACTGTGCGGCGCGACGATCACGCCCGAGGCCGTCGTGTTCGATACGAATCGCCGCCTGCGTTATCGCGGCCGCATCAACAACCGCTACGTCGACTTTGGCAAAACCCGCGCGCAGGCGACTCAGCACGATCTGGCCGATGCCCTCGATGCGCTGCTGGCCGGCGAACAAGTCCCGACGCCCATCACCGAGGCCATCGGATGCCCGATCTACGGGACGGCAGCGCAACGGCAGGCGAGCGACTGAACATGTCTGTGCTGTGCCTACCGCAAGAGTCGACGAAAGGGTGCCACTGCTGGCTTGCCCAGCAGTGCTAGCCGCAAGCAGCACCGACGCAATGCATCAAGATACAAGATCGCTCCATCAGCACCCCAGCATCTTCGCCGTCACCAACCAGCGCAATACACCCTCTCCGCGCTCCGGCAGTCCGTTGAAGTCGAGCGCGGCCACGGCGCCCTTAGAAAACCGGACCAGCGCGCTCGCGTCGCCGATCAGCGTAGCAACCATCTCGCCCACATCGGGTGCGTGTCCCACCCAGGCGACATCAACGTCGCCGAGTCTTGCCGTCCAGCGCAAGGCCGCATCAACGTCGGAGTCGGGGGCCAGCGCCTCCAACGTCTCGACTTCTGGAGCGTTCGACAGCGACTCCGCAATGATTTCAGCCGTCTCCCGGCAGCGGACCAATGGGCTGGTGGCCACGTGTTTCGGCCTGAACCCACGCTCGGCCAGGCATTCTACGACGCGGCGAAAACGCTGCTTGCCCTCGGGCGTCAGCGGGCGTTGGCCGTCGTCAGAGAAGTTCGTTTCATGGCGCTCTGCAGCCCAGGCGTGGCGCACGATGTACAACATCAGCGGCTCCCGTTGCGACCTGTGCCACTAGCGGCCGCGCCACAGGACGTGATCGTCGATTCCGAGCGTCGATTGTAGCTCGGCGATTTGCGACTTGAAGCGGAGCGAGTCGACGGGGTAACCGGCGGTCGGTCGTAGCTCGGGCACCTGCCTGCACCAGTAGGCGTTGAAGGCCATCATCGCCAGCTCGCGCAAATACTTGGCCGTCATCGACGCCAGCGCGACTTGCAGGTGCCGCTCGGCGCGGACGCAAAACCGGACTTCGATCGCTCGTTCTCCCAGGGCGCAACGATAGCGGCTCTCCTCGGCGCCCTCGCCGAGCACGTCGAGCAATCGGTCGGAAAACGCCTCTTGCACGGGCGCCGCATAGCGGTTGCGCCCACCATGTTTGTCGCACACCACGGCGGTCGGTTGCGAGGGCAGCGGCTCGAGCATCTCGCGGACCAGTTGCAACGTGGCTTCGGTGAGCACGGCGCCCTTAGAGCCGTGCCGCGCCACGCCCTCGTTAAACGCTCGCGGGAAGAGCACGCGCGCCTGCAGACCGACAAGTCGCACATCGGCCGATGCGCTCGCGCGGCGCCAGATATCGATCGCCGCCGTGAGGCTTTCTGCGTCCACCGCGACCGGCGCCTCAGCGTCGTATTCGCGATACCACGGCAGTTCGGCCAGCTCGCACGTCGCGTCCGCCGCAAGCTGTCCCCACAGCGCACGCCAGGAATCGGGTACCGGTCGCAACTGCGCGGCCGCTGCCAGTACGCCGCGTTCGAGCACGTCGAGTCCGCGACGGTTGCGATAAAGCGCCTTCGAATCGGCCACCGCCACGCGGTCATCGTTACGGTCCGCGGCGTTGGAAATGCCGTCGTACAGCGCGGAGTACAAATCCGTATCGCGCGGATCATTGGGCACTTGCCAGACCGTGGCGCAGATGACCAGCGGTCCCAGCCGCGGCCCGTAACCGGCTTCATCCACGCCGATGAGATAAGGCATCCTGCGACGCCGGGACTGCGCTTGTAGCCCGGCCTCCTGGTTCACTCGACCGCCGCAAAGTAGCGGAGCAGTTTAGCCGATGCGGGAACTTGCTGCGATCGTCGATGCGGTGCCCCCTTCAGTCATCGCACACGACCGGCAGCAGCTCGATACCGGTCCGAGTCGGGTTCACGCGAAAGCGGACCAGGTACACGCGATTGGGAGAGCGACCGCTGGCGCAGTAGGGGAGCAGAATCGATTCGTCGTCATCGAGAATCCACGAGCCGGGGTAGCCGTAGCTCGACGTGTCGAGCGGTATGTCCGACGACCACGTTTTCCCCGCGTCGGTGCTGAGCCAAATCCGCAGGTTGTTGCAGGTGGCCACTGCGACGATCGTCCCGTCGTCCAGCACGATCAATTGGGGCGCCTTGAACTTCGGGCTACCTGGCGGAACGATTCGTGAGCCGGTGTCGGTCCAGGTAACTCCGGCGTCCCGCGACTCGAACACGGCTCCATCGGGCCGCGTGACGAGGATCAGACGCCCATCGGGCAATTCTGCAATCGCCGGCTCGTCGATATTCGCGTCGGGCCGCTCGATCTGCGCGATGACTGGCCACGTCTTGCCGGAGTCGTCCGAGCGACGGATCGCCCCGCGCAGACGTGCGTCACCGGTGTTCTGATAGTAGGTGGCCCAAAGAATCCCACCATCAGCCATTTGCAGCGGGCGCCCACCGTGCGCGCGTTCGTAGAAATCTCCGGGGCTATCGAGTCCGATCGGTGCCGACCAGGTGCGTCCGCCATCGGTCGAACAGAGCACGAACTGCTTGGTGTTGAGACCGTCGATGTCATCTTGATAGTCGGCCGGCGCGCGATCGTACCCGTACCACGATGCTTGGACTCCGATGAAGCAGAGCAGCGTCCCGTCGCGGCAGGCGAAAACTGCGTGCGGGCCGTCATCCAGCCGATGGTCGATGATCGTTTCCGGACGCGACCAAGTGCGACCACCATCGCTCGACCGAGAGGCCATCGTCCGCCCACCCGTCGGCGCGGGGAAGTCGAGCGGCCAGCGAGTTGCCAGCCAATCCTCGCGCAACTGCGGGTCGATCTGCCGCGGCTCGGCGAATGACGAGTGCCAATAGCCCGCCGAGTGCACCAGCAGCAACTCGCCGCCGGGCAAACGCTCGATTCCGCCGGGCCAGCCAATGAAATCGCCCAGTCCAGCAAACGCATCCGGTCGATTGTGGTCCGCCCCCGTCACGCAGACCCGCGCCTGAGACACGTCGTCGATCGTTTCGGCGGC
>CALKYM010000096.1 GCA_938003525.1 uncultured Planctomycetales bacterium | reverse complement strand
GACGGCGCGACGCTGAGCGTGCGCGCTGAGCGGCCGGGAGACGTGGCCGACCGCTGCCACGTGATCTATTGGCACGAATACACGGCCAACAGCGGCAAGAAGCCACCGCTGCCGGAGTCCGCCCGCGATGTCTGCCGCAAGTACACCGAATCGGCTTTCACGCTCGAGCTGCCGATCGACGAAGCTGCCGCCACGGTCAAAGCGCAACTCGGCGATCTAGGCTGGTTCGTCTCGCACGAGATGCAATTCATGATGACTTGGGTCGGCGCCGAGCGCGACGGTTTGCAACTGGGCAGCAACATTCGCACCCAGGAGGGCTCGCCATCTTCGGTCGTCATCTTTCACGCCGGCAACGTCGATCTCGCCCAGTTGCCACGTCTGCAACCGCGCGACGGACTGGCGCGACATCGCGACGGCGCCGTGCTGTCGTCGGCGTCGTATGTATCGGAGGCGAGCGTCGAAGAGATCGAAGAGTTCTGCACGGCGCAGTTTGCCGAGCAGGGCTGGGCCCGGTATCGGCCGATCGTCGACCGCACGATTTCCGGGCACAAGGCAGTCGGCTTCTACCAGCGCGGGATGCAGTTGCAGGTGCTGATGGCGCCGCTCGACGGCGGCGGAACCGAGGTCATGTACGGCGCCTCGCTGTTGCCCTTCGATCTGCCAATCCCACCTGGCGTGATCGAGGTCGCGCTCGACATGGCGCTGGGTCACTTCTACATCGTCACCACAGACGAGGTGCGCGCGATGGTCGAATTCTGCCAGGCCGAACTGGCCAGTTCCGGCTGGCAGCTCGATGAAGGGCGCAGCCGGACCGACGATCCTCGCACCAAGCTCGTCTTCACGCGCGATGGTGAAGAAGGCCCATCGCTGTTGGAAGTCTGGTCGAAGGACGACCGCACGCTGATCGAGTTCAGACCCGTCACCGGCGACCAACTTCGCGACGCCTTCGACGAGTAGCGATGCGAAAAGCGAAGGCGCGTCCGGTCGCCCCGCGTCAGTTCCCCGGACGCAAACTGGCTCGCGCGCGGACATCGCTGGGCAGGCTGCGGTTGTACACCGCGCCGAAGCCGTCGGTCTGATGGTAGATGTAGTCTTGCCAGGGGTCTTGGTCGTTGATTCGCGGGTCGCCGGTGCGCACCAGGTGCAGCGTCAATTCCTCGGCCAATTGTTTGCGGATCGACTCGTACTGTGGATCGTGAGCGAGATTCTTCACCTGCGCGGGATCGGTCCTCACGTCATACAGTTCTTCGGGCGGACGTCGTCCGAAGCACAGTTCGTACTGCTCGGGGTAACGCTCTTGGTTGTCGGGCTCGAGCATGAAGGTGCGCGTGGGGCAAGCATCGACGTCGCCATGAAAAGTGCGGTTCGAGGACAGGAACGTCGGTCCGCCGGTTGGCCAGCGGTCGGGGGTGAAGTTGCGGATGTAGAGAAACTCCCGATTGCGGAGGCTCCGCATCGGATACGTGGCCCCGCCGGGACGACACCACGTGTGGCGTTCGCTAGCCGTGAACACGCGATTTCGAGTCACTTCGACCGAGCCTTCTCGATCTGATCGCAGGATAGGGAGCAGCGTGCAGCCCGTCATTTCCTCGGGTGCGACGACGCCTGCCGCATCGAGAAACGTGGGCGCGAAGTCGGTGTGGCAAACGAAGTCGTCCACCACACGTCCCCCGGGTACTTCGTCGGCCCAGCGAATGGCCAATGGCATCCGCGTGCCCCAGTCGTAGAGCGTCGTCTTCGCCCGCGGGAAAGGCATCCCGTTGTCGGAGGTAACGACGATCAATGTGCAATCGAGTTCGCCCAACTCTTCAAGCTGCGCGATCATGCTCTCGAGATGCGAATCAAACCACTGGATCTCGTAGTAGTAGTCGAGTATGTCGCCGCGGACATCAGGGACATCGGGCCAGAACGCCGGCACCTGCACGCCATCTGGATTCAGGCCGATGTGTTGACCCATACCTTGTTGATAGACGCGATGCGGTTCGGTCGCGCCGAACCAAAAGCAAAACGGCTTGCCTTCGGGGCGCGCAGCAAGGAAGTCGGCGAAGTTGGCCGCGTAGTCACGGCGGTCGATGCCTGTGGCCACCGTGCCTTCCAGCCGCACATTGAACTCTCGCCCCATTGGATAACGCGTCTGTCCCAGGGCGTGCGGGTCGCCGGGCACCCAGCCTTTGCCGGTGTAGCCGATGAAGTAGCCGGCATCCTCCAGCAGCAGCGGGTAAAGGGGCAGATCGGCCGGCACCGACCCATAGAGCACGCCGGCCTGACCGATTCGCCAGATGTCCTGACCGCTGAGAATCGCCCCGCGTGAGGCCGTGCAAGAGGGACACGCGGTGAAGGCATGCGTGAACAGCACCCCTTCGGCCGCGATGCGATCGAATGCGGGTGTCTGGACGACCGGGTCGCCGGTCGCGCCCGTGTGCAACCACGACTGGTCGTCGGAGAGCACGAAGAGGATGTTCGGCCGCTCGTCGCGCGCGGCAGCCAGGGCACAGGTCTCCGCATGAAAAAGGACGATAGCGCAGACGGCCGCAAACCAACGAAAACTGTGCGCGGGGTACACTCGACACGCGCCACTCGAGACCATTGCCAACATCGCTAGTTGCCCGACGCGCGGTCTTCGATGCGATAGAGGTGACTGCGGGTGCGGAGAAAGAGCGCGTTGCCGGAGACGGCTGGCGAAGCCATGAAGCCATCGTCCAGGATGTTCTCAGCGAGGACTTCGTAGTCGCGCTCAGCCGCGATCACCGTGGCCTTGCCGTCTTCATCGAAGAAATACAGCCGCCCGCCTGCGTGAATCGGCGAGGCAGAGAAATTACCGCCGAGGCGTTCGCGCCACCGTTCTTCGCCGGTGACCGCGTCGAGGCAAGCGCCCACGCCCGAGTCGTCGACCATGAACAGAAGATCGCCGACCACGACCGGCGAAGCACGTCTGGGGACGGCGCGATCCTGCTTCCAGACAATGTGCTCATCGGTCAAGACGCCTTCGCCGCGGGGGCGAATAGCCCAGAGTTCAGCCTCGGAGCCGATGGGCACATAGAGCAGCCCGTTTGCGGCAACCGGCCGGCATGCCCCGGAGTGGCTGCCGATGAACTCCAGCCGCCACAGCTCGCGACCATCCTCAGGATCGTAGCCATAGAGGGCCATTGAGCCGAGGCTGATCAAGGCGTCACGTCCATCGAACTCAGCAATGATCGGCGTCGAATAGGCCTTGCGCCAGTCGCCCTCACGCTCCGGTTTGCCGGTCGACGGATCGACATCATCAAAGTCGACCGTGCGGTCGGTGCGCCAGATTGTCTCGCCCGTCGCTTTGTCGAGAGCGACGACGTACTGCTCGTCGCTGCCGTCGAAATGCAGATACAAAGTGTCGCCGTGCAAGAACGGGGATGAACCGGCACCGCGAAAGTGGTTGCAAACGAAGTCGGTCCGCTGCCAAATCACATCGCCCGTTGCGGCATCGAGGCAGGCATTGTAGGGCGACCCAAAGCTGACGTAGAGTCGCCCGTCCTCGACGACGGGTGACGGCGAAGCGTACGAATTGAAAGGATGGCAGTATTGCGGCAAGGCGACGAAGTGCAGCCGCTTGTTGTAGATGATCTCACCGGTGGTCTTGTCGACCGCCAGCGCGCTGAGCGTCGAACCTTCGGGATTGGCATTGGTCAGATAGACGCGGTCGCCGCTGATGACCGGCGACGACCAGGCCTTGCCCTCGACCGCTGTCTTCCAGGTGACATTCTCATCTTCGCTCCATCGCAGTGGCAGGTGCGCAGCATCGGCGCGCCCCGCATCCGACGGGCCACGATAATTGGGCCACTCATCGGCCGCGTGAGCGGAACTCGCGCCGCCCAATGAGCACGTGAGCGCGGCGGTGATTAACCCAATTAAGCGTAGAGCAGGGGTGTGTCGCATGGTGTGGCTGGTCGAGGCTGCGGCTGCGTTGCGAGGGGCTTTGGCTACGTGGCGGAGCACCAAGTCTCCTGGTGGCTGGCGTTGGTTGGAGCCCGATTATAGGTGCCGTCTCACACCCATGTCCTGTGCCGAAATCGCCGAGATTACCCCCTGTGACACACCTCCGGCGACCGATCGCTCGTGCTTCAGAGATTCTCAGCGGCCGGCGTTTCAGCCGCCCATTGGGCCAGAAAAGGCCAACTTGTGGTTATTTGGGGATTATAGGACGTCTAGGTGTTGACGTGATTGAATGTTGGACTAGCTTGGTGGAATATGCGGGTTGCAGGGGTCTTGCCAATCCCTCCATTTGCGTAAACTACGCGGGCATTGGTGTGTTCAGTGTCCAGCGTGTTGTTGGGCCAGTCCTTGTCACTACTTTGATTTGCTGGAGCCTTCGATGAAAAGAACTGTCGCTCTCTGTCTGGCGTTGGCGCTGATGGCCGTACCGGCTCTCGCCGACGATGGAACCCTGTCGCAAGACGCACTTTCGAGCTTGGGCCTGGGTGGCATGCAAGTCGTCAGCGATGACGCCGGAATGCAAGTTCGCGGTATGAGCTCCAACGCATTCGCCTACGGCGGAAGCCTGGTGTTCGGCCAGTTGACGCACGCCGCCAGCGCGAGCTTCTTCGTCGCTTCTGACCTGAACGGTGGCGGCGCTTCGGACGAGAACGCCGGCCTGAGTGCCGACTCGTTGGCCACGCAGGGTCCGCAGGGCTCGTCGATCATCGGTCTGCTCGACATCCAGTCCGGCAACCCGGCCATCCAGGTGTTCCTCGGCAACTTTGCCGGCAACGCAGGCAACGCCGCCAACATCGGCGCCGCGGGTCTCTCCGCCGCGACGGGCAACTAAACGGTTCACTAGGGTGCACTAGTGTGACCCCTCGCACTTCGGTGCGAGGGGTTTTTTCATGGACGCGCAAGAAAAGACCCTTGCTCAAATGAGCAAGGGTCTTTGTCGTTACTAGCAAGAAAGCGTTGTGCGGGTGACCGCAGGCTTTACTGAGCCATCGCAACACCAGAGCCGCCGGCGCCACCGACGAGCGTGCCGGTGAAGACACCATTGGTGCTGGTGACATTGAGGCTCAGATTCAATGCCGAAGCCTGGGCGTGGCTGGCCTGCGTCAGGATTTGCTTGCCAGCGTTTTCGGCGGTCGCCGAGGCGGCATTGGCGTCCGAACCGAAGATGAAGCTCTTCGTATTCGGATCGATCAACAGACCGGTCACCAGGCTCAGACCCATGGTCATGGCGCTGCCGCTCATACCACGGACTTCCATCCCGACTTCATCGCTCACGACTTCCATCTCGCCCAAACCCAGCGAGCTGAGCGTGGACTGCGGAACGTACGTGTCCGCGGCCAAGGCCGGGGCAGCACACAGCGCCGTGAGCAGCGCCGTCAAAGCAAGTGCATACTTCATCGAGGTTGTCTCCAAAGTCGTTGGTTCACGGGTGCGGTGCACTGATGTGCGACGAAACGTGTTCCCCGGCCGGGTGAGTCTCAAGCTAATTGGGCAAGGGAGTCCGTCAACGCTCCAGCTGCCCCGAAGCCGCAAATCTTCGCACTCTGGCCCACAAAGCGTCGCCTTGTGCGGCTCGTGCGGGTCGTACGCCCGGCGGCGCCGACGCAGACGGCAAACTCAGCCGTCCAGATGCCAATCACGGGCGTCCATCAGTGGGGCAGGGCGGCAAGAGAGAACCACGATTTTCGCCTGCGACGGCCACGGTGTGCCGCCGACCGCGAACTGCGATGTGAAGAAGAGAGCGAATCGTTCACTCAGCGCTCACGGCACCGGTGCGATGTCTCGCGTTGTGCGATCGCGCAGATAGAGCCGGTTGACCTCGCCGAGAAAACTCTCTTCCGGTCGCACCGCCAAGGGCGAGGTGAACTTCGCGACGTCAATACCGCGTTTCACGACTACGAGCACCAGGTTCTTCTGCCACTGCTCGAGAAACTCGTGAATGGGCGTCCGCACATTGCCCCGCGCGGGATCGGCCAGGTAGACATATTCGCCAACCGTACCGCGGTAGACCACAAAGTGATCGTAGTCGTTGATGATGATGCCGACGATCAACGGCACCTTCGATTCGCGCAGCTTGTCAAACTCCAGGCGACCGATTGATGCCAAATAGCCCTGTTTTACGGCCAAACGGCGGAGATCGGTGAGCGACAGTCCGCGTTCAATGCGATCGCGCAGCTCGTCGGCGGTGAGCATCAGCGCGACCTCGTGCAAAAGCTGCGTTTCAGTGACGTTGTCTCCCCATTGATAGCGGAGCACGGTGGCCAGTGCCGCCGTGCCGCAGGAAAAGTCGCGCTGCTGCATGACGACGTTTTGCCGCTGCAGCTCGCGCCATGTCTTGATGTGCGCCTGGAAACGATGGGTCTCGTCGCGGACCGGGGCGGGCGGGAGCTTTGGTTTCTCGGCACCTGCTTCAGAAGACAAGCTCACGAGCACCAGGCCGCACAGCACAACGATGCGGCTCGACCAGCACTGACACGACTCACGCCACGACTTTGCCGCCCGGCGAGGAGTTCGGTCGCTGCGATGGAATCGATGTGACTTCATACAAAACAAAAACAATGGTTGAATGCATCGCTGCTGGGCGCGGCAGGAGAGGCGAGCCGAGCAGTGTGGCGACGCTCTCTGATTGTCTGTCGTTAGTGCGTCCAACTGATTCCGAAGAGCGTATCCACGGCATCTTCGGTGATGCCAAAGTTGACGAAGGGCTCGACGGTCTTGACGCTACAGTGGCCACAGCCCTTCTTGTCTTTGCTGATCGTTGCAGCCAGGCGCACCGACATCGGTTCGCGAATGGTGCCGGCCACACGAACGTCATTGACAAAATCTTCGGTGATATACGACCCAAAGAACGATCCGCTCAATGTGACGCGCGAGTTCAGGGCGAAGCCAGCACCAAAGCGGTAGAAGATTTGCTTGCCCGGATCGACCTCAATGCCATTGCCGAAGTCGTTCTCGAAGCGATGGCGATATCCGACGCCGTAGAAGAGCACGATCGGATCGTACTGCTGAATGGCCGAGAGTCCCACGACCACGCCCCAGAATCCCTGACCGAGTGTAGATCCGGGGATTGCCAACGACGTGGCGAAGTTGCTGTCGCCGCTGGGAATGGTGAATGCAAAGTTGGCCAGAATGTCGGGAAAGTGATCGGTCCCCTCCATGAGCTGCCGCGTGACGCCCATCGAGATGTCACCGACGCCCCCCGAATTGGAGAACTCGTCCACACCGTTGAAGATGAACTCACCGTTGGCCCATCCGATGGGCACATTGATGAAAACCTGCGTCGTCGGCGTCATGCCCAGACGGAACTCAAACGGGACAAGCAGCAGTCGCTGCCGCCGCCGCGCTTCGCCGATTTGGATCAGGTTGCCATCGAGCTGGATGGCCGCAAAGTCGATTTCGTCGAGCAGGTACTGAAAGGTGATGTCGATCTGATACTCGCCGGGGTCGAGCAGAATCGACTGCCGGCGAAGAAACTGCAACTCCGTATTCGTCGGTTCGGGCTCCTCGCCGATCGTCTGATCGTCGTCCAGTCCGCCGCTCTGTTGTGTATCCCCGTCGCCATCTTGGAGAGCAATCAGGTCTGCAACTGTCGCGGCATCTTGATCATCTGCCGCGTCGGACCGTGTATCTTCGCCGGGAAGTGGCGGCGCGGCCGGAGTGGGCTGGCGCACGAGTCGCCGGGGCCGATCCTGATTCAGTTTCTCACGAGCCGTGGTCTCGACCGGGTGCTGCACGCGGTTGTCGACCACCGGAGGCAAGCGTAGAGGCGAGGCGTCGTCCGCTTCCGGATCACCGTCGATCACCTCCACCGGCGGTGCCACCTGCATCGCTGGAATGGATGGATCGCTCGGTGCTGATGCGTCATGTCCATCCGGTGCGATAGCGGTATCAGAAACGACGTCACCATCGCCCGGGGACGTCAACAGCGGAGCGGCCTCCGGCGCGCCGGTGCCGACATTGACGCCCAGTGCTTCCTCCGCTGCAATCGTTTCCACTGCATCAGGCAGCGGCGCACCTAATTCGAGCGGAGTGCCTTCGTCAGTCGACGTCGCGTTTACCGGTCCCTCAGCGGCCGTGAGCAACACTTCAGCCGGGACAGAGTCGCCCGGCGCCGATGCATCGATTTCGATCGCTTCCAGCGCACCGTGTTGCGCTGTCTCAAGCAGCGAATCGGCGAGCCGCAACGGGTTCTCACTCTGGAGGTCTACGATCGGGTCTTCCCGCCCAGGCGCTTGGTCGTCGTTCGCTCCTCCGGATTCCTGGCGGGATGTAGCCAGGGCTTGGTCGGGCGATAGAAGTTCCTCGTCGCCGCCCTGGGCTGGGCCCTCAGATGGGGCCTTTTGTACCGACGGGCTGTGACTTCGCTGATCGTGCGCGTCGCGCTCTATCGCGCGGGTCACGTCTGCGCGGGTGTTTTCGCTCACATCCAGCGCAGCCTGTGCGGCATGCATCGTGTCGAGCAGCGACGACGACGCCCAAATGGCCGCAGCGCCCACGAGCAGGGCGGCGGCAACCAACAATATGGGAGCCCGCTCGTTCATATCTGGTCTACCATCCCCCCGGGCCGCGGCCGTTGTCGTTCGCCGGCCATGGCTTTCCATGGTTGTCAGTTTGTTTTGCCACCAGCTGCGAGTCGCATCTGCCGCAGCCGGCGATTTGCATTGTGTGTTGTTGCCCTACAGCAAGCTTTCGGAGGTTACTGCGGGACGCAGCTTGTCCCAGTGCTCCGCCGGAGTGTCCATCGCAAGTCGCAACGCACCCATGGCGCCGGCGAAGGTCGAGTCGTAGACTCGCGTTACCGAGACGCGGCCAAACTCGGCCAGTGCCTTCTCCAGGGCATGGTCGAGCCCGCGCAACTGGCTGCCACCACCGCTGAGCAGGATGTTGCCGATCACGCGCTCGTGGATTTCCGGATCCAGGTTCCAGCTCAGCTGGTGGACGCCCTTGACGATCTTGGCGACCAGCATTTCGCACGAGTTGCGCAAGGGCTCGGTCACGTCGAACTGCTGCGGTGGACGTCCCTTGACGGGTAGCTTGATGTTCACGCTGCGCTCTTCGCCACCGACGAAGCCGTGCTTTTCCTTGATCTTGCGCGCCATATTCAGTGACAGCCGCGCTTCGGGATAGACCGTCAACATCCGCTGACAGAACTCTTCGTCGATGTAGTCACCGCCGAAGGAGACGGTCACCTGGTCTTCGTCGCTGGGCAAGGTGCCAAACATCGGGCAGATATCGATCGTGCCCGCGCCGATGTCGATCACCAGTGCACCCTGGCTGCGATTGGTGCCGTAGCCGGCAGCAAACGGCTCGGGCACGAGAATCACGGCGTCGAGCACGTCTTGCGCGATCTTGAGCATCGCCTGCTTGGCTTCGCGGTTCGCGCGCGACGGCACACCGACCACGCCACACAGCGTCGCCGATCCGCGCGACACGACTTTATCTACCGCGTGCGCCAAGACCTGCCGGGCGGCATCGGCGCGGGAATGCGTGTCGTGGTCGATCGAACTCCCGCCTTCATTGGCGCAGTATTTCAGCGTCGCCTTTTCGAAGGGGCGGAGCACGTCGAGTGCCGGCCGGTTTTCGTGGATTTCGGCGCCGAAAACGATCTCACGGCCCAAGACTTCGCGCGCAATGTGATCTTTCGGCCAGCCGACGGCCGTTTCGATCACCTCGCGGCGACCGTTGGAACAGGCCACGGCCGTGTGAAACGTCCCCAGATCGATCCCCAGGAAAACGGTATCCATGTCTGTCCTCGTTCAGTTGGGCTTGTCGTAGCCGGGCTCGATGGAGCGCCGCAGCTCGACGTTGTCGGCCAGAATCTTTCCGAACAGCCCCCCCGCCGAGCGCGAACTCGCCGACTGCGTGGCAGCATGGCTGGCCAATTCGCGCTGAGTCTCCGTGTGTGTTGCTGGTGCGTACGCTGTGTTCTCCCGCGGCGCCGTGCGACGTCGCGCTTTGCGCCGGCCCTTGCCCGACTTTCGCGCACGCGGCGTCGGGCCTTGCTGCGGAGCCTGCGGCCAGGCCGCCATGGGATAGCCGCCCGGCATCATCGCTTGCGGCACCACGTACGGCCCCGGCATCAAACCCGGCTGCATCGCCGGATAAAACTGCGTGGATGGCACGGCCACTTGGCCGCCAGCCTGCTGCTGCTCAGCCGGCAACGTCGAGGGCTCATTCTTGATACTGCTAGCAGGCCGCTTGGCGAACGCGCGCAGCACCAACAAGACGAGCACGCCGAACAATGTCAGCAGCACGCCCGCGGCGAACCCGTGAACCGCCACGACCTGGACCTGCTCGGAGATCCCGACTTGCGCCAGTGCCTGCGCAAGAGGGCGCGGCAATGCGAGTGGGCCGGTGGTGGCAGGCACGACAATCGCGTCCGCCGCCTGGGACGTGCGCGTCGGCACCGGCAGAATCTCGTCGAGTCGTTCAGCTTCTACCGGCTCGCGCGATGCGTCGCTGGCGATTGACTCGGCCGCAGCGGGAAGCGGGGAACGAATCGGCGGTCCCTCGTCTGCTGCGGTTGAATCGACTTCGTTCGCAAACTCGACAGGAGCCTGTTGCAGAGTGGCTGCCGCATCGTCAGGAGCCGTCGTGTCGATGGATTGCCCGTTTCGCTCGACGTCGTTGACGATCCACTGCGGTTCGTCGTGCCACGGGTCCATGTTGTCCGACGCGTTGTCGCCGCTCCCGTTGTCGGCCAGAGGTTCGTGAGGCAACTCAGCAGGAAACTCGGTTGTCGACTGCTCGTCGTCGACCAGCGGCGTCGAGGCAGCTTCAACCGGTTCGTGCGCCGGGCCGCTAGACGCGACATCCGCGCTCTGCGGCGCTTCCAGTTCAGGACCAGGCTCCCGCGCAGCTAGTGGTTCAACGTCGTCGTTGTCGGCAATGAGGAGCGGATGGTCGACTGGCTCGCTCGCATTCGGGTCGATGTTGTCTGTTGCGATGCCGGCGGCATCATCACGTGGGGCATCGGCCAATTCTTCCGCGACGTACGTAGCCGCTTGCACGTCGCCAGACGCCGCGGCGGTATACGTCTGCAAGGCGGGTAGGTGATTCGTCTCGAACGCGCTGCGCGCAACATCGCTCGTGGTCCCCTGATCTTGCAAACCGGCGGGCTGCTCGAGCAGACCGGTTGGCTCAGTATTCTGATCCGATACCGAAGCAACGCCGCAGCTCTCGTCGGTGCATGTCGATTCCTTTTCCGCATCCAGTGGACATGCTTCGCCAGTGCAGACCATCGAATCAGGGTCTATAGCCGAACAATCGTCTTGATCGCCGCTACACGGCGCGCTGTTCGCGCAAGTTCGCACGGGCACCACACCGCCGGCAAAGAAATGCGGATCGGCCGCGGCATCGGTGCTCTGTTCGGCACCCAGCGCCCACCAATGCGCCCAAGCCGCAGCGGTGGCTGCATCGTCCGCGACCGTCGCGGGGCAGTGAAAGACGCCACTGGCGAGCAGCAAAACGGCGGGCGCCACACGTGTGACCAGTCGTTGACTCATGGGTATCTCCGGGTCGCGAGCCAGTCGCGATCTCTTCAGACGCACTCATTGGTCGACTTTGACGGATGTTCTGCTTGAGGCAATCTGTCCGATTGTTCCGATCCGGCGAGCTGTTCCGGTCGCGATATCACCGAAAAATGCGGTGACTTGGCTGCTTGGGAAGAGTGTTTGGGTCAGACAAGCATTACGGGCACGAATTCAAGCTGCTGGCGCCCCTGTATGGGGGCATGTACTGCCTGCTGGCGGGCCGGCCGAGCGGTTTAGATCCGGTTGTGCCGCGAAATACACAAAAACCGGCTGTAGTACCTATGACCCGTGAGACGATATTGCACGTCGGACAACCTGTGCGGGTTGTAGCGAACGAGACGATGCTGACAGTCGTGAGGCCGGCCTTCCTCGACCTCGCGAAACGTCAATCTGAGGAGTCTTGTACACAGCGCGGCGTCGGGTCAGGACCCCGCGGTCAACTGAATCGCCGCCGAGCGCGGCACCGGCAAACTGCCCGACGCGCGATTACCACTCTTTGATGACCTTTGTATTTCGGGGGGGAATACGATGGCAAAGGTTGCGGTCTATACCAGCACCTTGCTGTTGATGAGCGTCTTGGTGGGAACGGTTTCAGCTCAGAGCCCGCCCGGAGCATCCACAGCACGACAGGCAGAATCCACGACGATCGAAGAACTGATCGCGCAAGCCGAGGCCGAACTCGACGCCGAGGCCGCCGCGCAAGATCAGGCACCGGTGCAAACGGCTGTCGCTAAACAACGCGGCAGCAACAAAACCGCGCCGGCTTTTGCCGAGAATGACTCGGTCATCTTCACAAGCGACAACGAGTCGCTCATCCTCGCCAGCTCGCAAGAGCCACTGCCCGGACCTGATCCGGCTGATCCGGAACCCATCGATCCCGATCCCCAGTCTGCCGCGCCGATCGCGGACGACGAAGGGCCGGTGTTCCTCTACGAAGACGGCACGCCCATGTCGGGCGGTGTGTGGTCGATGTGGGATGCGTGTTGCCGCTCGGGCTTTTACGCGGGTGCCGAAGGGACGTTTCTCGCGCCGTTCAGCGAACCGCTGGCGACCGTTTATCTGACCAACCTGGTGACCAACGCTCAGTGGGTGGCCACTGCCCAGCCTGGCTTCGGTGCCGGAATACGCAGTTGGCTCGGGTTTCAGAACAACGGCTGGGGCATTCGAGCCCGGCACTGGCATTTCGGCAACGATGCGATCAGCGTGGATCCGGTCGTCCCGGTCGGTGCGTTCCCGACTGTACAAGGCGCGTATCACCTGGATGCCGATGTGGTCGACATCGAACTGACGCAGCGGTTCTGCTTCTTTGGCAATTGCCAGATCGACACGGCCTTTGGTGCTCGTTACGCCCAGCTTGATCGCAATGCCACGGCCTTGGCCTATGGCGACGTCGGCGATCCGAACAATGGAGTCAGCCTGCTCGGTTTGGCAATGGGTGCCAACGAAATCGAGGGCGTCGGGTTCACGACCTCAGTCGGTGGTCGCAAGCCGCTGTTCATGCACTGGCCCCATCGCTGCAATACCTGCGCCGGACCCTGCGTCGAGCGCTGCGGCTGTTTCTGCGGCCGGTGGCTGGGGTTCTGGAACATCCGTGGTGGACTGCTGTGGGCCGACAGCACCGTCTCGACTCTGACCGATGCCAATGCGGTCACGAAAGGTGTCGCGATCGCCCAGGCCAACTCGCGCAACAAAGCGTCTGCGAGCAAGGATCACAACCAGAACGTGGGCATCATCGAGGTGCAGCTCGGTATTGAGTACCAGCACCAATTCCGCTGCTGTCCGGCGATCGGCTTCATTCGCTTCGGTGCAGAGTACCAGCATTGGGAAACTGGCGACGTGTTTGCCGAGAGCAATTCGTTCGCGTTCCTACAAGGCACGCAGCCCGCGTTCGGCGGCCGCACCGATTCGCTTGCGGTGGCCCACGACGGCGATCTCGACCTGATCGGTTTCTTCATCGGCGGCGGGATCACGTACTAGTGGAGCGTCAGCCCGATTCATTCGGGCGACGCGCAACCATCGCCAAAGACGCAAGTGCTTTGGCGCAGATAACATGGCAGTGCTCCGCTGGACAGCTCGTACACGAGAATTACGTGTTGACGGAGCACTAGCAGCGCGGCAAAAGTGCTAACGTGAGCTGGCACTTTGCGAGCGCAGGACTCCAACATCGGGTGGCAACAAGTAACCAGATCCGGTCGCAGCGTCGGCCGGATCTGTTGGCCACACCGATCGGCTTGACCGCCCGGCGCGCCTCGCGCACTCCGTGGCGGTGCTAAGAACCGGCGACGTCAAGTCGCGGCGCGTTATGCGCCGAGCCCCTACAGCTCGCCTTCAATCAATGGGGCGAGCAGGCGGGAGACGCCGAACAGGATGCGGCGGTCGGGGGAGATGTTCGGGTCGAACGCCGGAAGCTGCACGGGACCGGTGGCGGCCGGCTGCGAGTTGGCGGCATCGCGCTCGAGCGAGGCTAGGAGCGCTGCGCCGATGCGTGGATTGTCAACCAGCACGGCCACCTGGGTGTCGCGGCGCTCGGAGCGCGGGTCGAGGTTGAACGAGCCGATGATGGCCACGCGATCGTCGACCAGAAACGACTTGGAGTGCAGACAGCGCGGGCCTTTGTACTCCCACAGCTCCATACCCGCCCGCTGCATACTTGGCCGCTGCGACTCGTAGCCGGCCTGAGCCAACATCTGGTCGGTGGTGGCCAGCGAGTTGGTAATGATGCGGACCTTCACTCCGCGCTGGCAGGCAGCTTCCAGGGCGTTGAAGAACGGCGGCGTGAGATACAGGTACGGACTCTCGATCCAAATACTGTGCCGAGCGGCCGCGAATGCCGCGAGTAACGAGTCAGTCAGATCGTTGTCCCGTCTGCGACCGTCGAGTGGATCGCAGAGGAATCGCGCACCCGCGACGTCGAACTGTCCGGCCGACCAATCGTTGAACGAGACGAGTTGCACCGTGGGACGTTCGCCCAAGGCCATCCGCGTCTGTTCAAGTTTGCGGGCAGCGAGGGTGATTGTTTGCTCTCGGGCATCGCCGGCTCGCGCGCGACCCGCGAGCCGCCCCAAGGGAGCGACACTGACGACGACCGGATTGACGGGCGCGACGTCGTCGCTGTTCCAGATCTCGTCGAAATAGCGCTGCGCTTCGCCCGCCACGGGACCGCGCACGTAGACATCGCGATCGAGATAGTTCTCCGGCGCGAGCCCGAAATAGCGGGCCTCGATGTTGCGGCCGCCGGTGATGAACTGATGGCCGTCGACCAACAGCAGCTTGTCGTGCAGCCGGCGCAGCGTCCAGCTCGGGCGATCGATGCGAATCGGGTGATACTCGCGAATCTCGATCCCATCGCGAACCAACACCGCCAAGATCGGCGCCGGCACCTTGGCGCTGACTGCGTCGATGAGCACACGCACCCGAACGCCGCGCACGGCCGCATCGCGCACCAGCGCCAGCGTGCCGAGCGCGACATCATCCTTGCCGATGCAGAAGTAGGAGAGGCACAGCTCGCGACGTGCCCCCTGAATCAAGTCGATGCGCGCCTGCAACGCCTGGTTGTCGGCATCGAGAATCCGCACGACATCGCCGCGGGCAGAAGTACTCGACCAAACGACGCCCGAAAAGGCGACAAGGATGATTGCCTGCGATCGAATCAAATCGCTACGCCCTCGGTCCGGGGAGCTTTCCGGGAGGCAAGCTGGCGACGCGAGCAACAGTTGCGTACTTGACGCCCTGTGTCCCGCCAAGCTGGCAACGCTAGCACGAATGACCCCAGCGGTCCGCCAGGCGGAGGGTAGCAAGCAAGCCGAAACCCGTCGAGGGCGGTCGACAATCGTGCTGGAGACTCTGACGCCACCCGAATCGGAGACTAACGTCGCACTCGCCGACCGCGAAATATCTCGTGACCACGCTCGAACAGAATGGCGACGAGCACATCATCGTCATCGCGTTCGAACCGCAGCTCGGCGTTCGCATCGATCTGAAAAAACTTCTCCTCAGATTCAGGACGAAACCGGCGGGCGCGATCAAGCCCGATCCGCAGTTGTAGCATTCCGTCGGCTATCGTGATGCGAAACGACGCACCTTCATGCGGTCCTTCGTCGTCGACTCGAAACGTGCCCGTCAAACGTCGCAGCTCGCGCGGGGCGACGGCTTTGGGGTGACGAACCTTGGGGCGGAAATCATCGCCCGGCCAGTCGTACTCGACAGCCACAGCTCGCAGGATCTCTGCGAAGAGCTGAGTCCCCTGATCGCCGTTGGTCATGATGGCTGCGCCATCTCCGGATTCGACGTAGCAAACGAGCATCGCGCGATAGCCGACGTTGCTGCCGCCGTGAAAGAAGCGGTGCATCGCGCCCGAGCCAGCAACACCCGGTCCCAAACCGTGGCCGGCTACGCCGCCTTCGATCTCAACTGGCGTGAGCATCTCGCGGGCCAGGGCCTGTGAGACCAAAGCTCCTTCGGCGTCGTAGTAGGCATCGCGGACTACCAGTGCGAAACGGAGCAGATCGCCCGACGTGGTCCACAGGCCTGCCGCCGCCAACTCCGGATGAACCCGCCATTCGCCGGATATAACCTCTCCGCTGCGATGTCCGCGGGCGGCGTTGATGCTCAGCTCACCGTCGAGCGGTTGTGCGAAGTCGCTTCTAGCCATGCCAGCCGGATCCAGCACCTGCGCTCGCATCAGCTCGGCAAACGAATGCCCCGAGATCTCGGTCAAAACAAGTTGTTCAATCGTCGTGCCGCCCCCCGAGTATCGATAAATCTCGCCTGGGCTCCGATCGACGCGCACCGGCGGGCTATTCGCCGGCGGCAGACCGTCGAGAATCTGCACAACGCTTGGCACCTCAGTGCCGACCGCATAGCCGCCAAAGCCGTGTACCGTCGTGCCTGCTGTGTGGGACAACAGGCGTCGCAATGTGACCGGATTCTCCGCGGATTGCTCTCCTTCGGGCACTTGCCATGACCGCAGATACTGATTCACGTCCACGTCGAGATCGAGATCACCGCGATCGACCAAGCGCAACGTCGCCAGCGCAGTCACAGGTTTGCTGATCGACGCGGCTTGAAACAGCGTCTCGGCATCGACGCGCTGGTCGCCACCTGCGGCCAGAACGCCGAAGCCCCGCGCCCAGTCGATACGACCATCGCGTGCAACGGCGATACTCACGCCAGGCACTTCGTAGTGCTCCATCCGTGCGGCAAGTTCGAAGTGTTGCAGCTCGCCGGCGATCTGCACGGCAGGAGCCAGCCTTGAGACGACGCTCGCGATACGCGCCTCGGTCGCCTCAGCCGCCGGCGCCGGGTTCCCACTGCACAGGGACACGAGCCCCAGCACCAGCCCACAAAGCCTACGGCTGCACGTCATGGATGATCTCCTGCATGTGCTGCTGAGCGCTCAGTCGGCCCGTTGTGCCTGAACACAAACGTCATTCGCTGAGCTCGTGGCATTCTTGCGCGGAGAGGCTGTTTTCAGCATTCGCACAGCATAGGCCGACGGGGCGCGGAAGTGCCAGCAACTCCGCCACGGCTGTGACCTGCACATATCGCGAATTGCTTTGACTAGAGCCGGCGTTGAGCGATACGATGCGGGGTGCCGGTTCCGAAAATCCGAGACAGCGCCGCCATGTGCTGAAGAGGAGCGAGCGCGATGCGAACGGTTTCCCGGACCTCCGGACTCGCCCTTGGCTTGCTCGTGGGTTTTGTAGCGGGCGCGTGGCCCACGTGGGCGGTCGCTCAACAGACTGCCGTAGCCGTGCAACTACCGACCTTTTCCTTCTTCACCGTCAACACGAGCGTGCTGGTGCCCGACAGCGGAAGTGGTATGGCTGCGGCGATGCGACGACGTCGGGCGGCGGAGATTATGCACGGACCAATCGACCGGCTCTCGCAGTCGGCTGCGCAAGCCGGTGGGGCAACCGTGCACGCAACGATTCACGACCGCCCGCAGGAGCCTCCACTACAGCTCAGTGGTGCTCGTGGACCACAGCGCCCAGCGTTCGCCCGGCAACTCGATGCGGCACAGCGCAGCACGGCGGGACGGCCCGCCCAGAGCGTCGAAGAGATTCTCGCCGAACGGGCAGACGCAGAAGACGTGGCCGGCCAGGAGGCGCTCGACTTGTTCGCCGAAGGCAGGGCTGCAGAACAGCGCGACAAGCCGGCCGTAGCTAGGGTGTACTATCGTCGCGCCCTCCACCGTGCTGATGGCGAATTGCGGCAACTGCTGCTCCAGACGCTGGAAGCCGCCACGGCGACTAGAGGTTCGCCCTGAATGCCCGCTGCAATCTGCGGATCGATCGTCGCAGACTGCTCCTTGCCGGGTCGCCATTACTCTCTGCCCGTACCCCCGGGCACTGTTCTCGCGTGGTATGGTTGAGCACGCGCCGACGGATGGATCTCAGCCGCCGGGCGCAACTAGTGGAGCGTCAGCCCGATTCATTCGGGCGACGCGAAGCGTTCGCCAAAGACGCACGTGCTTTGGCGCAGACAACATGGTAGTGCTCCGCCGGATAACTCGCACCTGAAAATTACGTGTTGACGGAGCACTAGCCACGAGGAGAACTCTATGGCGACAACGTTTCGCGCGATTGTGGTTACCGGCACGCTGGCCTTGGCTACCATGACGACGGTCGCCACGGCCCAGGACCGCTCCAGCACAGCCCGCGCCGTTTCCCGAACGATGCCAACTACGCCCCACGTGATCGAAGTCACCAATGGCGTGCACGTCGCCATCGGCTTCGGATTGGCCAACTCGATTCTGATCGAAGGCGACGATGGCGTGGTTGTTGTCGACACGATGGAGAGCGGCCGCGCAGCCCGGGCGGTGAAAGCCGAGTTCGACAAGATCAGCACCAAACCGGTCCGCGCGATCGTCTACACCCACAATCACTACGACCACGTGATGGGGGCTAAGATCTTCGCCGGCAACGACGCACCGGAGGTCTACGCACACGCCTCGACGATGGCCGAGGTCCACCGCAACCAGGTGTTGCGCGAAGCCATGCTGCCAAGGAACATTCGGCAGTTTGGCATCACGCTGCCGCAGCGGCTGCACGAGGGCGCGGGAATCGGACCCAGATTGAGCATCGACGAGCAGGGCGCACCGGTCCAGTTCTTGCCGCCGACTCAGGTAATTCACGACGAGCCGCTGCTGTTGGACGTGGCAGGGATCGAAATGGAACTGGTGCACGCGCCGGGTGAAACGCCCGACCAGCTGTATGTCTGGCTGCCCGACAAGCGGACACTCCTGCCTGGCGACAACTACTACGAGGCGTTTCCGAATCTGTATGCGATTCGGGGTACTCCCTATCGCGACCCTTTGGAGTGGGTCGAGAGTCTCGACAAGATGATTGCCGAGGAGCCGGAAGTCCTCGTTCCCAGCCACACGCAGCCGATTGTAGGTCGCGAGCGAATCCGCGAAGTCCTCACCGACTACCGTAATGCCATCCGCTCGGTGTACGACCAGACGGTGGCCGGCATGAACCAGGGACTCACACCCGATGAACTGATCGAAGTCGTGCGCCTACCCGAGGAACTGACCGGCAAGCCGTATCTCCAAGAAACCTACGGTACCGTGGCCTGGTCGGTCCGCACGATCTACTCGGGCCTGATGGGCTGGTTCAACGGCGATGCCACGCAGCTCTTTCCCTTGCCCGGGCGCGAGCGGGCACGGCGCATGATCGAATTGGCGGGCGGCCACGATGAACTCATGGAACGCACACAGTCGGCGCTGAGCGATGGCGACTACCAGTGGGCCGCCGAATTGGCCGGCTGTCTGATGGCGGTTGCCGATTCGCCAGGAGAAGCGCACTCGCTGCAGGCCGACGCCTTCAAGGCACTGGCCGTGCGGCAAACCAGCTTCAATGCCCGTAACTACTACCTCAGCACGGCGCGCAATCTGGAAGCAGCCGTACGCAAGGCCAACGCCGACTAGTGGAGCGACAGCCCGATTCATTCGGGCGACGCGAAACGTTCGCCAAAGACGCAAGTGCTTTGGCGCAGACAATATCGTCGTGGTTCGCCGGACAACTCGCACCCGAGAATTACGTGTTGACGGAGCACTAGGCCGCGGGTTGACCGACCGGGCTAGACGAGGTTTTCCTTGACCAGCTCGATATCGTCGTCCATGCCGGCATGCTTGAGATTGATTTTTTCGGCGCTGTCGATGCCGAGGCCGATCTCGATGCCGTGCTGAATGAAGGGGTTTTCCCACGGCGAGTACCGCTGCAGTCGCCGTTCGGTGCCGTAACGCTTGAGCACGGCAATGCCCGTGGCGTCGGCCGCAATCCGATCGCGGCTGGCGACGATTAGCTTCGGTTCGACGGTATCACCGTCGGACGGGCCACCGAAGACGAAACTCTCCGTACCATCCATGATGTTGAGAGACGGCGCCAGACCGAGATTGAGCTCGGCCACACGGTTCACCATCGGCTCGACCTCTTCGACGTCGAGCCTGCGACCGTCGCGACCGCGGCGGCGGCGCGCGCCGGGCGCTTTCTGATCAAACAGGCTGTTGTTGCCCTTGAAAGCACCGTGGAATTCGCGCCGCGTGTCGTGGCTGCTCATGCCGACGAACGATTTCATCGACATCGTGAACCAGGCCTGGAAGTGCGTCTTGATCACCGGCACGTTGATCACGTGATCGGCCTGAAACAACAGCTCCGCCAATTCGAAACCGTTGGGCCAATGCTCGGCACCCTCGGGTTTGACGCGCCGCCATGCTGGCGTATCCGCCGGGACGCCTAGTTCTTCGAAAATCTCTTCGGGGCGTTCGAGGCCCACCGCGACCACCGGCGCTTTGCAGTCGGAGATCGCTTGGTTCACTGCATCGAGATGGCCGACCTTCTCCATCACGTCGACCGTCTTCGGCGTATCGGGGCGGAATACCGGCGAGAAGCAGCGGTCAGAGACAAGAATCCTGCGCGGCCCACGCTCGGCTGCCAACTTGATCACGGCGTACAGCACCTCGGGGTCTGTTGTGGTCGGCCTTCTGGCACCGCCGGTGCAGTTCGGCTTGATCAATACGACTTGATCAGGCTCGATAAAGTCCATGCCGCCAGAGAGCTCGACCGCCTTCCGCGTCGCATCCTCCATGCTCGAACCGCGAGCGATGCCGACGACGGCCTTCTCCGCAGCATCGCTGTCAGCGGCCTTCGCCCACGTGGGACGCAGGCCGACGAGGCCCGTACCTACTGAAGCCGCCCCCGCCGTGCCGAGAAAATGACGACGGCTCCAACCCGAGTGACGTTTGCTGGCCGCGTGGTTCATGGATCACCTCATATCGGGTGGGGCACTTGGAGTACGGGCGACAGGCCCATCAATATATCTGCGTGGCCCGATCCCTGCCAATTCAGCGGGCTCAGCAGGTCGGGGGGATCTGCCGGATCACTGCTCTTCCAACCACGCAGCCAGCGCCTCGCGCATGCGATCGGTCTTGTCGGCCAGGGCGGCGGCGCGATCGTCTGCCAGCTTGCCCGCGTGGTGGAACAACTCCATTGTCTCGGTGCGCAGCTCGGCCACGTCGTCGACGAACTCCTCAGGAATGGGATCCGCCTGCAAGCGATTGTGCCGTCGAACCCGCATCATGGTCTGCCAGTACTCGTCGTTCGCTTCGACCACTTGCGCGTAGCCCGGGAAGTCCTCTTCGAAGTCGTCGTGGCAGTCGTAACACACGTCCAGCAGAGTTAGATCGCCGGCCGGGTTGCCCACGTCGTGGTTGCCGTGGCAATCGATGCAAGTGGGGTACTCGAGGTTGATCCGCTCCGACCAATCCCAGGCGTGAGGACCTTCTTCGATCTCCTCAGCCTCGTCGTAGTGGCAATCGGCACAGGTCGCGATGTGCGTGCTGAGCTTGGTGCCGATGAAATCAAACTCGTCGTCGTGTGCCGTAATGTCGTCCTCGGTGTTCCCCCCGTGACAGTCGTTGCAAGTCAGTTCGTTGATGTCGTGAGCGCTACGGGTGAAGTGGACAACCGCCGCTGTCAACTCGCGTCCGGCGGTGAGATGGCACCGCGTGCAGTTGGAATTGACCGTCGGTAGTGGCTCGTCCTCGGGCCATCCCTCAGGGCGAACCAGTCCCTCGTCGTCGCCGCAGGCAAATTCGCACTGATCTGCCTGCTCCGCCTCCGCAGCAACGTCGCTCTCGCCGGCGACGGCCGATGGGCCGGCGTTGGCCTCAGCATCAAGCGCAACAACATAGAACGCCGTGAAGACGAGGCTGGTCGCTCCGATAAGTATCGACATGAACGGGTGACCATGAACAGTGGTCACTAGGCCGCTTGGATTTCGCACAGTCGCTTCATTCACCAGCATAGGCCTCCGAACCACCGATCCCTTCAACAGTCCTCTACTCAATGCTCCGCCGCCGAATTCCAGTTCAGACGCCGCCATCGCCACGGGGCGAACCTAAGTACGGCAATTCTTTCACCGCGCGCACTCCGACGAAAGCCATTACACCACCAGACCCCGTGCCGGTTTCAGCGTACCTGAGAGAATCTCCGCTCGCCAATCCCCGCGACCGGGGCTCGGCTCTGCCCGCTTTCGTATCCCTCGGAAGTCGGAAACTTGAAGACGACTGGATCGACGACCTGTCGACGACCATTGCGGCGGGCCGTCACTGCAAGCGAACGACGTGCGACTTGGCATGGCACCGCAGCGGCAAATTGACCGCGCGGCTAGCCACGAGTAACCTGCGCACTCGCTCGGGTGAGCTTGGTCCCCCAAGTCAATGCAGCGAATTGCATGGCTGGGCGACCCTCATCGGATCGTCTGCTGCTGCCGCTGCCGTCCGCAACGCGTTCGTTGTAAACCAATCGCCTTCTAAAGAGCCTTCGCCATGAATACCGTCCAATCCTCGAATCGCTGGTTGCTCGCCGCATTGCTCGTTGCCGCAACGGCCCTTCCGGCCACAACGCGGGGCGACGAGGATCTTGGCGAGCACGGATTCGCCCAATCGGGTGACGTCAAGATCCACTACGTCACGAAAGGTGAAGGACCGCTGGTGGTGATGATCCACGGCTTTCCCGACTTTTGGTATTCGTGGCGCGAGCAGATGCCGGCGCTGGCCGAGCACTTTCAGGTCGTGGCCATCGATCAGCGGGGCTACAACAAGAGCGACAAACCAGAGGGCGTGGACAACTACACCGTCGACAAGCTTGTCGCCGACGTCGTCGCCGTCGTCGACCATTTCGATCGCGAAAAGGCGATCATCGTCGGTCACGATTGGGGCGGGATGGTCGCCTGGAACTATGCCATGACTCAGCCTGATCGGCTGGATCGTCTGGTGATTCTCAATCTGCCCCATCCACGCGGCCTGATGCGCGAGTTGGCCAGCAATCCCAAGCAACAGGCGGCCAGCGAGTACGCTCGCAACTTCCAGAAGCCGGATGCGCACAAGCAAATCCAGCCCGCCATGCTCACCTTCTGGGTTCGCGACCCCGAGGCCCGCAAGATTTATGTCGAGGCTTTCAAGAACTCCGACATGGAAGCCATGCTGAACTACTACAAGGCCAACTATCCGCGCGAGCCCTATTCCGAAAGCGTGGCCGACCTCCCGCAAGTGAAGAGCCCCGTATTGATGTTCCACGGACTGAAGGATCCGGCGCTATTGCCCGGCGCGCTGTCCGGAACCTGGGAATGGATCGACAACGAACTGACCCTGATCACGATTCCCGAAGCCGGCCACTTCGTCCAGCAAGACGCCGCCGAAGTCGTCACCGCGCGAATGGTCGAGTGGCTGCTCCGCGAGTAGGGCGCAAACAAATCTACTGCGACAGTCGCAGCATAGAGGAGGAGTAATGATGCAAACCACAAAGATTGAACAATGGACGCTGCGGGCCAGCGCCGCAGTGTTGGCCGCTGCACTCTTCGCGAATTCGCTGACTGCTGCCGAGCCGGGGGAACAACCGTACGAACAGTTGAAGAACATCGTCTACGCTGAGACCGACGGTGTGGGGCTGGTGATGGATGTGTTCGTCCCCACTGGCCCCGGCAACGGCCTGGGCATCGTCGACGTGGCCAGCGGGGCGTGGCATTCGGATCGCGGCAAGATTCGCGACCACAAGCGGGCTCAGATGTTCGACATCATGTGCGGCCGCGGCTTCAC